>JABDRL010000396.1 GCA_013041765.1 Dactylosporangium sp. | reverse complement strand
GCCTTCGCGACACCGCAGGTTAGAGGTACTGGCCCGTGTTCGTGACGGTGTCGATGGAACGACCGGATTCGGTGCCCTTGCCACCGGATACCAGGGTGCGGATGTAGACGATCCGCTCGCCCTTCTTGCCCGAGATCCGGGCCCAGTCGTCGGGGTTGGTCGTGTTGGGCAGGTCCTCGTTCTCCCGGAACTCGTCGACGCAGGCGTCGATGAGATGTTGCAGGCGCAGCCCGCGCTGCCGGTTGGACAGGAAGTCCTTGATGGCCATCTTCTTCGCCCGGTCGACGATGTTCTGGATCATCGCTCCGGAGTTGAAATCCTTGAAGTACAGGACTTCCTTGTCCCCATTGGCGTAGGTGACCTCCAGGAAGCGGTTCTCCTCGGTCTCCGAGTACATCCGGAGCACCGTCGCGTCGATCATGGCAGCCACCGTCGCGTCGACCGACCCGCCGTGCTCGGTCAGATCGTCGGCGTGCAGGGGCAGGTCGACCAGGATGTACTTGGAGAAGATGTCCTTGGCCGCCTCGGCGTCCGGCCGCTCAATCTTGATCTTCACATCCAGACGACCGGGCCGCAGGATCGCCGGATCGATCATGTCCTCCCGGTTGGAGGCCCCGATGACGATGACGTTCTCCAGCCCCTCGACGCCATCGATCTCCGACAGCAACTGCGGCACGATCGTGTTCTCCACGTCGGAGGACACTCCGGACCCCCGGGTCCGGAACACCGAGTCCATCTCGTCGAAGAACACGATGACCGGCGTACCCTCGCTGGCCTTCTCCCGAGCCCGCTGAAAAATCAGACGAATGTGACGTTCGGTCTCGCCGACGTACTTGTTGAGCAGCTCCGGCCCCTTGATGTTGAGGAAGTAGCTGGTGCGCTGCTCCTCGCCTCGCTGCTCCGCCATCTTCTTGGCCAGCGAGTTGGCCACGGCCTTGGCGATGAGCGTCTTGCCGCAGCCGGGCGGCCCGTAGAGCAGCACCCCCTTCGGGGGGCGCAGCTGGTGCTCCCGGAACAGCTCCGCGTGCAGGAAGGGCAGCTCCACCGCGTCCCGGATCTGCTCGATCTGCCTGGTCAGCCCGCCGATGTCGGCGTAGTGGACGTCGGGGACCTCCTCCAGGACCAGTTCCTCAACCTCGCTCTTCGGAATCCGCTCGTAGGCGTATGCCGATCGGGGCTCGATGAGCAGCGAGTCCCCGGCCCGCAGTGGGACCTCCGTGAGGGTGTCCGCCAGGTGGACCACACGTTCCTCGTCGGCGTGCGAGATGACCAGCCCACGGTCGGGACGCTCGCCTTCTGGGACCTCCAGCAGTTCCTTGAGCATCACCACCTCACCGACACGTTCGAAACCGAACGCGTCGACCACGTTGAGCGCGTCGTTGAGCAGCACCTCCTGCCCCCGACGCAGATCGGTGACCTCCAACGTCGGCGACACCGCCACCCGCAGCTTGCGCCCGCCCGTGAACACATCGATGCTGCCGTCATCGTGTCGGGCGAGGAAGACTCCATAGCCACTCGGCGGTTGCGCGAGCCGATCGACCTCCTCCTTGAGGGTGACGATCTGGGCCCGAGCCTCCTTGAGGGTGGCGACCAGCCGGTCGTTGTTCTCTGTCAGCCTCGCGATCTGTGCCTGGGCCGCTGCCAGGCGCTCCTCCAGTTGCCGAACGTGCCGAGGGCTCTCGGCCAGTTTGCGCCGCACCAAGGCGAGCTCCTCCTGAAGGAACGCAACCTGAGTGGAGAGGTCGTGGGCGTCCCTCTCCCACCGTGCGGCGCGTGATTCCGCGTCGTCGCTGCGTGCCACGTCCCACCTCCCCGGGGGCTCGAACGTCGTGCCCTAACACTATCCGCTGACACGCCTCTCAGGTCCATCCACCCGCGTACAGCGACTGGGTGTTTACAAACATGCCGTGAAATGCCGACGGGTCGGCGCTGCGGACCGGGGTACCGTCGGGCTGTGGGACATGGCGAAATGACCGACTGCCCGACGGCCGCCGACCGAATCTCCGATACCCGCACCGGCCCGGACGGCGGAGCGCTGGAGACCTGGATCGACCAGGACCTGTGCACCGGCGATGGGCTGTGCGTCCAGGTGGCGCCGAGGGTCTTCGGGTTCGACACCGACGGCCTCGCCTATCCGCGAGACCCCGGGGGCGGGCTGCTCCAGACGCCGGGCAGCCGGGCGGTGGTGCCCAGCGACCAGCGCCAAGCGGTCCTGGACGCCGCCCGCGACTGCCCGGGTGCCTGCATCCACCTCAGGCCGATCGGCTAGAGGATCGGCTTGCCGATCAGCTGGGCGACCAGGCACGCGAACTCCTCCAGCCGGGTGATCTGGCCGGATCCGCCGTCGTCGAAGGTCTTGCCGAAGCGCAGCGCGTCGTGGCGCATCACCAGCGGCCCGGACTCCTCGCCAGCGGCGGTGGCCTCGTCAACGGACGTCAGCAGCAGGTAGACGTCGATGCTGTCAATCCGGACATGGCCGTTGGGGCTCTTCGACAGCCGGCGGCGACAGCCGACCTCGGTCACCGCCGACAGGGCGATCACCCGCAGCGAGGAGGTCATCGAGCCCGGTGGTGCCTCGTCGGGCGGAATGTCCTCGCCGTGCCACAGCACCAGCCGGGTGCCGTCGCACACGACGACCTCCTGCCATACGCCGTTGACATCGTTGACGAACCGTTCGAGGGTGAAACCGAGCACCTGCTGGCCGTGGAGTGCCCCCGCCAGTGACTCCATCGCGATATCGGGGTCGCGCAGGTAGGCACGAGCGGCCGATTCCAGGTCAGGATATGGCGACCAGTCCGGGAAGACCGCCGGAAGATCACCAAATCCCGGTCGATTCACTACGCACCCCCCACCGTGTCCAGCCCGGCCGCCGCAACCGTCGTGTCCGCCGTCGTGTCCGCCGTCGTGTCCGCCGTCGCCGCTCGCCGCGCCGCGTACGCCTCCGCGCCCTTGCTCGGTCTCCGCCGTCGGGGTGGTGCCAGCACCCCGGGCGCCAGGCGCCTGGCGGTGACGAGGAACGCGGTATGGCCGATCATCCGGTGCCCGGGGCGTACGGCCAGGCCGTCGACGTGCCAGTCGCGCACCAGGGTCTCCCACGCCCGAGGCTCGGTGAACCCCCCTCGGGCGCGCAGGGCCTCCACCAGATCCGACACCTGCGGGGTCGTCGCGACGTAGCCGACGAGCACCCCGCCGGGCACCAGCAGGCCGGCCACGGTTTCCAGCACCTCCCACGGGGCCACCATGTCCAGCACCACCCGGTCGACCTCCGGTTCCTGGCAGGTCGCGACGTCCCCGACCTGCAGCGTCCAGGCCGGGTGGGGCCCGCCGAAGAACGCCTCGACATTGCGCCGGGCGATGGCGGCGAACTCCGGCCGCAGCTCGTAGGAGATCACCCGGCCACCGTCGCCCACGGCCCGCAGCAGCGAGCAGGTCAGCGCCCCCGAGCCGGCCCCGGCCTCCAGCACCGTCGCACCGGGGAAGACGTCGCCCTGCGCGACGATCTGCGCGGCGTCCTTCGGGTAGATCACTTGCGCGCCCCGGGGCATGGACAGCACGTAGTCGGCCAGCAGCGGACGCAGCGCCAGGTAGGCCGTGCCGCCGGTGGAGGTGACGACGATGCCGTCCGGCGCGCCGATCAGGTCGTCGTGGGCGACGGTGCCCCGGTGGGTGTGAAACAGCTTGCCCGGTTCCAGGAGCAAGGTATGCATTCGCCCTTTCGGGTCGGTCAGCTGAGCTCGGTCGCCGGGACAGAACGGTCCCCGCCGGACCGCGGCCGGGCCGGCGGCTGGTGAAACGGTTGGCGTGGGATGCGAAGCGGTCACCGGGGGGTCCTCCTGGAAACGAGTCCTGCGGACTCAAGCAGCGTCGTCAGCTCGGCGCCCCGCAGGACGCCGATCACATCTTCGTCCTGCACCACCAGGTAGTCCGCGCTCGGGTCATGGCCTACCGCCCGGAGCAGTTCCAACCCACACAATCCGGTCTCCACGACATGCCCCGGGGTCAGGTGACGCACGAGCGAGTCGACGCTGATCCGCGACCGGCGTTCTGCCGGGACGGCGGCCACCGCCTCGGGATGCAGCACCCCGAGAACCTGGCCATCCGGGCTGGCCACCGCGATCACCGGATCGGCCAGCCCGCTCTGCGCCACCGTCCACCGGGCCTCGGCCAGCGTGGTGCCCGACAGGACGGCGACCATCGGACGCGACAGCCTGGCCACGTCGAACCCGGTGAGCCGGTCGGTCAGCGCCGCCGCCCCGATCGCCTGCCCGGCCCCGGTCCAGATCGTGAACGAGATCAGCACGGTGACCAGCATCCCGACCAGCGACAGCAGCTCCGAGGTGTACAGGGTCACCGCGGCGACCAGGCAGAACCCGGCGATGGCCCGGCCGGACCAGCCGGCGACGCGTTGTCCCCGGGGGCGGTCGCCGGTGGCGGCCCAGACGACGGCCTGCAACGCCCGGCCGCCGTCAAGCGGCAGGCCGGGCAGGGCGTTGACGGCCGCGACGACGAGGTTGGCGAACGCCGTCTGCGCGGCCAGCTGCTCGGCGAGCGTCCCCGGGGGAGCCACCGCCGCCGCCAGCCCCGCGACGATCCCCAGGCCGAGCGAGGTCACCGGCCCGGCCAGGGACACCAGGAGTTCCGCCGCCGGTTTCGGCGCCTCACGCTCCGTCTCGGTGTATCCGCCCAGTGCCTCGACGGTGATCCCCCGCACCCCCATCCCCAGCCGCTGGCTCATGACCGCATGGCCGACCTCGTGCAGCAGCACGGAGACGACCAGGCAGAGGGCGAACCCCGCGCCGACGACGTATCCGACCGGGGCCGGCAACGCCGGGCGATCGACCAGGACGTTCTGCCCGTAGAGGAACGTCACCAGCGCACCCAGCGGCAGCCAGGCCAGGCTCAGCCGTACCGGTGCGCCGAACAGCCGCCCCAGCGGCAGGCCGAGGCCCTGCCGCTCGCGCTCGGTCCGGCGGGAGGGCTCGGGGGCGGGGGCTGCGGTGTGGGGGTCCATCACCTCAGATGCTACGGCCGGGTGGGCCGGCCGTGCCGGGCCACCGCCGGGTGTCACACCCGTCCCATACTCTCGTGGCCATGACCGCCCCGAGCACCCGACCCACGCCCCCCACCGCTGGGCCCCGCCAGCGGAGCCTTTCCCCCTCGCGCGCGGCGGACTTCAAGACCTGTCCCCTGCTGTACCGGTTCCGCAACATCGACCGGCTGCCCGAGCGTCCCACCGTGGAGCAGGCCCGGGGCAGTCTCGTGCACGCCGTGCTGGAACGGCTGTTCGGCCTGCCGGTGGTCGACCGGACCCCGGAGAACGCCACCGGGCTGCTGCCCGAGGCCCTGCGGCGGCTCACCGCGACGGATCCGGCGGTCGCCGAGGTCCTAGCCGCGACGCCCGACGCGGAGCGCACGCTGCTGGCGGCGGCCAACGCGTTGCTCGCGGGGTACTTCACGATGGAGGACCCCCGCCGGCTGGCCGGCACCGAACGCGAGTGCTTCGTCGAGGCCGAGGTGGCCGGTGGCCTGGTGCTGCACGGCTACATCGACCGGCTGGATGTGGCTCCCTCCGGTGAGCTGCGGGTGGTCGACTACAAGACCGGCGGCGCCCCCAGGGAGGCCTTTGAGGCCCGAGCCCTGTTCCAGCTGAGGTTCTATGCTCTGGTGCTCTGGCGCGGGCGCGGCGTGCTGCCCCGGGTCCTGCGGCTGATGTACCTCAAGGACGTGCAGATCTGCGATTTCACCCCGGACGCCGACGACCTCGAACGCTTCGAGCGCACGCTGGTGGCCCTTCGCCAGGCGATCGATCGGGCCACGGCAGATCGGGACTTTCGGCCATCGGCCGGTCGGCTGTGCGACTGGTGTTCCCACCAGGCCCACTGCCCGGCCCACGGCGGGCAGCTGCCCCCGTTCCCCGCCGACCAGTAACCTCGCGCGGGTGAAGGCGCTGAACGCACCCCGGTGGACGGTATGGTCATGGATCCGCCGGCGCCCCCTGGTGGCGGATGCCCTGCTGGGAGCGCTGATCAACGGCCTGCTCCTGGCGCTGATGTCCACCGCGGCCGCGACCACCGGCCTCCGGTTGAGCCCGGTCAGCTGCCTCTGGGCCGTCCTCGGCGTCGCGCCGATGGCCGTACGACGGCGGTGGCCGTGGGCCGCGGTCGCCAGCGTGCTGGTATACACCTGCCTGCCCCAGCTGCTGCCGGCCATGGGCACGATCGTCGACAGCGGTGGGGCGCTCATGGTCGTGGCCTACACCACGGCCGCCTACCTGCCGCTGCGGCAGGCCCTGACCGCCGTCGCGGTGCTCTGGGTTCCCTCGACCGGCGTCGGCCTGGTGACCCTGTCGAGGGCCGGAGACGGCCCCGTGACGCCGGAGGTCACCTCGTCGCTGTCGGTGCCGGCCGTCATCGCGATCAACACCATGCTCGCGCTCGTGCTCTTCTTCATCGGGCGCATGGTGTGGACCAGACGGGCCTACGCCGCCGCGTTGGAGGACCGGGCGACGGTCGCGGAGGCCAACCAGCGGGCCCTGGCCACCCAGGCCGTCGCCGAGGAACGCCGCCGCATCGCCAGGGAACTGCACGATCTCGTCGCCCACCACATCAGCGTCATGAGTGTGCTGGCCAGCGGCGCCCGCCGGGCGCTGACCCGCGACCCGGCCTCCGCCGACGAGGCCCTGCGCACCATCGAGCAGACCGGCCGGGCGGTGCTGCGGGAGATGCGCCGGCTGCTGGACGTCCTGCGCGCCGACGACGGTCATCCCGACAACCAGCTGGTGCCCCAGCCCGGCCTCGCGGCGGTCGTCGAACTCATCGAGCAGGTCCGGGAGACCGGCCTGCCCGTGCGGCTGTCCGGGGACACCGGCGTGGACGCCGTCGATCCCGGAACGGCCCTGACGGTGTACCGGATCGTTCAGGAGGCGCTGACCAACGTGATCAAGCACGCCGGCCCCTCCGCAACCGTCGACGTTCGTCTCAACATCGATGACGACGTGCTGGATCTGGAGATCTCCGACACCGGCAGGGGGCCCCGCCCGGACGGCGCCCGGCACGGTCACGGGGTGCTGGGCATGAGCGAACGGGTGGCGCTCTTCGGTGGACGGCTGCGGGTCGGTCCCCGCCCCGGCGGCGGCTACCGGTTGCACGCCCGCATCCCGCTGGAGCACGTCGGCCGGCCGCCGCCACCGACCGCGTGTTCATGAAAACCGACTGGACCTCGCACGATAGGTTGGTGTCGTGACGATCGCTGGGGCTGATGGCGGCAGTGGCTGGCAGGGCTGGGACCCGGCCAGCGGGCGCCCGATCCGGGTGTTGCTGGCCGATGATCAGCCGTTGCTGCGGGCGGGTTTCAAGATGGTCCTGGGCGACGAGCCGATCCTCGACATCGTGGCGGAGGCCGGTGACGGGGTCGAGGCCGTGGATCTGGCCCGCCGGCTGTTGCCGGACGTCGTCCTGATGGACATCCGCATGCCGCACCAGGACGGCGTCGCGGCGACCAAGGCGATCGTGGAGGCCCGGTTGCCGGTCCGGGTGCTCGTCCTGACCACGTTCGACCTCGACGAGTACATCGTCGGAGCGCTGCGCGCCGGAGCGAGCGGCTTCCTGACCAAGGACGTTCCGGCCGACGACCTGGTCACCGCGATCCGAACCGTGGCCGCCGGGGACGCCGTGGTCGCCCCCCGCATCCTCAAGAACCTGCTCGACCAGTTCGCCGACGTGCTGCCGGATCTGACCACCGCCCCCGACCGGGGGCTCGACACGCTGACCGACCGGGAGCGCGAGGTGCTCGCGCAGTTGGCCCGGGGGCTATCCAACGCCGAGATCGCTCAGCGGCTCTCGGTCAGCGAGACCACGGTCAAGACCCATGTCGGTCATGTGCTGACGAAACTGCGCCTGCGCGATCGCGTCCAGGCCGTCGTGTTCGCCTACGAGACAGGTCTGGTCCGTCCCGGTATCTAGGGACGGTCCTCCTCAGGGTGGAACCCGAATCCTCCGGCCAGGACACCAGGACCTGGATACCAGCTCCTACCGTTAGAGATACCTATGGCTACGAATCAGGGAGACTGGCGTGAGCGCCACAGTCACGGATGAGGACATCGCCGCCCGCGCGGTGGATGTCTGGAAGGTCTACGGCAGCGGCGAAGCCGAGGTCATCGCACTACGCAATGTCAGCGTCACCCTGAAACGCGGCCAGTTCACCGCGATCATGGGACCGTCCGGATCCGGCAAGTCGACCCTCATGCACTGCCTGGCCGGGCTGGACACCGTGACCAGGGGGACCGCGCAGATCGGCACCACGGCCCTGACCGGCCTGTCGGACCGGGCGCTGACCACCCTGCGCCGCGACAAGGTCGGATTCATCTTCCAGCAGTTCAACCTGCTGCCGACGCTCAGCGCGAAGGAAAACATCCTGCTGCCGCTGTCCATCGCCGGAACCAAACCGGATCAGGCCTGGTTCCGGCAGGTCATCGAGGCGGTCGGGCTGAGCGACCGGCTGGAGCACCGCCCGAGCCAGCTGTCCGGCGGCCAGCAGCAGCGCGTCGCCTGTGCCCGGGCGCTCGCCTCGCGGCCCGAGGTCGTCTTCGCCGACGAGCCGACGGGCAACCTCGACTCCCGTTCCGGGACCGAGGTGCTGGGGTTCCTGCGCAATTCGGTGCGGGACTTCGGCCAGACCATCGTCATGGTCACGCACGACCCCAACGCGGCGGCCTACGCCGATCGGGTCATCTTCCTCGCCGATGGCCGGATCGTCGATGAGCTGCACGATCCCACATCCTCAGACGTGCTCGACAAGCTCAAGAGCCTCGACGCCGCGGGGCCGGCCGACGAGCCGTTCGGAGCGGTGTGATGCTGCGCGCCACTGTGAAGAGTCTGCTGTCACGCAAGCTCCGGCTGACGCTGTCCGCCATGGCTGTGGTGCTCGGCGTCATGTTCGTGGCCGGCGCGTTCGTACTCACCGACACCATCGGGCGATCGTTCGACTCGATGTTCACCACGGCGTTCTCCACCATCGACGTGCAGGTCGTCAGCACGCCCCGCGCCGGCCAGGATTCCCAGGACACCGTGGTCGCCGACCCGGTCCCGGAGCGGCTCGTCGACACCGTCCAGGACGTGGACGGGGTCGCCACCGCCACCGGCGTCGTCTTCGTCGACGGTGCCAAGCCACTGAGCCCCAAGACGGGCAAGATCCTCAGCGGTGGGTACGGCATGCCCAGCTTCGGGGGCAACTGGGTCGGCGAGGACGACCTGATCCAGCTGCGCAGCGGCCGGAGTCCGACCGCGGACGACGAGGTCGTGATCAACGCCGGGCTGGCCGGGCTGGGCAAGTTCGCCATCGATGGCCCCATCGACCTGCTCGTCACCTCGCCCGACGGCCAGCTCAAGCAGACCTTCACCATCGTGGGCATCTTCGGCTACTCCGGCGACCGGGACAGCCTGATCGGCGAGACGACCACGATGTTCACCACCGCCACCGCCCAGCGGCTGCTGTACGGCCAGGAGGGGCTCTTCAGCGAGATCGACGTCGTCGCGGCCGACGGCCAGTCGCCAACGGCGCTGCGCGACCGCATCCGGCAGGCGGTCGGTCCGAGCTACCAGGTCAAGACCGGCGAGGAACTCGCGGAGACCCAGAGCGACGCCATGCGCGAGGGGCTGTCGTTCATCAACTACATTCTGCTTGGATTCGCCGGCATCGCCCTGTTCGTCGGAGTGTTCATCATCCTGAACACCTTCTCCATCATCGTCGCCCAGCGGATGCGGGAGCTGGCCCTCATCCGGGCGCTCGGGGCCAGCCGCAACCAGATTCTCGCGGCCGTGCTCGCCGAGGCCCTGGTCATCGGGCTGATCGCCTCGGTGGTCGGGCTGGGGGCCGGCGTTGGCATCGGCTGGCTCATCGCGGCGTTCTTCGACCTGAGCATCGCCGGCATCGGCGTCCCCGCGAACGCCATCATCGCCTCCTTCGCCGTCGGGATCATCGTGACGGTGGTCGCCGCCTTCCTGCCGGCCCTGCGGGCCTCCCGGATCCCGCCGATGGCGGCGCTCCAGGAGGCCGCCACGCCGGACCGGCCGCTGACCCGGATCACCCTCGGCGGCGGCATCATCACCCTCGGTGGGGCGACGGCCCTGCTCATCGGGCTGACCGGCCGCGCGGGCGACCAGACCCTCTGGACGATCATTGGCGGTGTGCTGGTGACGTTCATCGGCATCGCCCTGCTCACCCCGGTCATCGCGCGGCCGGCCGTCTCCCTGCTCGGCCGGGTCTTCGCCTGGTCGATGCCGGGGGAACTCGGCCGCCGCAACACCGCCCGCAACCCGAGGCGGACCGCGATCACCGCCGCCGCGCTCATGGTCGGGGTCGCGCTCGTCACGGCCATCAGCACGATCTTCTCGTCGGCTTCGGCCAGCATCAGCGACACCCTGGACAAGGACCTGGACGCCCACCTGATCGTCTCGGGGCTGCAGGCCTCCCAGAACGCGCCGACGTTCTCCCCGGACGTGCTGACCGACGCCCGGGCGCTGGCCGACGTCGACACCGTCGCCGCCTGCTGGTACGACGTGGCCCGGTGGAACAGCAAGCCCACCTTCGTCACGGCGACCGACGATGTCGCGGCCCTGATGTCCATCAGCGGGGCCTCGGCGGCCGAGGGCGCGGTCGACCGGTTGGGGCCGGGGCAGGTCGTGCTCGACGACGACACCGCCAAGGACCGCGACCTGGCCGTCGGATCGACCGTCGAGCTGGGATTCTCGCGGTCCGATCCCCGGCCCTTCACGGTGGTCGGGATCTACCACGAGACCGAGATGGCCTCGGGTCTCGTGGTCTCCGCGGAAGAGGCCACGGACTTCCGCGCCCGCGACCCCCAGCTCGCGCTGATCCGGCTGGACGACGAGGGAAACACCGAGGCCGTACGCGACCAGGTGGAGACGCTGCTGGCGGACAATCCAGAGATCTCGGTCTCCGACCGCAGTGACTATGTTGATCAGCAGACCAGCATGTTCGACACGATCCTCACCTTCATCCAGGTGCTGCTGGCGCTCGCGATGCTCATCGCGGTACTCGGAGTGATCAACACGTTGGTGCTGTCGATCATCGAACGCACCCGGGAGCTGGGCATGCTCCGCGCCATCGGGCTCAGCCGGGCCCAGACCACCCGGATGATCACCGTGGAGTCCGTTGTGATCTCCCTGTTCGGCGCGCTGCTCGGCGTCGGCGCCGGTGCCGGGCTCGGAGCCGCGACGGTCGAGGCTCTGCGGGACGAGGGATTCACCACCTTGACGTTCCCCGTCAGCCTCATGGTGGCCTACCTGGTGCTCGCCGGGATCGTCGGGATCATCGCCGCGGTCTTCCCGGCCATCCGTGCCGTGCGTCTCAACATCCTGAACGCCATCGCCTACGAGTAGCCCCATCGCCAGGGCGGACACGCCCGGGAGCCGGACCCCGCAGGTCGGGCTCCCGGGCCGCCACGGGTGATCAGCGGGTCAGGGTCCGGAGGAAGGCGACATCGACATCGGCAAGGCTGCCGACGACCGTCGCCCCCTCCCGGGGCGGCAGCGCGACCTCGCACGGTACGGCCAGCACCGCGCAGCCGGCGGCCAGGGCGCTGGCCACACCGTTCGGGGAATCCTCCACCGCGACACACCGGTGGCAGTCGGCCCCGACCAGCCGCGCCGCCGTCTGGTAGGGCTCCGGATGGGGTTTCGTCGCCACCACGTCGTCACCGGCGACGACCGCGTCGAACCGGCCGGCCCCCATCGACCGCAACGCCACCTCGACCAGGTGCCGGGCCGTCGCCGTCACCAGCGCCGTGGCCAGCCCCGCGGCCCGGACCTCGACCAGCAGCTCACGGGCTCCCGGACGCCAGACCAGCCCGTCCGCGTACAGCCGCTTGACCCGGGTCTCCAGCCACCCGGCGCTGCCGGCCACGTCCCGCCACGGCTGACCAAGATCATCATGCAGAATCGTCATCGACTCGGTCATGTTCGTGCCCACCATCGCCCAGCGGGCCGCCGACGACAGCACGCCGCCGTAGTGCCGGGCCAGTTCCTCCAGCCCGATCGTCCAGATCTTCTCGCTGTCGACCAGGGTGCCGTCCATGTCGAACAGCACGGCCCGCAGGCCGGTGCCCCGCCGACCGGTCCCGTCCCCGCTCACTGGGCGTTGAAGTAGGTCGCGGCCGGGTGGTGCACAATCAGCGCATCGGTCGACTGCTCCGGCACCAGCTGGTACTCCTCGGTCAGGTCGACGCCGATCCGGTCCGGCCGCAGCAGCTCCACCACCTTCGCTCGGTCCTCCAGGTCCGGGCAGGCCGAGTACCCGAACGAGTACCGCCGCCCCCGGTAGTCCGCCCGCAGCACGGCGCCAAGGTCCCCCGACTCCCCCTCGGCCAGCGCGCGGCCGTCGGGCAGGAGCAGTTCCTGGCGCACCCGGCGGTGCCAGTACTCTGCCAGGGCCTCGGCCAGCTGCACCGACAGACCGTGCACCTCCAGGTAGTCCCGGTAGGCGTCGGCGGAGAACAGCGCGGCGGTGTACTCCCCGATCCGGTGCCCGACGGTGACCAGTTGAAGCGCCACGACGTCCAGGCCCGAGGCCTTCGGACGGAAGTAGTCGGCAACGCACAGCCGCTGACCACCGCGTTGCCGGGGGAAGCGGAAGCGCGCGCGTTCCACGCCCGAGTGCTCGTCCAGAATCACCAGCTCGTTGCCCTCGGCATAGCCGGGGAAGTACCCGTACACCACGGCGGCCTCCAGCACCTGCTCGCTCACCAGCCGGTCAAGCCAGTAGCGCAGCCGGGGACGGCCCTCCCGCTCCACCAGCGCCTCGTAGCCACCGGACGTATCGCCCCGCCGAGCGGGGCGCAGGCCCCACTGCCCGACGAACGTCGCGCGCTCGTCGAGCACCGCGGCGTAGTCGGCCAGCGGAATGCCCCGCACCACCCGGGTACCGAGGAAGGGCGCGGTGGGCACCGGAGCGTCCGTGGCCGTCACCGAGCGCACGGTGTCGTCGTCCAGCGCCGGGAGCACCTGGCGGGCGGCGGTGCTGCGGGCACGCCGGGCGCGCCGCAGCGCCAGGGCCGCCTCCCGGTCCGGATCGACGCTGGCCGCGCCCCCACCACGCTTGGCGGTCATCACCTGGCCCATCAGGTCCAGTCCCTCGAAGGCGTCCCGGGCGTAGTGCACCTGCCCGGCGAACATCTCCCGCAGGCTGCCCTCAACATAGGTCCGGTTGAGCGCCGCCCCGCCCAGCAGCACCGGCCACTGGTCGGCGACCCCCCGGGCGTTCATCTCGGCCAGGTTCTCCTTCATCACCACCGTCGACTTGACCAGGAGCCCCGACATGCCGATGGCGTCGGCGCCGTTGGCCTCTGCGGCCTCCAGGATCGCGCCGATCGGCTGCTTGATCCCCAGGTTGATGACCTCGTAGCCGTTGTTGGACAGGATGATGTCGACGAGGTTCTTGCCGATGTCGTGCACGTCGCCCTTGACGGTGGCCAGGATGATGCGGCCCTTGCCAGCGGCCGCGCCGCGGTCCAGATGCGGCTCGAGGTGGGCGACGGCCGCCTTCATCACCTCCGCCGATTGCAGCACGAACGGCAGCTGCATCTGGCCGGCGCCGAAGCGCTCCCCGACGGTCTTCATCCCGGCGAGCAGCACCTCGTTGATGATTGACAACGCGGGCAGGCCCTGGGCTAGGGCCTCGTCCAGGTCCGCGGACAGCCCGCCCCGCTCGCCATCGACGATCCGGCGGGCCAGACGCTCGGTCAGCGGCAGGGCCGCCAGCTCCTCCGCCCTCGACGCCCGCGCCGATGCGAGATCGACCCCGGCGAACAGCTCGATGAACTGGCTGACCGGGTCGATCTTCTCCCCACGCCGGTCGTAGATCAGGTCCAGCGCCGCCCGTCGCTGGGGCTCCGGGATGCTCGCCACCGGCACGATCTTCGAGGCGTGCACGATCGCGCTGGTCAACCCGGCCAGCTGGCACTCGTGCAGGAACACCGAGTTGAGCACCTGCCGGGCGGCGGGGTTGAGTCCGAAGGAGACGTTCGAGATGCCGAGGATGAAGTTGACCCCCGGATAGCGGCTCCTGATCGTCCGGATCGCCGCCAGGGTCTCGATGCCGTCGGCACGGGTCTCGTCCTGTCCGGTGGCGATCGGGAAGGTCAGGCAGTCGATGAGGATGTCGGACCTGGCCATGCCCCAGCGGCCGGTCAGATCATCGATCAGTCGGGCGGCGACGGCGGTCTTCCGCTCTGCGGTACGGGCCTGTCCCTGCTCGTCAATGGTCAGGGCAACCACTGCGGCCCCGTGCTCGCGCACCAGCGGCATGATCCTGGCGTAGCGGGACCCCGGCCCGTCACCGTCTTCGAAGTTGACGGAGTTGACGACGCAGCGCCCGCCCAGCGACTCCAGCCCCGCCTCGATCACGGCCGGCTCGGTCGAGTCGATCATGAGGGGAAGTGTCGAGGCCGTGGCAAAGCGCGTGACGACCTCGCGGATGTCGGTGGCGCCGTCGCGCCCGACGTAGTCCACACAGACATCGAGCAGGTGCGAGCCGTCCCTGGCCTGCTGGCGGGCCAGCTCGATGCACGACTGCCAGTCGGCGGCCAGCAGGGCCTCCCGAAAGGCCTTCGAACCGTTGGCGTTGGTGCGCTCCCCCACCATCAGCACACTGGCGTCCTGGGCGAAGGGCACGTGGTGGTAGAGCGACGATGCCCCCGGCTCCGGTCTCGGCTCGCGGGCCCCCGCCGACACGGTCCGCAGTCGCTCGGCCAGGGCCGCGATGTGGGCCGGGGTGGTACCGCAGCAGCCGCCCACCAGATTGACCCGGTAGTCGTCGACGAACCGGGCGTGGGCCTCGGCCAGCTCGCTCGGGGTCAGCGGGTAGGTGGCCCCGGCCGAGGTCAGCACGGGCAGCCCGGCGTTGGGCATCACCGAGATGGGGACCCGCGCATGCTCGCTGAGATAGCGCAGGTGCTCGCCCATCTCCGCCGGTCCGGTGGCGCAGTTGAGGCCGATCAGGTCGATGCCCAGCGGTTCAAGGGCGGTCAGGGCCGCGCCGACCTCGCTACCCAGCAGCATGGTCCCGGTGGTTTCGACCGTGACGCTACAGATCAGCGGGACCTGGACCCCGGTCTCGCCCATGGCCCGGCGCGCGCCGATGAGGGCGGCTCTGGCCTGGAGCAGGTCCTGGCAGGTCTCCACAATCAACGCGTCGGCGCCGCCGTCGAGCAGCCCGATCGCGTTCTCCCGGTAGGCGTCACGCAAGGTGGAGTACGGCACCTGGCCCAGGGTCGGCAGTTTCGTGCCCGGTCCCATCGACCCTAGCACGAACCGTCGCCGTTGCGGGGTCGACCAGGCGTCCACGCGGCCCCGGGCGACCGCCGCCGCGGCCGCCGACAGCTCCCTGATCCGGTCGGCGATGTCGTAGTCGCCGAGATTGCCGAGGTTGGCGCCGAACGTGTTGGTGCTGACGATGTCGGCGCCCGCCTCAAGGTAGGCCTCGTGCACCCTGGCGACCAGATCCGGCCGGGTCACGTTGAGGATCTCGTTGCAACCCTCGTGGCCGAGGAAGTCGTCCATGGTCGGTTCGAAGCTCTGGAGCATCGTCCCCATGGCCCCGTCGGCGATCAGCACTCGGTCGGTCAGGGCGGCAAGCAGTGGTGACGGCATGCCCCGAGGCTATCCGTTCACCTCGTTGTCCCCGAAACCGGCGCGGCCGTGAGGCCAAGCACCCGGTCGCAACGTAGGCTGGGGCCTGTGACCGAGTTCGACGGCCTGCCAGCGCTCCGTTCCCCTATCGCCATCGCGGCGTTCGAAGGGTGGAATGACGCCGCCGACGCGTCCACGGCCGCGGTGGAACACCTCCAGCAGGTCTGGAACGCCCGTCCCGTCGCGACCATCGACCCCGAGGAGTTCTACGACTTCCAGGTCAACCGCCCAACCGTGTCGTTGGTGGACGGCGAGAGCCGCGAGATCCAGTGGCCGACGACCCGGTTCCTGGTCGCATCGCCGCCAGATACCGACCGGGATGTCGTGCTCATCCGGGGCATCGAGCCAAGCATGCGGTGGCGGACGTTCTGCGATGCGCTGCTGGAGATCTGCCACAGTGCCGAGGTCACCCAGGTGGTGCTGCTGGGCGCGCTGCTGGCCGATGTGCCCTTCAGCCGCCCGCTGCCGGTCAGCGGCACCGGGGCAGACCAGGCCGCCGCCCAGCGGTTCGCGCTGACCTCGGCGCGCTACGAGGGCCCGACCGGGATCGTCAACGTCTTCCACGACGCGTGCGCCTATGCCGAGATCCCCACCATGTCGTTCTGGGTGCACGTGCCGCACTACGCGAACAACCCGCCGTGTCCGAAGGCGACGCTCGCGCTGCTGCACCGGGTCGAGGAGTTGCTGGACCTGCCGGTGCCGGTGCTGTCGCTGGCCGAGGAGTCCGCCGAGTGGGAGGGGCGGCTGCGCCAAGCCACCGAGCAGGACGCCGAGCTGGCCGACTACATCCGGGAGCTGGAGGAACGCTCCGGCGACGCCGGGATGCGGCCGCTGACCGGTGACGAGATCGCCCAGGAGTTCGAGAAGTACCTGCGGCGTCGGGGCGGACAGGCCGGCCCGTCCGCGACCGGCCAATCCCCCTGGTAGCACCCGCGCTGGGCCCAGGCTACTGCGCGTAGCCGTCGAGGAAGTTCGCCAGGCGGTCCATGGCGTCCTCCAGGTCGGCGACACGCGGCAAGGTCACGACCCGGAAGTGGTCCGGCTTCGGCCAGTTGAACCCGGTGCCCTGCACGACCAGAAGCTTCGCCTCGCGCAGCAGGTCAAGCACGAAACGCTGGTCGTCGGCGATCGGGTAGACGGCCGGGTCCAGGCGCGGGAAGGCGTAGATGGCGCCCTGGGGCTTCACGCAGCTGACGCCCGGAATGTCGTTGAGTAGCTTGTGGACGAGGTTGCGCTGTTCCAGCAGCCGGCCACCGGGCAGGATCAGGTCACTGATGCTCTGGTAGCCGCCGAGGGCGGTCTGGATGCCGTACTGGCTGGGCACGTTGGGACACAGCCGCATGCTGGCCAGGATTTCCAGCCCCTCGATGTAGTTCTCCGCATGCGCCTTCGGGCCGGACAGCACCAGCCAACCGGCGCGGAAGCCCGCGACCCGGTACGCCTTGGACAACCCGTTGAAGGTCAGGCAGAACAGGTCGGGGGCGAGGGCCGCCGTCGAGGTGTGCGCGGCGTCGTCGTACAGAATCTTGTCGTAGATCTCGTCGGAGAACAGTGTCAGGCGGTGGCGCCGCGCGATGTCGATGAGTTCCTTCATGAACGGGACCGGGTACACGGCGCCGGTGGGGTTGTTCGGGTTGATGATCACGAGCCCCTTGGTCCGGTCTGTGATCTTCGCCTCGAGGTCGGCGAGGTCCGGCAGCCAGCCGGCCTGCTCGTCGCAGAGGTAGTGCACGGCCTTGCCGCCGCAGAGACTGACGGCCGCGGTCCACAACGGATAATCCGGGGCCGGCAGCAGGATCTCGTCACCGTCGTTCAGCAGCGCCTGCAGGGCCATGACGATAAGCTCGGACACCCCATTGCCGAGGTAGACGTCCTCGATGTCGACACCACCGACATCCTTCTGCTGGTAGTACTGCACGACGGCGCGCCGGGCCGACAGCAGCCCCTTGGAGTCGCCGTAGCCATGGGCATGGGGCAGATTGAGAATGACATCCTGGAGGATCTCCTCCGGCGCCTCGAACCCGAAGGGCGCCGGATTGCCGATGTTGAGTTTGAGGATGTGGTGCCCCTCGGACTCCATCTTCTTGGCCTCACGCAGGACGTCCCCGCGAATGTCATAGCAGACATGTTCCAGCTTGGCTGATTGTGTGACGCGCATCAGGTCACCATACGGATCGCCTCCCGCCGGATGTCACACCTTTTTCCTTCAGGTGACATCGATACAACAGGTGCGGGAGCACACATTCCGTCCTGCGTCCTAGGATGCTAGGTGTATGCTGGACGCCATGACGATCAACCCGGGAACGCCCGAGGTCCCGCACCGCCAGATCGCGACCCAGCTACGGGCCCAGATCCAGCGCGGCGACTGGGGTCCCGGCGAGCGGCTGCCCTCCATCCCGGCCATCGCCGCGCAGTACGGCGTGGCCAAGCAGACCGTGCAGCGCACCATCGACCAGCTACGCGTCGAGGGTCTGCTCATCACCCGTCCGGGTTCCGGAACCTTCGTCCGGGGCTCCAAACGCCGGCTCAACCGGCTGTCCCGGGGCCGCTACGGCGCGCTACGCGGTTACCACGCCGACCTGGCCACCCGCTACCGCCAGCAGCTGCTGCACGTCGGCCCGGCTCCGGCCCCGGTCGAGGTCGCCGAGGCGTTCGGGCTGTCCCCCGGCACATCCCTGCTGGTACGCCGGCACCTGGTGCAGACGACCGACACCCCGGTCGAGGTCGGGGCCTCCTGGTTCCGCCCCGCCGAGGTGGCGGGCACCAGCATCGAACGGTCGGAGGTGTTCGGCCGCCCGCTGTACCAGGAGGTCGAGGACGAGACCCGGCGCAGATACACCACGGCCCGCGACCAGATCACCGCCCGGCTGCCGACCCGGGAGGAGGCCGAGATGCTGCGCATCCGCCCGGACACCCCGGTCCTGGTCCTGCTGCACGTGGCGCTCGACGCCGACCGCCGCGTCGTCGAGGTCGCCCAGGCGATCTGGCCGGGCCCGGTCACCACGCTCACCGAGGAGTACACCGTCCCCGCTCCCCGCCCCGGCCCGCCGGCCGACGAGCCAGGCGCGGCGTTCGCCTGAGCAGAGCGCCAGTTACAGTCCCTCCAACTTCACCGTTGGAGATCTGTTGATACGTATCCGACCGACCAGTCCCACCGCGATCATCCTCGTACTCATGAGCGGCACCCTGCTCGCCGTCGCCCAGCTCTACCTGACCGTCCCCCTGATGCCCCAGCTCATGGACCGCCACCAGGTCCCGGCCGGCACGGCGGCCTGGGTCGGGGCGGGGTTCGGCGCGGCCTACGCCGTCGGCAGCCTGATCTTCGGCGCGGCCTCCGACCGGTTCGACCCCCGCCGGGTCCTGGCCGGCGGTCTGCTGGCCAGCGCGGTGGCCACGACGGCCGCCGGGCTCAGCCCCGCCTTCGAGCCGCTGCTCGTGGCCCGCACCCTCCAGGGGTTCACCGCGGCGGCCTTTCCCCCGGTCGCGCTGGCCCTGGTCGGTGGTCTGCTGTCGCCCCGGCACCGGGCGGTCGCCATTGCCGCGATCTCCAGCTGTTTCCTGCTCGGTGGGATCGTCGGGCAGGCGTACGCCCTGGTGGTCTACCGGTGGTTGGGATGGGCCGCGGTGTTCACCGCGCTCGTCGTGCCCCTGGTCATGTGCGCCGGCCTGGTCACCCGGTTGCCGGCGGCCGGAACCGGGACCGCCGCCGGGGGCCTGGCCGGGGTCTTCGCGCGGTTTGGCGACCTGCTGCGCCGCCCGCCCCTGCTGACGGTGTACCTGTGCGCCCTCGCGCCGCTGCTGACGTTCGTGGCGATGTACAGCGCGCTCAACGACGTCGCCAGTGATCGGTTCGCCATCGCCGGAGCCGGGCCGTTGCTGGCCCTGAGGCTGCCCGGGCTGCCGGGCATCGCGATCGGGGCCTGCGCCGGCTGGTTCATCAACCGCGCCGGCCCCTACCGCACCGGCGCGCTGGCATTCCTGGTGGCCGCGGCGGGGATGGCTGTTGAGTCCACGGCCGGAGGACTGTGGCTGCTGCTGCTCGGCAGTGCGGTCTACGTGGCCGGGCTGGCCGTCGCGGTGCCCTCCGCCATCGCCGCCGTCGGGCTGGCCAGCGGCGACGCGCGGGGCACCGGCATCGCCGGCTACACCTTCCTGATCGGCGTGGGTGGAGCGGTGGCCCCGCTGCTGGCCGCGGCGACCACGGCGACCACGACCGGGTTCGGCGACCTGACGCTGATGCTGGCCGTCCTGCTCGTCGGGGCGGCCGCGGCCCTTGGCCTCGGCCCCCGGCCGGCTCCCGCCCGCGCGGCTGTGAGT
>JABDRL010000355.1 GCA_013041765.1 Dactylosporangium sp. | reverse complement strand
GGCGGGTGGAGCACAGACGCTCCGCCCGCCCCGACGCTTACTTGGCTGGTCGTCGCCCTGGTCGGAATCGGGTGGTGCTGGTGGACAGGAGCGTCGCAAGCCGGGCGCGGGTGGTCTCGGCCAGCGGTGGGGCGATGGCCACCAGCGCGGCTGCTGCCGCGCGGATCGCCGCCTCGGTGGCGGGGTCGATCCTGGTGGCTCGGTTTCTGGCGGCATGGCGCCGTCGTGATCGGCGCGGTGGTGCCGCGCTCGGATCGGTGGGGCCGGTCTCCCGGGGACCGGCGGTGGTCCGGTCGTCGGACGGCCTCTGATCATGGCGGGTAACCAAGATGCTCCATCGTGGATGATCGTGGTGGTGGTCGCTGGTGACGTCGCATGGCGTGTCCTTCCTCTGGTTGTTGATTCATATGGATCAGTCACCTTTCGCGGCGGGGCTCACGCGGACGCGCCAGCCTGCGCGAAAGGGGTGTTCGGGGTCGGAGGTTCAGCCGGGTGCTCGACGCCGGAGACCCTCCGGGGAGCGCTCGGGACAACCTCCGGGTGGAACAGCGGCCCGGTCGTTGGCGGATAGATGCGCTGCGGAGCTGTCCACCAGCAGCGGGCGTCGGGATGCCGCCTGCCGGTCAGGGGTTGGCGACGAACGTGTGCAGGTCGGGCAGCGTCAGCCGGGTTCCGGGCCTGCGGTGGGGCCACCACACCGCATGGGCGGGGCGGTAGCCGAGCCCTGTGGTGTGATCGCGGGCTGCGGTGGCCATCGCGGCGCGGGGCATCCGTTCGCTGGCCAGACGCTGGTGCAGGTGCAACTCGCGGCGGGCGGTGGGCAGCCATAGCAGCAGCGACCAGCGACGGCCTGTGACCGCCGCCAGAGCCTCGTAGCGGGCGATCTTGTCAAAGAGGACGTCGATGGCCTCCGATCCGGTGTCGTGTTCCAGGTAGAACGGCACCGTGATTCCGTCCTGGACCCAGATCCCGTGCCCGTCGGGGCGGGGAGTGTCCATGAGCATCACCCGGGGGTCGCCGCCGTGCTCGAAAAACGCCGACCGGTCGTGGAACCTCGACGCAGGCCACCAGCGCTCCAGCCGGCTGCCAGGGTGGGTGCGCTCGTAGCCGGCCAGTTGGGTGAAGAACTCGTTGGCGCCCAGCAGGTGGGCCAGGTTCGCCCGTCCGGTCAGGTGACGTCTGCGGGTGCGGGCTTGGTCTCGCCGTGGGGCGGGCAGCCCGCGCTGCGCGGCGATGATCTCGACCCCGGTCTGGTCGAGAAGGTAGTGGTAGGGATACGAGCCGCCGTCGGGACGCTGTGGGCGGAAGCGGGTCAGCGCCCCGAGCCGGGTCAGGGTCAGCAGCCGGCGCTGGCAGAAGCGTTCCGATCCGAACAGGGCGTCGGTGATCTGCTCGGTGGTCAGCACGCCGTGGTCGAACAGCCAGCCCAGCAGGCGGAGGTCCCGGCCGGTGAGGCTGGACTGCAACCGCAGCACGAGGTCATCGACCATAGGCGCAGCCTCCCCCCGGGGAGACCCCCACCAGAGGGTCTCTCGCGACACCGAACCGATCGGCCGTCCCGGCGGTGACCTGCCCTAGTGAGCCCGATGAGGGGTTCGGGTGGGGGTACGGATCAAGGCGTACCCCCAGGCGTACCCCCAACCGCCCATCGACGCGAACCCCCGGACGACACGGTGGACAGAATCTCGACGCGGACCGGCCCGATGATGCTGGACAGGTTCCCGCAGAGGCCGCCTGACCCGGTGCGCTCCCGACCCTAGTAGGCGGGAGGAGCCCCGTGTGCTGGGCTGACAGGTTCGGCCCGACCCGACCAGTGAGGCGAATCCGCCGCTGGTTGGGTCGCTGTGGTATTCTCCCGCGTCTTGTGGAACCTGGTTGTGTGTGGCACATGGTTGTGATTCCTTCCATCACGGTACGGTTTGGACATGGGCGTGCGTCTCGCCGGCCAAGACGGCGAGGGGAAGGTGTCAACGCCCCTCGGGCGTAGCGGACAGACGATGGACAGATCCGCAACTGGGGTCAGGCGACAGCGCCCCGGTTGCCCCGCTGAGATGGACAGAACCTGTCCGGCATCTCCAGTGAGCTGAGCCCCGCCGCTGGTGAGGTTAGGGGGGTATCATGCCGCGCGCCCAGCGACGCCCACTCCGGCCAGCGTCGGGCCGACCTCCGTCCTTTGGGGCCGGCGTGGCCCGTCGTCGGCGTGAACTTGGCGGTCTCAGGCATCGGCCCGGTGGCCGGCCCCAGCGGAGAGGACGCCGTCCGGATGGCCGGACGGCTCGTCCGCAGCACCGTCGACGCGTTGGCGTACCAGCCGAACCAGTTCGCCCGCGCGGGCGTTGGACATCGCCAGCCCTTGGGCGCGCAGGGCCTCTGCCAGGGACTCCCGGGACAGCGGCCTGCCCTCGCGGGCCA
>JABDRL010000346.1 GCA_013041765.1 Dactylosporangium sp. | reverse complement strand
GTGGTCGGCCACCGCCCAGCCGACGATCCGGCGGGAGAACACGTCCAGCACGAACGCCGCGTACGCCATGCCCTCGCCGGTGTCCAGACAGGTGAAGTCGACCACCCACAGCCGGCTGGGCGCGGGCACGGTGAAGGTGCGGGCGACCCGGTCGGGGGCCCGCTCATGCGACGGGTCGGCGCGAGTGGTCTGGAACACCAGCCCGCCGCGGCGAGCCCCGACCAGGCCCAGCTCGCGCATCAGCCGCTCGATCGTGCGGCGGGCCACCGGCTCTGGGCCCGACCCGCCTGGCAGCCGCGTTCAACGACAGCCCGGGCTCCTCCTGGCGCGCCTCCCCCACCAGACGGATCGCCCTGTCCCGCAACTCCCGCGGGCACTTCCTCGGTGCTGGCATGACAGACCCCTCGGCAGATCAGGGCCTCCGCTTACGTAGGGCGGGCTCACTCGTCGCCGAGGTCCGTATCACCCGACAGGGAGAGGTGATCCCCGTCTTCAGGATCCCCGGAAACAGCACCGGCGTCGTCCATGACGGCGCCGGTTCGCGCAATAGTAAGAATGGGGTGACTGAGGGGACTTGAACCCCCGACACCCGGGACCACAACCCGGTGCTCTACCAGCTGAGCTACAGCCACCATCGCGCACGCCAAGCGGCGCGCAAACCATGATAGCCGCACCGGGCGGGAGGATGTCGACTGGGTTCCCGGCGCGCCGCGCGGCGGCTGGCCCAGTCTCGCGTGCATGGCCGGTCATCCCGCCCGACCCCGGCAACGCTCAGTCGTCGCTGAGTAACCTCGAGGCGACGGCCTTCGCGGCCTCGACATCCAACCCCGGCTGGGGCACGAACACGGTCCGCCGGTAGTACTCCAGCTCACGGATGCTCTCCCGGATATCGGCCAGCGCCCGGTGCATCAGGCCCTTCGGCGGCTGGCCGAAATAGACCCGGGGATACCAGCGTCGGCAGAGTTCCTTGATCGACGATACGTCGATCATCCGATAGTGCAGGTGAGCGTCGAGCCTCGACATGTCGCGAGCGAGGAACCCCCGGTCGGTGGCGATGGAATTACCACAGAGCGGGGCCGACCGAGGATCTGGCACAAATTGGACAAGATACTCCATAATCATGTCTTCGGCCTCGGCGATCGTTGTGCTGGATGCCCGGACATTCGCCGTCAAACCAGACTTGTCATGCATCCGCTGCACCACATCGACCATGCCCGCGAGCGCGTCGTCCTCGGCATGGATCACAACGTCAACCCCGTCACCGAGGATCTTCAGATCCGGATCCGTCACCAGGGCCGCGACCTCGATCAGCGCATCATGGCCAAGATCGAGCCCAGTCATCTCACAATCAATCCAGACAAGAAGATCACCCACGGCACACAGCCTAGTCAAGAAGGCCGACGGTGTCCGCCTCGGCCACCTCGGAAACTGGCCGCGGCGATGGCCCGGATGACGCCGTTGACGGCAGGGTCGGGACGGGCGGGCTCGTCGGTCGATCCGCCCGTTTCGGCGGCCACAGCAGCCGGGGCGTTGCCGGAGGCCTCGCGGATGCGAGCAGTGCCGCCCAGGTCCGTGGTTCGGTGTGACCTGCTGACACTCTGGCCCGACCGCCGTTGACCTGGTTGTCGCCGCCACGTCGGGCCACGCCGTCGAACCGGCTGTTGCCGTTGATGTGCGGCCGTCCGGTGCTGGCGGCACGGCAACCCCCGGATGCGCCCGCCCCGGCGGCATCGCGCATCCCAGCGGGTCTGCCCGCCACGACCTCGGCGGGCGACGCCGGCGGCGAATCCACCTGAACGGGTGTCGCCGACCGCCCCCGCAGGCGCGCGGTCAGCAGCGGAGTTCCCGCGTCGTCCAGCACGTAGATGACCTTTCGGGGCAAGGCCGGCCAGGCCACCAGCACGACACCGAGCAGCAGCAGCGTGCTTCCCACCACGAGCAATCCCCACATCATCGGCATCAGCCATCCGGGGGTCAGGGCCGCGGCGAGGTGGACGTCGAGTCCCAGTGAGGCATCCGCGTTCATGACGACGAGGGCCATGTGCTGCCCCCGCACGGCGGAAGGCGTCCACGCCAGCGCGTCTTCGACCTTGCCGTCCCTGGTCAGACCGCTGCTGGTCGCGATCCAGAACGTCTGGGCGAACGGCGTTCCCGCCGGAGTCGCCGGGCCGGCCACCTCGTTCAGGTCCACGGGCCACCGCCCCCGGGCCGCGCGCACCCGGTCGACGGTCGCGTGCGTGGTGCCCGCGAGGTACCGGTGCGCGGCGGGCTGCGGGGCGAGTCCGAGGAACAGTGCGCCTCCGGGCCC
>JABDRL010000310.1 GCA_013041765.1 Dactylosporangium sp. | reverse complement strand
AGCACACCGTTCCCGGCGCCCTGGAGAAGGCCATCGACAGCGTTGTGGTCGGATTCGGCACCCCGCCCCGGTGGTGGCGCACGATCCGGGTGCTGCACCAGATCGCCATGGCCACCGCGCTCGCTGGCCTCGCCGGGCTGGTCGCCCGCCCGCTGGCCGCGGTGGCCGGGCTGGCCGGTCCACCGGGCTGGCCGGTTCTCCCCGCCGCGCTGCTCGGATCTGGCGTGTTGCTCGGCGGAACGCTGAGCCTGGTGACCCGCCTCCTGGTCCGGCTGTCCGCCGGCAGGGCGCGACGCCGGGCCGACCTGCGGCTGCGGGTCGCGGTCGCCGAGGTGGCCAGTGACATGATCGTTGCGCCCGTTCGGGGTGTCCTGCGGGACTACGCCACGGCGCGGGCGGTGCTGCACGGTGAGGCCGCGCCGCGCCACGGCTGACGCCCGGCTACCGTCATATGTCGTGGACCTTGCGTACTTCCGCGCCCATCCGGAGCACATCCCAGCGTTCCTGCTGCACCAGCGCGTCCGGGAGACCCCGGTCTCCGGCGGCTCGATCTGCTCGGCCCAGCGACTGACCCTCGACGACGGCGCCTCGGTCTTTGCCAAGTCGCTGCGGCACGCTCCTGCGGGATTCTTCGCCGCAGAGGCCGCGGGGCTGCGCTGGCTGCGGCAGGCCGAGGCGGTCGCGGTACCGGACGTCATCGCGTGCCTGCCGGAGTTGCTGGTACTCGAATGGGTTTCGTCGACGCGGCCGACGGTCCGGGCCGCAGAGCGGTTCGGACGGGAACTGGCAGCCCTGCACCAGGCCGGCGCCACCACCTTCGGTGCATCGTGGCCGGGCTTTCTCGGAAGCCTGCCGATGGACAACACCCCGCCCGACGGACCATGGCCGGCCTGGTTCGCCGAGTACCGGATCGAACCGTACCTGCGGCGCTCCGCCGACAACGGCGCGCTCGGACCCGATGATGTCGACCGGGTCCGGCAGGTACTGGAGCGCATCGACGTCCTGGCCGGACCGGCCGGGGCGGAGCCCCCCGCCCGGATCCACGGCGACCTGTGGCCGGGCAACCTCCTGTGGGCCGCCGACCGGGTCTGGGCCATCGATCCGGCCGCACACGGTGGGCACCGGGAGACCGATCTGGCGTTCCTCGATCTGTTCGGCGGCGCGCCCCACCTCACCCGCATCATCGATGCCTACAACGAGGCGTTTCCGCTCGCGGACGGGTGGCGCCAGCGGGTGCCGCTGCACCAGTTGTCGTTGCTCCTGGTGCATACGGCACTGTTCGGGGCGACCTACCGCAGTGCGGTCGTGGGCGCGACCCAGTTTCTGCGGTAGCGTCCACCACGCCCGGGTCTGGGGCCAGAGCGACCGGCTCTGAAGCACCATCGGCGAGGCGACCACGACCGCTCGGCGGTCCATGGGTGCTGCCTCCGCTCACAGGAGGCAAAGGTTGGCCGTCGTCTTCGTCCTGGTTGTGTCCCTTATCGCCGGGGTGCTTCACGCCTACCTGTGGCTGCGCCTCGTCCGGAGCACCACCCGCCGTGGCAGCCGGGCCCGCAGGATCGGCACGGTAGCGATCGTCGCCCTCATGCTGCTGCTGTTCGGCACGCTCATCGGCACCCGCATGTTGCCAAGAACCATGGGCCAGATCCTGGGATGGCCGGGCTACCTGTGGCTCGCCGCCATGTTCTACCTGCTGGTCATCCTGCTCCTGCTGGAGATCCCCGCTCTGGTCGCCCGGCTGGTGCTGCGGCGACGGCAGAACCGGGCTCCGTCGTCCGGCGACGCACTGCCGGACCCTGGACGCCGGCTGTTCGTCGCCCGCTCGGTCGCCCTGGCCGCCGGATTGACCGCCGCTGGCACCGTCGGCTACGGCACGGCCATCGCGCTCGGCCCGCCGGTCCGTAGCCGGGTCAGCATCCGGCTGGCCAAGCTGCCCCGGCGGCGTGACGGCTTCCGGATCGCGGTGTTCTCCGACCTTCATCTCGGACCGACCCTGGGCGCGCGCCACGCCGAACGGGTCGTGGAGGCCATCAACGGCTTCGACGCCGATGTCGTTGCCGTCATCGGGGATCTGGTCGACGGCTCGATCGACGACCTGCGGGCCTCGATCGAACCCTTGCGCGGCCTCCACAGCAGGCTCGGCGCGTACTTCGTCACCGGCAACCACGAGTACTACTCCGGATACCGCGACTGGATCGAGTATCTGCCGTCGCTGGGTCTGCGCCCGCTGCGCAACCAGCGCGTCGACCTCGATGGTCTCGCCATCGCCGGAGTCAACGACCTCAGCGGCGAGCAGCACGGCGATCCACCGGACTATGACCAGGCTCTCTCCGGCCACGATCCGGACGTGCCGGTCGTGCTGCTGGCGCATCAGCCGGTCCAGGCGCACGAGGCCGCGAGGCGCGGGGTCGACCTCCAGCTGTCCGGGCACACCCACGACGGGCAGATGTGGCCCTTTTCCCTGCTCGTTGGCCTGGTACAGCCGGTCAGAGCCGGGCTGGGGACGGTCGACGGCATGCCGGTGTACGTCACCCGTGGCGCCGGGTTCTGGGGGCCGCCGGTACGGGTGGGGGCGCCCCCGGACGTCACCCTCATCGAGCTTCGCGCACCCTGATCGGCCATCGGTACGGCGTGGCGGTTGAGAGCGCCGACGGTCGGCGTGCCAAGATGCGGTGTGCCCCCGTCCCGCGCCGCGCACCCATACGTCGCAGACCTGCACATCCATTCCAAGTACTCCAGGGCCTGCGCGAAAGACCTCGAGCTGGAAACCCTGACCCGGTGGGCCAGGCGAAAAGGCATCACCGTGCTGGGTACCGGCGACTTCACCCACCCCGCGTGGCATGACCATCTGCGCGGTGGTCTGGTCCCGGCAGAGCCCGGGCTGTTCCGCATCGATCCGGGTCGGGAACGCGATCTGCTCCGCCGCCTGCCGCCCAGGCTGGCCAGCGATATCGACACCCCGCCGGTGCGGTTCATGCTCAGCGTCGAGATCTCAACGATCTACAAGCGCGGGGACCGGACCCGCAAGGTCCACCATGTGGTGTACATGCCTGATTTCCCAGCGGTCGAGCGGTTCAACACGGCTCTGGGCCGGATCGGCAACCTCGGCGCCGACGGCCGGCCGATCCTGGGCCTGGACTCTCGCGATCTGCTGGAGATCACGCTGGAGGCCAGCGAGGACGGCTACCTCGTCCCGGCCCACATCTGGACGCCGTGGTTCTCGGCGCTCGGTTCGAAATCGGGCTTCGACTCGATCGCCGACTGCTATGTCGATCTCGCCGACCACATCTTCGCCGTCGAGACGGGGCTGTCCTCCGATCCGGCAATGAACTGGCGGGTGTCCAGCCTCGACCGGTACAACCTCATCTCCAATTCCGACGCCCATTCCGCCCCGGCGCTGGCCCGCGAAGCGACGCTGTTCTCCGGTGATCTCGACTACTTCGCGATCCGGGAGGCCATGCGGACCGGCGATGGTCTGGCCGGAACGATCGAGTTCTTCCCCGAGGAGGGGAAGTACCACGCCGACGGCCACCGGGCCTGCGGCGTCAGCTGGGAACCCGCCCGGACCCGCGCGGCGGAGGGGCGCTGCCCCGAATGCGGCAAGCCGCTGACGGTCGGGGTGCTCCACCGGGTGGAGGCGCTCGCGGACCGGCCGGAGGGCTACACCCCGTCGAACGCGAAACCGGTGCTGCACCTGATCCAACTCGCCGGGATCGTTGGCGAGATCGCGGGCGTCGGTCCCCGGTCCAAGACGGTCGAAACGCAGCTGAACACCCTGATCGCCGCGCTGGGACCGGAACTGCACATCCTGATGCACGCCCCCATCGACCAGATCGCCAGGATCGGTGGGGAGCGGCTCGGCGAGGCCATCACCCGGCTCCGGGCGGGGCGGGTCCACCGCACCGCCGGCTATGACGGCGAGTACGGCGTCATCCGGCTGTTCCAGCGGGCCGAGCTGCGCCAGGATCCCCAGGCGGACACGCTGTTCGACGTGCCGATCCCGCAGCAGCGCAAGGCCGCCGATCCGGCGCCCAGCCGCTCGGCCCAGCCCAGGGGCACCGGGCGGCGGCGGTCGACCGAACGCAAACAAACGCCTCCCCCCATCGCCGCAGCCACATCGCCGCACGAGCCGCTTGAGCCGATGCTCGCGGGGATGGAGGAGGTCGGCACCGGCCTGCTCGACCGCCTCGACGCGCTCCAGCGGGTCGCGGCATCCGCCCCCGGTGGCCCGCTGCTGATCGTCGCCGGCCCCGGCACGGGCAAGACCCGGACGCTCACCCACCGGATCGCCTACCTGTGTGCGGAACTCGGGGTGTATCCCGAGGAGTGTCTGGCCATCACCTTCACCCGCCGGGCCGCGGAGGAACTGCGCGAGCGGCTGGACGGGCTGCTCGGCCCGGTGGCCGACGATGTGACGGTCACCACCTTCCACGCGCTGGGGCTGCGGCTGCTGCGGGAGAACGCCACAGCGGCCGGCCTCGGCGAGGACTTCCGCATCGCAGAGGAGGCCGAGCAGGTCGCCGCCATCGCCGCCGCCTGCGGCCTTCCGGAGAGAACGTCGCCCGGCCAGGCCCGCCGCCGGCTGGCCGAGTTGGACGAGAGCCTGCGGCCGGCGTACGTCAAGGCCCTGCGCGCCAACGGACTCGTCGATCTCGACGAGCTGGTGACGTTGCCGGTCGAACTCCTGCGTACGTCGCCGGATCTCACCGACCGCTACCGACGTCGGTGGACCTGGGTCTTCGTTGACGAGTACCAGGACGTTGACGCCACCCAGTACGAATTGCTGCGGTTGCTCTGCCCGCCCGGCGACAACCTGTGCGCCATCGGCGATCCCGACCAGTCGATCTACTCCTTCCGCGGGGCCAACGTCGGGTTCTTCCTGCATTTCGCCCGCGATTTCGAGACGCGGGAGGTGGACGCGAGAGTCGTCCGGCTCAGCCGGAACTACCGGTCGGCCGCGCCGATCGTCGCGGCGGCGATCCAGGCCATCGCCCCCACGACGCTGGTCCCCGGCCGGCGGCTCGACCCGGCGCGCCTCGACCCTGATGCCCCCCTGATCGGCCACTATCCCGCCGGCTCCGTCGCCGACGAGGCGGACTTCGTCGTACGAACGATCGATGAACTCGTCGGCGGGCTCACCCACCGCTCCCACGATTCCGGGCGGGTGGATTCCCGGTCCACCCCGGAACGTGCGGTGTCGTTTTCCGACGTCGCGGTGCTATACCGCACGGATTCCCAGGCGGCGCCGATCGTGGACGCGCTGGCCCGGGCGGGCATTCCCGTGCAGAAGCGTTCCCACGATCGGTTGCTGGACCGCCCAGGGGTGGCCGCCATCGCCCGCGAGCTGCGATTCGCCGCCGACTCGCAGGGCGAGCCGCTGGCCGCACGGGTCCGCGCGGCGGGGCGGGCCGTCACGGCCAGGTGCACCCAGCCGACCCTGGACCAGGTGGGCGAGGGCCTGCTGCCCGCCGATGTCCACATCGCCGTCGACCTGCTCACGCCGATAGCGGCACGGCACGGCAACGACCTGGAGCGTTTCCTGACCGACCTGGCCACGGGGGCCGAGGTGGACGCCCTCGATCCCCGGGCGGACCGGGTGGCGCTGCTGACCCTGCACGCCGCGAAGGGGCTGGAGTTCCCCATCGTCTTTCTTGTCGGCTGCGAGGACGGGCTGCTGCCGCTGCGCCTGCCCGGCCGGGTGCCGACGGAGGAGGCGATCGCCGAGGAACGCCGCCTGTTCTTCGTCGGTGTGACCCGGGCTCAGGACCGGCTGTTCATCAGCCATGTGCGCAGGCGGGCCAGGCACGGCACGAACCGCGACGTCGGCCCCTCGCCTTTTCTCGCGACCATCGATGCCGGGTTGCTGGAGCGCCGGGGCGAGGACGCACCTCGCCGGCCCAAGGACCGGCAGTTGCGGCTGCTGTGACCAGCCACCGGTAATCGAAGATCATTACCGTCCGGTTGGCGACAGCCATGGTCCCGGATCTCGGGTAATGGGGGCAAAGTCGACTCGGGCCACAAGGTTGGCGCTGATCGGGTAGGTGAGAGGGAGCGCGCTCACGCTACCGTTGCGGGAAACATCATTTCACGGCTGGCCGCGCTCCCACGCTGATGTTGCGGTGCGGCCAACCGCATCATTGGGAGGGGCCATGTCGATGTACGGACCGCCGGGCGGACCGTACCCAGGCCAGCCGCGGGATCCCTGGCAGGGCGGAACACCCCAGGAGCCCAATGGTCAGGACCAGTACGAACAATCCTGGGGACAGCCGCCCGACGGCTGGGGCGGCGGTCAGCCCGTTCCTCCGCAATCGGGTGCGCCGTACGGCCAGCAGCCACCGGGCTACGGCCAGCCCCAGCCCGGCTACGGCCAGCAGCCACCGGGCTACGGCCAGCCCCAACCCGGCTACGGCCAGCAGCCACCGGGCTACGGGCAACCCCAACCCGGCTACGGCCAGGAACAACCCCCCGGCTACGGCCAACCCCAACCCAGCTACGGCCAACAGCCACCCGGCTACGGTGCCGGCCCGGAGTGGATGCCACCGAGGCCTCCGGCGAAGAGCGGTTCCGGGGCGCTCATCGCGCTTGTCGTCGTCCTGGCCCTGTTGCTCCTCGGCGGAGGCGGCGCCGGGATCTATTTCCTGGCCAAGGACGACAACGGTGGTACGCCCACCGCCGAAGGCAGCCCCTCGACATCCCCCTCGACCAGCGATGAGCCGACGCCTTCCGAGGCTCCGACATCGCCCAAGGCGACGGGCGGCAACTCCGATGCGAAGATTGCCGAAGTCGGCGACTGTCTCGCCAACGACGGCACCTCGTCCAAGCCCGCGCTGCGCCTGGCAGCGTGCGGTCCGGACACCTATGAGGTGCTGGGTCGTTTTGACGGAACGTCAGACACCAGCAAATGCCAGAACATCGATGGCTATACCCACAATTACAGCTTGAAGGTTCCCAGCGACGAGGACGCTTCCTTCGTTCTTTGCATGAAGGAGCCAAACTCCTAGGCGCAGGTATGGCCTATTCACCGTCAACAACGAACTGCCTGACATGCCAGTCAGGGCGGGATTCCACAGCTTGAACGGGCCGACGGCTCGCGGGACCGTTGGCACCTCGCACAGGAGGCTTCATGTCGGCATACGGACCACCGGACGACCACTACGAGCAGTACCCGCAGGGGCAGCAATACCCACCAGGGCAGCAATACCCGCAGGGGCAGCAATACCCACCAGGGCAGCAATACCCCGTTGATCCCTACGCGCAGCAGCAGCCACCGCCCGGGTACCCGCCAAGCGGACCGCCCGGGTACCCGCCCCCGGCGTACCCGACGGGACCACCGGCTCAGCCGCCGAAGCGGTCGAATACCGGGCTCATCATCGGTCTGTCCGCGGCCGGGGTCTTCCTGCTGCTCGCCTGCTGCGGCGGCGGGTACTTTGCCTTCACGAAATTCAAATCGACGGTCGATGACGCCGCCAGCGCCATAACCAGTTCGACGCCCACCGAGAGCCCCACCGAGAGCCCCACGACGAGCCCCACGACGAGCCCCACGACGAGCCCCAGCAGCACACCGACCGGCAGCGCCGACGACCCGGAGTACGCCCAGGTCGGCGACTGCATCAAGAGCGATCCGGAGTCGAGCGATCCCGACGATATGATCATCACCAGTTGCAGCGAGTCGGAAAGCTACGAGGTCAAGGCGCGGTTCGACGGCACCAGGGACTTCGCGAAATGTGAAGACGTCTCAGCGGGGTACTTCTACCAGTACTACGGCGACAGCTCCCGCGACTTCGTGCTCTGCATCGATCCGAACTGAGGGCCGAAGACCTCCCGAGGACCACCATCGCTACCCCGACGCCAGCCCGACCAAACTGCGCAGGTCTCTACGCTCGATCGCCGCAGCCATGATCTCCGGAAAGCGGTCCGGGGTGCACGCGAACGCGGGCACCCCGAGCGCGGCCAGTGTCGCCGCGTGCTCCCGGTCATAGTCGGGCGCCCCGTCGTCGCAGAGTGCAAGAAGGCAGATCACCTGCACCCCGGACGCGATCATCGTCATGATCCGGTGCAGCAGCTCGTCCCGGTGTCCCCCCTCGTACAGGTCGCTGATCAGCACGACGATGGTGTCCGCCGGCCGGCTGACCAGGCCCTGGACGTAGCCGATCGCTCTGTTGATGTCGGTACCGCCGCCCAGCTGGATACCGAACAGCACGTCAACGGGGTCGGCCAGCTGGTCGGTCAGGTCGGCCACCGCGGTGTCGAACGCCACAAGCGACGTGCGCAGTGACCGGATCGACGCGAGCACGGCCGCGAAGACGCTCGCGTACACCACGGACGCGGCCATCGAACCGGACTGATCGACGCAGAGCACAACGTCGCGGGCAAGCGCGCTGGAATGGCGCCCGTAGCCGATGAGCCGCTCCGGCACAATCGTGCGATGCTCCGGCTGGTAGTGCCGGAGATTTGCCCGAATCGTACGATTCCAATCGATGTCCCGCTGGCGTGGCCGCGCCACCCGGGCCGCACGGTTGATCGCCCCGGCGACCGCCGCCCTCGTCCGCTGCGCGATGCGCCGCTGAAGGTCGGCGACGACCCGCGCGACGACCTCACGGGCCGCGGCCCTGCTGCGATCGGGCATGACCCGGTTGAGCGACACCAGCGTCCCGACGAGATGCACATCTGGCTCGACGGCGGCGAGCATCTCCGGCTCCAGCAGCAACCGCTGCAGGTCCAGCCGCTCGATGGCGTCGGCCTGCATGATCTGCACAACCGTGGCTGGAAAGTACCTCCGGATGTCGCCGAGCCAGCGCGCGACCCGGGGAGCCGACGCCCCGAGTCCGGCGGCCCGGAACGCTGGGATTGCCTCCCCCACGTCAGCACCCCGCCCTCCGGCCGCGCCGGACTCCGCGTCGTAGAGGGCCGCAAGCGCCGCGTCGACCGCGAGGTCGTCGCCCGCAAGCGCGTGCCCGGTGCCCTCGGAACCCGGAGCCCCGCCGAGCGCCAGCCGCCAGCGGCGAGTGCGCTCCGGATCGCCCGTGCGGCCGGGCCCAGGCGAGCCTTCCGAGGTTGCCACGGCATCACGGTACCCGCGCGGAGCGGAACCACACAGCTACGCACACTAGATTGTATGCCTAACTAGTCAGGCATACTATCTAGCCATGACAGCGGTGAAATGGCCCGGAGAGTGGCTGCGCGGGGTGCTCCAACTCTGCGTGCTCAGCGCCCTTGAGGCGGGGCCGACCTATGGCTACGCCATCGGGCAACGCCTGGAGGAAGCGGGGCTGGGCACAGTCAAGGGCGGCACGCTGTACCCACTGCTCGGACGGTTGGAGTCCGACGGGCTGGTGCGGTCGACCTGGGCCGCGGGTGAAGGCGGGCCTGGCCGGAAGTACTTCCAGCTCAGCGACGCCGGCCGCCGAGAGCTGCACGACCGGGTCCTGATGTGGCGCCAGTTCACCGCTGCGACCGCGCTACTGCTGCCGGCGGCGGGCACGACAGAGGAGGAATCATGAACGGCGGTCTCCCCAGCCCGGACCGGGAAGGTCCCGGCATCGTCACCGCTGCCGAATGGCAGCACCGGTTCATCGGGGAACTGCGGATGCGAGACGTCCCGGGTGTGGGCATCGGCGACGCGATCGCGGAGGTGGAGGCGCACTGTGCCGACGCCGGACAGTCACCGCAGGAGGCCTTCGGCGATCCGATCGAGTACGCCACGAGGGTCGCGCAAACCCGTGGCGTGCCGAAACGGCAGACCCCGGTAAAGGTGCTCCGGGTCAGCGCACGGGTAGCGCTCATGCTCGCCGGGATCCTGACGACGCTCGCGGGTGCCGATGGCGTCGCCCACCACCGCGACGCGGTCGTCACGGCGGGCTCCCTGCTCGCGGTCGCACTCGGGGCGATCGCCATCCCCGTGGTGGTCGCCAACCTGCGGCTGCGGGGTTCGTGGAAGACCGGCATGGCGATGATGGTGCCGGCGCTCGCGGCCATGATGCTGCCCCCGCTGTGGAAGGCGGACGTCGCCCATCTCCCCGCTGGGTGGGCGCTCGGTTGCGGGCTGGCCGTCACGGCGGCCAGCTACTGGCCGACCGGGCGCAGCCGTCTGGTGGATCGGATCGTCGACCCTCGCCCCGGGCACGAGCCCTCGCCGGTCTCACCCCGGGCGACGATCCTGCTCATCGCCGGGGTGCCCCTGGGTGTGTTCCTGGCATCCGTCGCCGCGGTCCTACTGCTGGCGAGGTGACAGCGAGGCGCAGGTGAACCCCCTGGATCACCGAACGGCTACAGCGAAAAGCGCTTGAGCATGTGCTCCAGGATCCGGTCACGAGACGCCAACGCCTCGATGGCCGCCTGCCCGCACGACTCGTGCGCCGACACGAGGAGGCCTAGCGCCAGCAGGAGATTCTCATCCTGCGACGCTCCCAACGGACCGCCGGTCCCGAGCAGTTCCTGCACGCCACGCACCTGGCTCGCCGCCGCCCGGATCTGATCGGCGATCCACGCTGTCTCATCGAGGTAGACGGTGATCCCAGCCCGAGCGTCCTCAAACGCACCCACAACCCGCCTCCCGCATGCCGATCGCTAGGCAACCGTCGGATGGAACCGGTGCAGCGCAACAGTTGCCTTCTCCAGAGCGGCGTGCGCATCCCCGAGGCGTTTGCGGGCCGTCGCGTTGTGACCAAACGTCCGGTGCACTTCAGCCGCCACCGCGTTGCCGCCGCCCAGCGTCGTCGCCAGCCTGGTCTGGCTGTGTTCCAGGGCCTCGGAACACCGCCGCATCTGCCCATCGATCTCGTCCAGCCGCTGGAAGGCCACGGCGATGGTGGCATATGCCCGGCTCATCGCCCCCCGGTCGGCGCCCGTGATCTGTGAGTGTGCCATCGCGGCCACTCGCGCTTCCTGGGCGACGACCTCTTTTCGCTTGAACCACCGGTCGATCGCGGGCGCGGCCAGGGCAGTCACCACAGTTCCGATGTAGCTCGCCGCCGCAGCCGAGCCCGTTGAGGCCAGCCCCACGCCGCCCCCGACCAGTCCCGGCAACGCAAGTGACACGCCACGGGCAAACCACGCCCACCCCTTCGGGATTCCCGACGGCCGGCGGGAGTCCTCTCGCCGACCCGAGTCACGCCGCGCCCGACCTTCCTCCGGCCCGCCCCCTGACCAGGAGCTCACGCCGTACCCCACTCGAACGAAACATCAAAGTACGCACAGCTTGTCGACAGCAGTGCATGAGCCGTCTCAAGGACCTCGGTCAAAACCACCTCGGGGTCCAAGTCCTCCGGCTTCGAGGAGAGAGCGGAATCCTCCCGTCGAATCTTCACTAGTGACTTACAGGAATCCCAAAGGCTCCGATAAAGGTGACACCATTCCCAGGTGTTATAGACCGTGTGAGAAACGGCGATAACAGGGCTAGCCAGGCCGATACGCCAGGCCCAGGGCTCTTCACGGGTATTGCCAAGCCCCAACTGAAGCGGCACGAGGCGATGTTCCTTGGCGAAGTCAATGGCACCCTCCGTTCCTGGCACGACCTCCGCCAGCACGTCGCGCTCCAGCAAGTCCGCCACAACTCTCTCCGCCTCGCGGCCGAGGTGAAGAGTCGACATGTCCAGCAGAGCCGTCCTCGTCCAGCGCTGCGCCTCCTGTAGACGATCGGGCAGCCCATGAGCTAGAAGCCACACGTCACGCTCTGTCTGCGTCAGTTGCGCGGTTCTCCACCCTCCCCGCAAGTCATAGGTCGTGGTCTGATCCTCGCTGTTGTAGGTCTCTCCGACGTAGTGCGCGATTGGGAAGATCAGTGGCTCGGGCACGTCAGTCATTGCGACTCCTCAGCACGAACGAACAATCGATTTGGACTGATAAATCCGACGACAGCTCACAGGCCAGCGGTGAGCTGATGCGCCGCTTCACTCGCAGCGCGCAATGCCTGGATCGCGTCGGCGACCTTCTGCTGTGACTCCCTGCACCGGGCCTCGGCTTCTGCGACCCTCGGATGGGTCGTATTGCCCAGCTGGCCACGAAAGTTTTGCTGGGCGGCACCGACCCCCTGTCTGATGCCCTCAAGCTGGGTTATCCCCCTGCTCGCCTGCTGTCGAAACGCCGCCGTTGCGGCCCGCGCATCGTCCACGGCCCCCATCGCGCAGTCCTTCCCGGCCGCGTGTTGCCCGACCAGCAGCTCTTCTCGCATCTGACGACCACGCAACGCGATCGTCCTCAGGGGAAAGCCTATCGAAGGCCACCACTCCACGTCAGCCCGTGCCCACGCCCGGTATGACTGCCCCGCCTGCCGAATCCTGGACGCACCGAATGCCCCACTAGGCGTTTTTTGAGAGATTTGGCCGGGTGTTGTGCGGCGCAAGCCTGCGCTGGCCGCCCCTCCACGTCAAGGGCGCTTCGCGTCGCGTCGCTTCGCGACTCGCTCTTCGGGTTCGCCCTTGAGCGTGGAGCCTCTACGGCCGCTCCAGGGCAGGCTTGCGGGCAGGTCAGATGACCTGCCCCGGCGCTCTGCGCCGCACAGCACCCGGCGCACGATCCGACACATGTCGACACCTCGGCGTGGCCCATTCGCCAAGCGACGATCGAGATTCATCGCGCCGCCCGTCAACTAGTTCCAAATAGTCACCTTAAGCCCATCCTGGACTCGTTAGGGATAAGGCAACCCCATATGCACAATTACATCCCCATAGAGGACATCGAAGATCATCGCAACATATACACCAGAGTAGAAAAACGGCTCGGGATTTACCCTCACGCATGTATCGCGATGATCTTCAATGAAATCAGAACCGGAAGAGCGAGTCGCGAAGCGAAGCGACGCGACGCGACGCGCCCTTGACGTGGAGGGGCGGCCAGCGCAGGCTTGCGCCGCACAACACCCGGCCAAACCCCGCAAAGCCATGCGGCCGAAGCACATCGATCGCCCCGGCGACGCCCGCCTCGCTTATCCGTCCTCGGGCTCGCCCGCGACGAAGACGCCGCGCCCGGGATGCCCGATCACCAGATCCCGGTCGTGGAGCAGCGAGACAGCTCGACTGACCGTAACCATGCTGACGCCATAGATGTCCGCGATCTCGCGGGTGGATGGCAACTTCGCTCCGGGTGGAAGCTCTCCACTCTTGATCTTATCGGTGAAGTCATTCGCAATGTGGCGATATGGCGCAGGAGCTGTTGACATGACGGCATCTCCGGTTGATTCGGCACTCCCGATCATGCCTTGACAACTGAAGTAGCCGCAATAGCTCATGCTTTACGGGTTGCAGCAACCTACTAAAGTAGATAACGCACCTAACACGGTCGTCCTGGTTGGTTCGGAAAATCACCAGCACGGCACGGACGATGGGGCGGATCGCCTGGGCGATCAGCCCCATCGGTGTTGTGACCTCACGATCTTTGGAGGAATCCCATGACAACCCCGGTTGTCACCTGCCCAACGTCTCGATCAGGCAATCGCCCAGGCCATCCCCCGCCGATCCGCACCGCCTGATCGTCCCGGTCGAGGCGGGTGCCTCCGAGGCGAGCCGGTGGGCACCCGGGGGAGTCGGGAGCGAGGGAACGATCGCCGCGCTGCGCGACCTCGCCGGGCGACGCCCCGGGGAGGTGGTGACGGTGCGCGGGCGCAGCGCCCCGGGCCGCCCCGCACGCGACAGCCGAGCACGCGCCGCTAACCCGCATGCGGCCAGCCGAGCAGCCGGGCCACCGTCACCAGCATCGGCCCGCCGCGGTCGGCGTCGATCGGCTCCGCACCTGGTTGCTCGTATCCACCGCCCCGTCCCAGATGGGCGGCCCGCTCACCGATCATGCGGCGCTCGGGCGCCGAGTACCCGCTGAAGGTGCGCCGAAGCAGGGGCAGCACCTCGGTGAAGGACGCCTGGGGGATGCTGGTGATCCACTCGTCGACCAGGTGCAGCAGCCGCTCATCGTGGACCAGGAGCCGTCCATCGCCCGCGAGGAAACCCTCGACCCATGCCGCCGCGTACTCTGCGGGCACCCCGATGGTCAGCGTCAGCCGCATCCGGCGGCGGGCCTCGTCGGCATCGAGCACCCCACCGTCCAGCAGCAGCCGGTTGAGTCGCCCGGCAAGCAGCCCGTGCGGGGTTCCGGGCGCCCCGGGCGCGGTCCGGTCCGAGGGGGTGCGCTCGACGGCGGCCAGGGAGCCGAGCGTCTCCCGCCACCGGGTCGCCGCCTCGGCGTCGTCGAGCAGTCCGATGCTGGCATGCACGGCATCCACCCGTTCCCGCATGGCGCGGGCCGCCCGCTCGTCCAACCCGCACAGGGCTCCGGGCAGCCCGACGCAGATGCGGGTGACCAGCCCCGTCGCAGCCTCCCGCAGGGCGCCGGTATCGGTGTTGCGGACATCGCCGTACCGCAGGGTTCTCGCCAGTGCGGGCAGCGCCTCCATCAGATGCGCCACGTCGTGGTCGAGGGCGACCCGCTCGCGCAGGGCCGCCAGCAGGCCCGGCAGTCCGGCGGCGAGATCCGCCAGCAGGCACCGCTCGACCAGGGTCGTGACGTCGGCGAGGCTTGCCGCAGCGGTGGCCAGTTCCGCGACCCTGGCAGCCGCGGCGTCGGGCACCGTCGTGCCGTAGGTCCCCGCGGCGACCAGATCGACGGCGAACTCCGGTTGCCAGCCCAGCCGCCACGATTCCCAGAAGGTGCCGAGCCCCCGGCGTTGCGGCAGCGTCTGGCCCCACTCGATCCCCAGCAGCAGCAGCCGGTGCAGCAGCCGGCTCCGTTCGAGGTCGATCTCCCGGCGCAGATCGAGGTCGATCTCCCGGGGCAGCGGGTCCGGGGGCAGCCGCAGCCGGCGCTGGGCCGCCGAGACGTCCCGCACGATCGGCACGCCCGGGGTCGTCTCCGGCACCCGGCCCAGCCGGTCGCCGACCACCAGCCTGCGGTTGATCAACGCGAGCCGCAGTTCGTCCCCATCGCACAGCACCGCACGGGCCGCCTCGGTCACCTCGGCCAGACCCGCCAGCGGCCGGCCCCGGACGGTGGCGAGGGTCTCCGACAGGCGGGTCGCCTCGATGACGTGGTCACTGGAGACGGCTGTGCCGTTCCGCCGCAGCACCGCCGCGGCCCGTACCAGCCACCGGGCCACCGGATGGTCCGGTGCCGTGAACAGGTGGTGGTACCAGCCGGGGGCGCTGACCCCCGCGCCGTACCCCAGGGCCGAGGCCATCCGGGCGTGGGTCCACGGCACCCAGGTCATGGTGACCCGGATCTTCGGCAGCCCCCGCAGCGTGCTGGCGTCCGCGTTGGCGGGCGGCAGGGGATCGCTGAGCGCCGGAACGTGCCACGCCCCGCAGACGACGGCGACCCGGTCGTACTCCTTGACCGCCGCCCGCAGTGCCCGGCGCATGCTGGCCTCTCGGCGTTCCTGGTCGAGTCCCTCCGGTCCGGGCTGGGGCGGGTTCGACGCCCGGACCGCCCGCATCGCCTCGGCGATGGCCGCGAACGGCGCCAGAGCCGTGACCTGGTCCACGTCGGTACCGGGGGCATCGGCGTCGCTGAGCCGGTGCTCGATGGCGTCCTCCCACCAGCGTTCGGGATCGTCGTATCCCGCGGCCTCCGCGAGGGCCGCGATGGGATCGACCCGAATCCCCGCCGGTACCGGCCGCTGGTGCTCGACGCTGTCGATGGCCAGCCGGACCGCCACCGGCAGGTCGATGAAGCGCACCGGCACCTCGTTGGCGGCAGCCCAGCGGATCGCCTGCCATTCCGGGGAGAACTCGGCAAGTGGCCAGAACGCCACCGGCTGGTTGGCGGTCCGGACGTTGGGCCGGGACGGCCCGGCCGCACCGGGTGCCCGGGCGGCGCCCGCCGCGGCGGCATAGCCCAGCAGGGCGACCGGTGCGCGCATGTCCTCGTGCCCGGCCAGGTCGACCAGCGGGTCCGCCTCTGGTGGCCCCTCGACGAGCACAATCTCCGGGCGGCAGGCCGACAGTGCCCGCCGCACGGCCCTGGCCGAGCCCGGCCCGTGATGCCGGACTCCAAGCAGCATCGGCGTCGCCATGACCATCAGCCCCGCTACCGGATGTCTCTGGCGGCCCGGTAGAAGTCGCGCCAGCCCTCGCGCTCGCGGACAACCGTCTCCAGGTATTCCTGCCAGACGATCCGGTCGGAGGCCGGGTCCTTGACGACGGCGCCGACCATGCCATCGGCGATGTCGGCCGCCCGCAGCCGGCCGTCGCCGAAGTGGGCCGCCAGCGCCCAGCCTCCGGTGACGACGGAGATGGCCTCGGCGGTCGACAGGGTACCGCTCGGGGACTTGAGCCGGCTCCGGCCGTCCTCGGTCATGCCGCTGCGCAACTCGCGGAACACGGTGACCACCCGGTGGATCTCGTCAGCCGCCGGTGGCAGGTCCGGCAGGTCCAGCGATCGGCCCAGCGCCGCCACCCGGCGGCTGACGATGTCCACCTCCTCGTCCACGTTGGACGGAACGGGCAGCACCACCGTGTTGAACCGCCGTCGCAGCGCGGAGGACAGCTCGTTGACCCCCCGGTCGCGGTCGTTGGCTGTCGCGATCACGTTGAAACCCTTGCGGGCGAGTCTCTCCCCTCCCAACTCCGGGATGGGCAGGGTCTTCTCCGACAGGATCGTGATCAGGCTGTCCTGGACGTCCGAGGGGATCCGGGTCAGTTCCTCCACCCGCGCCAGGCTCCCACGGCTCATGGCGCGCAGCACCGGACTCTCGACCAGGGCGGCGGCGGACGGTCCTTCGGCGAGCAGCCGGGCGTAGTTCCAGCCGTAGCGGATCGCCTCCTCCGGCGTTCCGGCCGTGCCCTGGACCAGCAGGCTGGAATCCCCGCTGATCGCCGCGGCCAGGTGCTCGGAGACCCAGGTCTTCGCCGTACCCGGCACCCCGAGCAGCAGCAGCGCCCGGTCGGTCGCCAGGGTCGCCACAGCCACCTCCATCAGGCGACGCTGGCCGATGTACTTCGGCGTGATCGGCGTTCCGGCCTCGGTCGTCCCGCCAAGCAGATACGTGATGACCGCCGCCGGCGAGAGCTTCCACCCCGGTGGCCGCGGCGGGTCGTCGCTGGCGGCCAGGGCCGCCAGTTCCGCGGCGTACTCGTCCTCCGCGTGCCTGCGCTGGATGGACGACGCCGGGTCAGGGCCGGTGTCGGCTTCGGTCATGCGAACTCCCTGAGCATCTGGTTGCGGTACCGCAAGGTCGAGAGCAGCCGTTGGACAATCGTCACTATTGGATCGGACGCTCGCTCCGCCCGCACCGTTTCCGCGATCGATTCAACGTGTGGTGCGCTCTCCGGCGGCAGCCGCAATGCCGCGGTCTCGCACAAGCCGGTCACTCTCCACCCTGCGGTCCGGGCGGGCGCCGCCGCGGCAATGGTGGTGAGAACCGCGTCGGTCAACGGCTCCGGCCATGGTCTGGGACAGAGTTCCAGCATCCGCTCGACTCCGATGGTGGACGCTCGGGTCAGGCCCTCCGGCAGCGCGGTAGCCGCGAGGCCCGCGAGACGCTCCGGTGGCAGGGCCTCGTAGAGCGCCTCCAGCAACAGCCGATCGTCCGGTCGGCGACCCGATCTGGTGTAGGGGGCGAGAGCCGTGATGAGGGCCTCGGCCCAGTCTGGGTTGCGGGTGCTGGCCGCCGCGCGGGCCAGCCCCCGCTGGACCACGATGCGCCAGCCCTCGGCCATCGGGCGTTCCAGAAACGCTCCTGGTGGCCCCGGCCAGATCTGCAACGGGGTATGGGCGAGTACCTCCTCCAGCAGCCAGGTACGCGCGCCGACCCCTGCGGGAGGACGGGCGGTAATGCCGTCGCGCCGCATGGCCCGGGTGCACGCCGAGGGAGGTCGCACCCGGATGATCCCGGTGCCGCCGACGTCGATGCATGCGGTTGCCAGTTCGATCATGCGCTGGGTGTACCCGCTGCCGGGCAGCTCGACGAGCAGATCTGCGGCAAGCGCCCGGATGCCGCTGCGGCGGTCTCCGAGTGCCCGCTCCAGGAGGGGCTCGTCGGCCGGGGACAGTCCGTCGGCCAGCACCGCCAGCATGGCTGCCCGCTCGTCCGAGGCCTCGCCGTCCCAGGC
>JABDRL010000245.1 GCA_013041765.1 Dactylosporangium sp. | reverse complement strand
CTCCCGGTGTACTGCGTCAAGGTCCGCGACCAGGTCCTGCCGTGGAGCGTAGGCGGCCATCCGGCGCTCGAGTTCTGCAACACGTACTCCGGCTGGGGCGGTTCCCGGCGGCCCGGGTCGGAGTGGCTGCGTAGCTATGCCACCCTCGCCGTGTGGGCCGGGTACATGGATCTCGCCGACGAGCCGACCGTCACCTGGCTCATCCGGCAGGGGCAGGCGAAACCGGCCGAGGCGGCCATCGTGCTGGACGAGGCCCGCGTGCTGCGCAAGCACGTCTACGCGTACCTGGTGAACCCGGACGACCGGCGGTCGTTCTCCGTGGTGGCCCGGTTTGCGGAAGCGGCGGTGAAGCACTCGGTGTTTGTCCGGGACGGCGACGGGCTCGGCCGCTGGCGCCTGGCCAGGCACGGCGACCTGCGGCTGCCGGTACATGCGGCGGCCCGGGCCGCCGCAGACCTGCTTGCCGACCCGTGCCGGTTCACCGTCCGGGCGTGCCCAGGCGACCACTGCGGCTGGCTCTTTCCCGACCAGAGCGGACAGCGCAGGTACTGCAGTGTGGTGGCCTGCGGCAAGGCGGCCCGGGAGCGTGCCGGGAGCGTGCCGGCTGCGTGCCGGCCGGACGCGATGCTCTGATTGATCGCCGTGACCTGGTAAGGCTCGGCCGGGGGAGGCAGACGTTCGGCGGTTCGGAGAGATGATCGACGGACGGCCTCGGGCCTGACTTGTACCGTGTCGGAACCTTGCTCAGTGCCGTGAACTGGCGTTTCGAAGATCCTTGATGGTTGCGGTGGCGGAGTTGAGCGCACACGTTGCATCGCGGTGTTGCGTTGGCGGATCCGGCTAACCGCGTGCGTCTGCGTGTCGGCGGGTTGCCGTGATTCTGGCGCCTGCCAGTTGCGGGGCAAGGGCGATCTTTGTCGCTGCGTACTACGCCTGGCCAATCTCCGTACTACGATATGGGAAGAGAGACTCCGTGCCACCAGTGAAGGTGCTCTGGATCCAATGGGATCTGAACGCCACCTACGCCACCAAACGAGCAACCCGCGCAGAGATCGAAGAGGTGTTCGGCAACCGCCCCACCATCCGCTTCGTTGCTCGGCCACCGGATCGGCTCAGCCCGTACTGACCGCGCCTACCGGATGCGGTGGCAAGCCGCGAAGCGGCGCGGCAGCGATTGCCCCGACTACGACGGCGAGCGACTACGACGGCAATCGGCCCGCCTGGCGTGCGATCGTGCCTCGATGCCGAGCAGCCAGTCCTCACTTGGAATCGCAGCGCCTTGATTCAGAAGAGGCGAATTCGGCAACGCCGACGCACCTAATGTTGTCCGGTCCCTCGCCCTACACAAGCCGGCTGGTGAATCCGGCCTTCGCAAGTCGCTGGTAGGCGTCGCGCACCTGGTCGGGCATGTCCTGGGGGATGGCGAAGCCCTGCTCGGCGTAGACCTCGATGCGTTGGGTGTCGCCGACGAGCATGTTGATGACGCGGTTGACGTCGTTGATCATGGTGACGTAGTCATCGAGTGTCAGGGCGTGGGATGCGCACAGGATGTCGAGTTCGGGCCAGAGTTTCTTGCAGGTGGCGTAGGCGCGGCGTTGCTGGTAGGGCCGGGATATCACGATGGCCGACGCGATGCTGATGCCCTGGTCGTCGATCAGCCTGCGGGTGTAGTCGAAGTTCTGGCCGGTGTTGGTCGCTGCCGTCTCGATGAGGATCGCGTCGGCTGGGACGCCGTGCTCGATGGCGTGTTCGCGGTAGTGGACGGCTTCGCCGCGCGGGAAGCGGCCGATGGTGGTGGGGGCGTTGGCGCCGGTGAAAACGATCCGGGGGAACATGCCGGCGTGGAAGAGTTCGGTGGCGCACATGGCTACGCCGGGGTCGTGGCTGCCGAGGCCGATGCCGAGGTCACACGGCCGGAGTTCGTGATGCATGTCGTGGTAGTCCCACAGGATTTCCACGTCGTGCCGGTACTCGGTCGGGACCGTCGCGCGAGGGCTGGTCGTCTCTGGCGCCATGGTCGCAGCGTAGCCCGCGACGACCGGCGGGCTCAGTCGAGGACGTTCAGGCGGCGGGCGAGATCGACCAGGGCGGTCGATGGCTTGCTGCGCTGCCTGCGAATCCAGCCGAGCACGAGTGAGCGGCTGAGCCGGTGATAGTGCACCTGCTCTGGGGCCGTGCGTTCGGCTGTGAGGAGGGTTTCGAGAGCGTTATCGAGGCGATTCCACGAGCTGTAGGCTCGGGCGACTTCCAGAGAGTGCCGTACGCGGCGTTCCATGGGCAGGGCTGAGGTGTCAACCTGGGGGCCGAGGTCGATGGCGACTTGGACGTTGCCGAGTTCGGTCGCCGTGGCAACGCGGTGGATCACCACGTTGGTGGGGCCGAAAGCGGTCCACAGGTAGTTGTCGTCGTGGCCGAGTTTGCGGGCGGCGTCGTTTGCGGTGTTCAGGAACGACTTGGTGGATGCGATGTCGTCGGCACGGGCGGCGCTACGGATCCGGCGAGAAACAGTGTGCCGTAGACCGACAGCAATTCTGGGGTTGGGCGTCTGAGGGCTGGTTCGAGGTAGCCGGCGGCGTTCTCGGTCAGGCGCACGGCCTCGACGAACCGGCCGGTGGACAGCAGGGCGTGCGTGACCGATCGGAACAGCGACCCGATGATGACGGGGTCGCCGGTCTCGCGGGCGGCCGACAGCCCGCGTTCGGCGGAGATCCACGCCAGTTCGGCTTCCCCGAGCTTGGTGAGCTGAACGGCTGCCAGCAGGACCTGGCCGTGTCGACCCTCCGCAACTGCCGCCGGCACATTGAGGAGCACCTGCTTCCTACCTTCGAACAGGTGGCGGTCGCAGACATCCTGGCGGCCGATATCAATGCGTGGGAGAAGCGGGAGCGAGCGGCAGGATATGCCGCTTCGAGTGTCAAGACCTGGCGCGGCACCCTGCACCTGATCCTGGCCGACGCCGTTGAAGAAGGACTGCGGGATTCCAACCCGGCGACGAAACGACGTGGCAGGGGAAAGCGCGCCGGGCGTTCCCGGAACCGAGGTCCGGAAAAGGCGGTGACCGACGCACTCGGCATCCTGCTCATCGCCGAGCGGGCCGCTCTGCTGTCGGGCCGTGACGATGAATTCGTTGCGATCGTCCTCATGGGATATACCGGCATGCGCTGGGGGGGAAACCGTCGGTCTGGGAACCGAATTCGTTCGGCAATCGACCGTCCGGGTGGAATGGCAGCTCTACGAACTGGACCGAGGCGAGTTCCACCGCTGTCCGCCCAAGGATGGTCCTCGGCGGACCATCGACACTCCGGACTGGCTCGCGGACCTGCTATCCGACCACATCGCCGGAACCCAGCCGAGGCCCTGCGCATGTCATGGGCAGGCGTACGTCTTCCGCGACCATCGGCCCGCCAACCGGGCCGCCCGCAGGCCGGGGGTGAAGCTGGTTGATGTCGCTTGCCGCGCTGGCATCTCGACCGGCACCGTCTCGACCGTCCTCAACCATCCGGCATCCGTGCCGGAGTCGACCCGTGTCAAGGTCGAGCTTGCCATCGCGGAGCTTGGATACGTCCGTGGTGGTTCGTCGGGACAGCCCGCCGCGCACTGGCGCCGGACCGGCTTCTCGACCTGGTTGTTCCACCTCGCCGCAACGGGCTGGTATCCGCAGAAGGCGCCCCAGCAACCGCATCCGGTGCCGATCCTTGCCGAGCCCTGGCCGGGGATACCGGTGCGGGGCCGGAATGCCTCCGGCCGCGCCGACGGACGCTGGGAGCCGATCGCGCCCGGCCTGACCCCGCACGGGCTGCGCCATGCGCACAAGACACTGATGGAAGAACTGGGCACGCCGCCGAAGCTGATGGATCAGCGGATGGGCCACGAGGACGGTTCGGTGCAGGCCCGCTACTCCCACGTCACGCCGACGATGCGGCGGCGGCTGATGGCGGGCCTGACCGAGTTGTGGACCGCGTCCCTGGACGAGCGGCGGAAGCTGAGCCCCGGCTCGCCGGCGGCCGTGCTGGACGGGCTGTTGCGGGCTCGCCGGCACGGCGGCGGGGAGAGGGTCGCCAAGATCTTTTCCCAGATTTCTCCCGAGAAGCCCCGGGAGACGGGACAGGGCCAGCGTCCCGTACTGAGAAACTGGCCCTGAACTGCTGCTATCTGGTCGGGGTGGCGGGATTTGAACCCACGGCCTCTTCTTACGGACAGTCACGATCTCGGACTTGTCATCAGTCGTCACATCTTGGCGCTGAGCTGTATCAACGGCACTTCGATCTGGTCGTCGGTTGTTACTGTTCGTCGACGTTGGGGTGGGGTTTTCGGGGGGTAAACGAGGGGGATAGCTGATCTTGGCGGGCGTTCGGCGGTACTGCCATAACCCGCCGCCGAGCTGCAGGTTGCCGACCGTAGCGGGCTCGGGGTTGTCATTGGTTGTCAGATCTGGGCACTGACCTGCCGGGACGCCGTTGACTACCGAGTGTCGGTTGTCACTGATTGT
>JABDRL010000237.1 GCA_013041765.1 Dactylosporangium sp. | reverse complement strand
GTCCCGGGCGGAGGCGGTGCCCCCCTACCTCGCCAGCGCCGATTCGGCGCCGAGACGCTGTTCCGCGGCACGACCACCGCCGCGGGGGCGATGGTGCTCGTCATCATCGTCGCGATCGCCGTGTTCCTCATCGTGCGGGCCGCTCCGTCGCTGACGAAGAACGAGGAGAGCTTCTGGACCTTCGAGGGCTGGTTCGCCGACTCGGACCCGCCACAGTTCGGCATCGCGGCACTCGCGTTCGGCACGGTCCTGACCGCCGTGCTCGCCCTGCTCATGGCGGTACCCGTCGCGATGGGCATCGCGCTGTGCCTGTCGCACTACGCCCCCCGGAGGATCGCGACCCCGCTGGGGTTCGTCATCGACCTGCTCGCGGCCGTTCCAAGTGTCGTCTTCGGGCTCTGGGGCCGAGACTCCTTCTACCAGCCGGTGAGCGATCTGTCCGCCTGGCTGCACGCGGTGGCCGGGTGGCTGCCGATCTTCGGCAGCGACGGCCCGTATGGCAAGTCCGTGCTGCTGGGTTCGCTCGTTCTCGCGATCATGGTTCTGCCGATCATCACCTCGCTCTCCCGCGAGGTGTTCCTGCAGACGCCGAAGGTCAACGAGGAGGCCGCCTTCGCCCTGGGGGCGACCCGGTGGGAGATGATCCGCACGGCGGTCCTGCCCTACGGGCGGCCGGGCATCATCGCCGCGGTCATGCTGGGCCTCGGCCGGGCGCTGGGCGAGACCATCGCCCTGGCCCTGACCCTGGGCAGTACCTACGCGATCGGCTTCGATCTGCTCGGGCCCGGGGGCAACACGATCGCAGCCAACATCGCCAACCGGTTCGGCGAGGCCAACGACACCGGCCGCAGCGCGCTGATCGCCTCCGGTCTGGTGCTGTTCGCCATCACGCTGGTGGTCAACATGACCGCACGGATCATCATCTATCGACGCCGAGAATTCACGGAGAGTGCGGCATGAGCGACCGGACCTCCCTCGGACCTCCCTCACTGGCCGACAACCGCCTCACCCGCCGCCGGATCATCACCGACCGGCTGGCGACCACGCTGGTCTACGGAGCGTTCCTGCTGGCCCTCGCCCCGCTGCTGTCGGTGGCGTGGACCCTGCTGTCCAAGGGCATCGAGCGGCTGGACGGCAACTTCCTGTACACCTCGATGAACAACATCGCGGCGTTCGACGACCGGGGCGGGGCCTACCACGCGATCATCGGCACCCTCGAACAGGCGGGAATCGCCACCATCATCACCGTGCCCCTGGGAGTGCTGGGCGCGATCTACATCGTTGAGTACGGGCGGGGCTGGTTCGCCAGCGCGATCCGGTTCTTCGTCGACGTCATGACCGGTATTCCCTCGATCGTCGCCGGCTTGTTCGTGCTGGCCTTCTGGGTGCTGGTGGTCACTCCGGTATTCAACGACGGCCGGCCGGGCTTCTCGGGTTTCGCCGCGGCCCTGGCCCTGTCGGTGCTCATGCTGCCGACCGTGGTCCGCTCGACGGAGGAGATGCTGCGGCTGGTGCCGGCCGCGCTGCGGGAGGGAGCCTATGCCCTCGGCGTGCCCAAGTGGCTGACCATTACCAGGGTCGTCATCCCGACGGCACTGCCCGGCATCGTCACCGGGGTCATGCTGGCCATCGCCCGCGCCTGCGGCGAGACCGCCCCCGTGCTGCTGGTCGCGGGAGGAAATCCGGCCATCAACTTCGACCCGTTCTCCGGCAACCAGTCCTCGCTGTCGCTGTACGTGTTCGAGCAGGCCGGTGTCGCCTCGCCATACGCCCCGGCACGGGCATGGGCCGCGGCGCTGACCCTGGTCACGCTGGTCCTCACGCTGACCATCGCGGCGAAACTGCTCGCTCGCCGCAACACGCTCACCCGCTGAACGTCGTCCTCGGAAAGGCGCAACCATGGCAAAACGCATCCAGGCCAACAGCGTGACGGCGTACTACGGTTCGTTCAAGGCCATCGACTCGATCACCATGACGATCGAGCCCAAGTCCGTCACGGCCCTGATCGGCCCGTCCGGCTGCGGCAAGTCCACCTTCCTCCGCTCGATCAATCGCATGCACGAGGTGCTCCCCGACGCTCGGGTCGACGGGCAACTGCTCATCGACGGGCAGAACATCTACGACCGGGATATCGACGTCACGGCGGTCCGCCGCATGATCGGCATGGTGTTCCAGCGGCCGAACCCCTTCCCCACCATGTCGATCTACGACAACGTCATCGCCGGGCTGAAGCTCAACGGCGTCCGGCGCAAGCCGATGCTCGACGACGCCTGCGAGAAGGCCCTGTCCTCGGCCAACCTCTGGGAAGAGGTCCGCGACCGGCTCAACCGGCCGGGTGGCGGGCTGTCCGGCGGGCAGCAGCAGCGGCTGTGCATCGCCCGGGCGATCGCGGTCGAGCCACAGATCCTGCTGATGGACGAGCCATGTTCCGCGCTCGACCCCATCTCAACGCTGGCCATCGAGGACCTGATCAGCGAGCTGAAGAACGAGTACACGATCGTCATCGTCACCCACAACATGCAGCAGGCCGCGCGGGTGTCCGACCGCACCGGGTTCTTCTCGATCGACCGTACCGGCGAGCCCGGCCGGCTCATCGAGTACGACGACACCACGAAGATCTTCACCAACCCCTCCATCAAGCGCACCGAGGACTACATCACCGGCCGATTCGGCTGAGTGAGAATGGAACCATGAGAGATCCGATTCGCTGGGGCATCCTCGCGACGGGGGCCATCGCCACCAGCTTCGTCGAAGACCTGCGGCTGCTGCCGGACGCCGAGGTCCTGGCCGTCGGGTCGAGAACTCCCGCGGCCGCGGCGGCGTTCGCCGAGCGCCACGGCATCCCCCGGGCGTACGGCGGTTGGCCGGAGTTGGCGGCCGACCCGGACGTGGATGTCGTCTACATCGCAACCCCCCATTCCGCCCATTTCGCGGCCACGAGCATCTGCCTGGCCAGTGGCAAGGCGACGCTGACGGAAAAGCCGCTCACCCTTGACCTGGCCACCTCGCGGCACCTGGTCGACCTGGCGCGATCGGCTGGGGTCTTCTTCATGGAAGCGATGTGGACCAGGTGCTTCCCGGCGATCCGGCAGACCCGGCAGCTGGTTGCCGAGGGCGTCATCGGCGAGGTGACCAGCGTGCAGGCCGACTTCGGGATGGCGGGTCCCTTCCCGCCCTCCAGCCGCCTGGTCAATCCCGCGTTGGGTGGTGGGGCGCTGCTCGACCTCGGCGTCTACCCGGTCACCCTCGCCCAGCTCATCCTCGGCGCGCCCGATCAGGTCTCCGCGTGGGCGAAACTCACCCCCGACGGCATCGACGAGAACACCGCCATCACCCTGGGGTACGCCTCGGGCGCCCTCGCCCAACTGTCGTGCTCCCTGATCGGGCAGACTCCCCGCAGAGCCTCCATCACCGGGACAAAGGGCCGCATCGACCTGCCGGAGCACTTCTTCATGCCGCAGGAGTACGCCCTGGTCCGGCCGGAAGCCCCGGCGGAGGTGGTCCGCCTGCCGACCCGGGGAAGCGGCTACCACTACGAGGCCGCGGAGGTGCACCGCTGCCTGCGCGCGGGCCTGACCGAGAGTCCGCTGGTCCCGCTGGACGAGACGCTCGCGGTGATGGCGACGCTCGACGCCGTCCGGGCCGCCATCGGCGTGCGCTACCCGCTCAGCCAAACAGCGGCTTGACGATCAGATAGACACCGCAGGCGATCAGCCCCGCCGCGGGGAAGGTCAGCACCCACGCCCCGACGATGTTTCCCGCGACCCCCCACCGAACGCCCGACAGCCGCTTGGTCGCGCCGACGCCCATGATCGCCGAAGTGATGGTGTGCGTCGTCGAAATGGGAGCGTGCAGGACCAGGGCGTTGAAGTACAGGATGCTGCTGGCGACGGTCTCGGCCGCGAAGCCCTCTGGCGGCCCCAGGTTGATGACCCGCCGGCCCAGCGTCCGGATGATGCGCCAGCCTCCCGAGTACGTTCCGAGCGCCAGCACGGTCGCCGAGGTGAAGAACACCCACCACGGGATGTGGGTCCGGCTGTCCTGGAATCCCCCGGTGTACAGGGCGAGCACGATGATGCCCATCGTCTTGGCCGCGTCCTGCATGCCGTGTCCGACGGCCATCGCCAGGGCCGAGCAACTCTGCGCCATCCGGAAGCCGCGGTTGAGGCGGCTGGGGTTGCCGTGACGGAACAGCCACAGCACTCCCAACATGACGAAAAAACCTGCGAACACGCCGACCAGCGGTGAAAGAACCATGGGAATGACGATCTTTTCCAGGATCGTCACCCAGTGAATCACGCCGCCCGACGCGAACAGGGCCGCGCCGACGAGCCCGCCGAACAACGCGTGCGAGGACGAGGAGGGCAGGCCGAAGTACCAGGTGGTGAGGTTCCAGCAGACGGCACCCAGCACGCCGGCGAAGACCACGCCGAGACTGGTGACCCCGGTTGGCAAGGTCACCAGGCCCTTGCCAACGGTTTCCGCGACCCCCTTGCCCAGGAAGGCACCGACGAGGTTGCCGACGGCGGCGACCGCGAGCGCGGTCCTCGGCGTCAATGCCCTGGTCGAGACGGAGGTGGCGATGGCGTTGGCCGCGTCGTGGAAGCCGTTGGTGTAGTCGAACAGCATCGCGGTGGCGATCACGATGACCGCGGCAATGAACTCGGGGCTCACCGGATCAAGACTCCTTGACCGCGATGGTCTCGACGGTGTTCGCGACGTGCTCGAACGCGTCGCAGGCCGCCTCCAGCTCGTCGGCGACCTCCTTCATCTTCAGCACCGTCAGCGCGTCGTACTCCCCGGAGAACAGCCGGACGAGCAGCATCCGGTAGGTGCGGTCGCCCTCGTTCTCCAACCGGTTGCACTCGACCCAGTAATCGGCCAGTTCCTTCATCGTCTTCAGCCGGGGCATGGCCTCGGCGGTCAGCTTGGCCTGCTGGTCGAGCACCCGCACCATGTCGTGCATCTCGCGGGGCAGCGAGGGCAGCGTGGTCAGCCCGTACAGGTAGAGCAGGCTGCCGATGCCCTCCAGATGGTCCATGACATCGTCGAGTTGCGAGCCCAGCCGGTAGATGTCCTCGCGGTCGAACGGGGTGACGAAGGTCGAATTGATCTTCTTGAAGAGGTCGTGGGTCAAGGCGTCGTTGTCGTGCTCGACCTCGACCAGCCGCTCGCTGATCGATTGCATGTCCGGTTCCGGAAGCGCCAGCTCAGACAGCAGGTCAGTCCCTCGGACCAGGTTCTGCGCCGCGTGGCTGAACAACGTGTAGAAGGCGTCCTCCGAGGGACGCAACTTAAAACCCACGGCCTAACCTCGTCCCGGGAACGGTGGTGGATGTCGCTGCTGGTTCTGCCGAACGCATGGTATGCAACGCCAGCGATCGGTGTGCGAGCGGATGTCCCGGTGACCGGCGGGCCTAGCCAGAAGGACCCCGCACGACCCGACGATAGACACCCAGCCCGGGGAAAGCACCGATTCCCGCGACGTGCCTGTGGACGGTGTCAGGATCGTCGGCCTCGCCCGGTACCGTGCCATTCGTGACCGCCTCGGCCCTTCCCCACACCGCAGCCCGCAGCGCATCCCCAGCCCCGGCAGGCGCCCGGGACACCCCGCCACCGACCGTCGACGAGTTGCTGTCCGTCGCGGTCGGGGCCGTTCCCGGGGGCACCGACCGGCCCGGCCAGCGCGCCATGGCCAGCGCCATCGCCCAGGCCGTTGCGACCAGAGAGCACCTGCTGGCCCAGGCCGGCACCGGGACGGGCAAGTCCCTGGCCTACCTCGTGCCGGCGATGCTGGTCGACGGCCCGGTGGTGATCTCAACAGCCACGCTCGCCCTGCAGTCGCAGCTGGTCGACCACGATCTGCCGCGGCTGGCCGCCGCGGTCAGCCCGGTGCTGGCCCGCCGCCCCACCTTCGCCGTGCTCAAGGGCCGGCACCACTACCTGTGCCTGGCCCGGCTCGAGGGCGGCATGGAAAACGACCAGCAGGAGGCGCTCTTCGACGCCAGCGGCGACAAACCGGCCCGGTGGCTCGGCGAGGCCGGCCGGCTCGGCAGGCAGATCCAGCGGCTGCGGGACTGGGCGATGGAGACCGAAACCGGCGACCGCGACGAGTTGGACCCCGGTGTCGACGACATGGCGTGGCGGCTGAGTTCCATGCCCGCACGGGAGTGTGTCGGCGCGGCCCGCTGCCAGTACGGCATGGACTGCTTCGCCGAGGCATCCCGCGAGCGTGCCCGCAGCGCCGACATCGTGATCACCAACCACAGCCTGCTCGCCGTGGACATGATGGCGGGCGGGCACATCCTGCCGGAGCACAAGCTCCTCATCATCGACGAGGCCCACGAGCTGGCCGAGCGGGTCTCCTCCGCCTCGCAGGCGGAGCTGACCCCCGAGATGGTCGCGCGAGCGGTCCGCCGGGCCGGGAAACTGGTGGACGCCGACAGGACCGAGGCGCTGGCGGAGGCCGGAGAGGCTCTGGCCACCGGGCTGGCGGAGACGACCACCGGGCGGTTGACGGACGGCGTGCCACCGCTGCTGTGCGAGACCCTCGCCCTGCTCGACGCGGCGGCCCGCCGGATATTCGAGGCCATCGGCGAGGTCAAGACCGACGATGAGCGGGCGCTGGACAAGCAGCAGGCCCGGACCGTCCTCGGCGACCTCTCGCTCATCTCCCAGCGGTTCCTCGCCCAGAAGGCCCAGGACGTGCTCTGGACCGAGCGGAACGACCGGGGTCGTCGGGCACTGGTCGTCGCCCCCCTGTCCGTGTCCGAGACGTTGCGGTCCCGCTTGTACGCCGATCGCACCGTCATCCTGACCTCCGCCACGCTGGCCCTCGGCGGCACGTTCGACACCATCGCCAACGTCCTTGGACTGGGTCCGACGGCCCCCGGCACCGGCGGGACGGCCTCGGCCGAGGACGCGGCCGGGGCCGAGACGCC
>JABDRL010000196.1 GCA_013041765.1 Dactylosporangium sp. | reverse complement strand
ATGATGTGGTACGCGGGCATGGCCGGCGGCGTCGCGCTCGCCGACATCCTGACCGGCGCGCGGAACCCCAGCGGGCGCCTGCCGTTCGCGATCCCCGTCTCCGCCGGGCACCTGCCAGCCTTCGATCGCACCGCGACCTCGGTCACCTACGACCGCTTCCACGGCCAGCGCCTGCTCGACCGGCTCGGCGTCGCACCGGCCTTCCCGCACGGGTTCGGCCTGGCGTACACGACCTTCTCGATCGGTGAGGTCACCCCGGGCGTACCGGAGGCCGGCGGCGTGCGGCTGGCGGCGACGGTGACCAACACCGGCGCCCGGGACGGGCGCCACGTGGTCCAGGTCTACGGGCGGCGCACCGGCGGTGCGTACGCCGGGGAGCTCATGCTCGTCGGCTTCGCCGGGGTCGCGGTGCCGGCGGGCGGATCGGTGCCGGTCGAGGTGCTGGTGTCGTTCACCCCGCTCGCCCAGTGGGACCCCGCCACCAAACAGCGGATCCTGCCGGCCGCCAGCGAGATCGTCCTCGAGGTGAGCGCCTACGCCCACGATCCCGACGCGATCGTCGTACCGCTCCAGCCGTGACCCGGCGGTGGGCAGGCCGATGGCGGTGACGGACAGCGGCCTACCGCGACGGGCGGCTGTACTACCGTCGAATGGTGTCCCATCGGGCCAGGCCCGGGGGAACTCGTGGTGGGGATCGATGGAAGCTACTGAGATCCTTGAAGCACCAGGTCACGACCTATGATCAGGTGTTGGCACACTGCCCGGTCCCGGTGTCTGGTCGAGTGCTCGGCGCAGCTCCCGCCGTGAGGTGATACCGAGTTTGCGGTAGGTGTTGGTCAGGTGGACCTCGACTGTGCGTTTGGTGATGAACAGGGCTTGGGCGAGCTCCCGGTTCGTGCCCCCGCCGGCCGCCAGCTGGGCGACCCGGTACTCGGCGGCGGTGAGCGCGCCGGCTCCGCTGAGCGCCGCTCGGCGTGGCCGTGCGCCGGCGGTTGCCAGCTCGCTGGTCGCCCGGTCCATCAGCGGCTGTGCGCCGCAGCGGGCCGCCAGGTCAAGGCCGCGTCGCAAGGCATCCCGCGCCGCGATGCGCTGACCGGACCGGCGCACCGCCGCACCGTAGTCGACCAGAGCGCGGGCCCGTTCCAGCTCGGCGGCCGATCCGTCGAGGACCGCGACGGCCTCGCGGAGGTGGTCTTGGCCTTCGGCCCCGCCCACGACGCGGCCGATGACCCGTAGGGCGACACCGACCGCGCGCGGTGCCTGGAACCTACGGGCCAGCCGGAGTTCCTCGGCGGCCATCTCGTGGGCGGTCGCCGGGTCGCCGCTGTCCAGGTGCGCCAGGGCGGCCTCGGCTCGCCAATGGGCGAACGCGGGATTGAGGTATCCGGCGGTGATCAAACGCTCGCCGCAGGTGCGCAGGTCGGCGAGGGCGTCGCGGGGCCGGCCCTGCGCCAGCCGCAACCGGGCCCGGGCCACGTGGACGAAGTGGGCGATGAGCATGTCGAGCGCGTCGTCGCCCTTGCCGTCCTGGCCGGCCAGGACCTCCTGGGCGGTGCCAAGGCCACCCCGATCGACTAGGACGTCGACCAGGACCGCCGCCGCCAGCCGGGGATCCCGCCCCTGGGCACGGCCGCGCGAGATCTCGTATGCCGTCCAGGCGTCCGCCTCGGCTTCACGCAGCCGACCGGCGTACCCGGCGGTGTGTGAACGCAGCATCGACAGGTAGCCGAACACCGTGACGTCGCCGCGCCGACGGGCGGCGTCGATGCCCCGGTCGAGGAGGTCGATGGCTTCAGGGAGCTGGTCGGCGATGGTCAGCGCCGCGCTGGCGAGGTTGACCAGGAGCCACGGGTCACGTTGGGGCAGCGGGCCGACGGCGGCCAACCGCGCCAGGCGAGCCACCTCGCCAGCGGGCCGGTCGCCGGCCCCGGCGGCGGCGAACGCGAGGGCTGCGAAAATCGTCCGTTCGCTGTCGCCGCCACCGCGCAGCTGCGGAGCGGTCCGGTCCAGCCTCGGCAGCCACTCGGCGAGCGGCACCATCGTGACGAGGTTGCCGAAGGTGATCCCGGCCAGGATTCGGGACGGCTCAGGACCGCCGCCGCTCATCCGGCACAGGCGCGCGAACTGCTCGGTGGCCTCCCGACCATGGCCGGTCATCACCAGCAGGGTGCCGAGTTCCAGCATCATGTCGGCAGCGACGCTTCGTCGGTCCACTGCACGTCGTCCACGATGAGCAACAACGGGTGCCGCTCGGCCAGATTCGAGCACAGCCAGAACAGGCCGTGTACCACGGCGCCCATGACGACAGGGTGTTCGTGGGCGAGGCCGCCGTCGAACACGGACGCGGCCAGGCCCGCGGCGCCACTGAGCAGATCCGTACGCTCGGCCGCCGGCACGGCGCGCAGCGGTGGATCGAACAGCTGCCGAACGATCGCGAAACCCAGCTGCTGCTCCAGCTCACCGCCGCTGGCCGTGAGCGACCGGACCTGGAGACTGTCCGCCTGCTTGCGAACGGCGGCCAGCAGCGCGGTCTTCCCGATCCCGGGCGCGCCCTCCACCAGGACCGTCGCTCCCCTTCCGGCCACGGCGCCCGCCAGCAATCCCGCGATTTTACCCAGTTCGCGATCCCGCTCAAGCAACCGCACGGGACACCGGTCCGGAAAACATTGCGGTAGGTGCCGTCATGTCAACGACCGCGACGTGAGGCCAGGATTCCCCCATGGCCATGAATACTAGCGGTCCACGTGATCGATGTCAGGAATTCCTTGCTTGTCGTTGGACACGTGACTTGTCGGATGCATGACATAGATGTCGAACAACGACATCACCCTTCAACCGGACGGTCTCTGCACATTGTCTACGTGACGCGAAATTGCGATCCATTCGCGGGGTGGAATTGGCGTGCGCGCAGCGTCTGCGCATGAGTAAGAACGTCGGAGCGTTCGGCGTGATCATGAATTTGGCCGATCAATAATCGCTGAGACAAAACAGCCTCGGCAACAGGATGGAAACTTTTCGGAACGACGGCTTGGTGGCGTTGGCTCTGAAGAGGTCCCAGGTAACACGTCCAGCGCACGGAAAGAAGGAGAACCATGTCAAGAACTCGCACACTGGCCACGACGGTGCTGGCGGTCGCGGCGGCACTGCTGTTCGCCGGCCCAGCCGCCGCGGCCCCCGCGTCGACCCCGGACGCCGCGATGGGCACCGTTGCCACCGCGGGGTCGGGTGAATCGGCGGTAGATCTGGCTGCGAGGCAGGCGGCCCCATCCGCGCCCAGCGCGTCGCGGCAACTCGCGCAGCCGTACCACGTGGCGGTCGTGAACTTCAGCGGGTACACGTTTGACGAGGTCCTACTCGCTGTCGGCCGTTACAGCGAGCCCGGCATCGAGATCTTCTCGCAGGGTCCGCTGCGGCCCAACTCCCTTGTCCAGTTCAGCGTCGACAACTGCTCTGACATCCGGGCGTACTCGATCGGCCTGGTTATCGACGGGGGACTGATCGGCAGCACCGGTGACCAGGTGCTGGACAGCACGGACGGCGACTTCTGCTCCGACATCTGGGACATCCACTAGGACGGCGGGCCGCAGTACGGGGCCGTGGACCGCTTCGGCGGTTCACGGCCCGCCAGCTCCGCCAGACCTGGACGAGCAGCCCTCGGTAGCCGCCAGTTGGTGGGCCGCGACCCGGACACGCCCGGCTGGTGCCGTTCCTCACGCCGATTGATTGGCGGACGACCCAGCTGGGAGACCCTCCGCAAATGGGTGCGTCAGGCCGAGCCGGACGCGGGCACGCGTTCTGGCCCGACCACCGAGGAACGGGAAAGGTCCGGCGCCTGAAGCGGGAAACCGCGGAACTGCGTCGAGCCAACGACATCCTCAAAGCCGCATCGGCTTTCTTCGCGGCCGAACTCGACCGGTCACAGACACACTCGTGGCATTCATCGACGAACACCGAAACCAATTCGGTGGAGTTGAGCCGATCTGCCGTGTTCTGAACGAACACGGAACGGGAATCGCACCGAGCACCTACTACAAATCCAAGGCGCTACCACCATCGGCCCGTACAAAGCCGAACTCATCAACCGACGCGGACCATGGCGCACCATGTCCGACGTCGAACTCGAAACCGCTGAATGGGTGGACTGGTACAACAGTCGAAGACATCACCAATCGAACTGTCAGTGCCGCGCTCTACCGTGCGGGCATGGCCCGCACCGATCCCACCGAGCAGCTCGCATCCCAGGCCCTGGCCGGCCTCCACGACATTGACTGGTCTGCCATGACACACGCCTACGGGTCGGCGGAAGAGGTGCCCGAGATCCTCCGAGACTTGATCAGTGCGGACCCGGAAACCCGGGAGCACTGCCTGGACTACTACCTGGGCGCGGTGAACCACCAGGGGAGTGTCTGCGACTCCACCCTCGCGACCATTCCGTTTTGCGATCCGGATCCGAAGGTGCGGCTTGCGGCCGCGCAGGCTCTGAAACGTCTGGGCCCGCTGGCCGCTCCCGCCTCCGAGGCCATGGCGATCGCGCTGGACCTGTCGTGTCCCGTCGACAGGTATCACGACGATGGGCTACCGGGCTGGTTCACTGTCTGGAGGTGCCGTGGCCCGACCACCGGGCCGATCGTGCAGGCCATGTCGGTGCTACAGGATGCGCGGGTGGTCCCGGCCCTGCGGTGGGTGCTGGAAACCATGAGCACCCCCCTCCCAGATGATCTTGGATTCCAGATCCGGGCCTGCGGCCTGGTGGCGGTCGATCTGGCCCCCCTGATCCACCGCCGGCTCCGGGCGCTGCCCCGCAGAGCCGATGCGGATACCTCTCCCGGCCAGTTGCTCGCGGCCCTGGCGGCGATGGGCCCGGCGGCAGCGCCCGAGGTGATCGCTGCCAACCTCGCCGAGGTCGGGCCGGCAGCGGCGGAGTTCGCCCCGCTGCTGTTGGAGGAGCAGCGGCAGCCCCGCAGGCACACGGCCCTCGGCGACGAGCGGGCTCACGAACCGTTGGTTTGGGACGAGGAGTTGCTGGCCGCCATCGACCGGGCGCTGATCTCAACGGCAGCCGAGCCGATCTCCCGCCCATGACACGTGCTCGCACGGGCGCCGCGCGGCTGCGAGTGAACGGAGACCGCGGCGTCGATCAGGGGTTGGGACGATCCGCTGACCTCGCCGTTCCAGCGGACCCAGTCGGGCATGAGCGTCGTGGCGGCGATGGTGACCGGATCGGGCTGGTCCCGGCCGCATGGGGCCTGGTAGCGCTCGTGCGTGTACCCTCAGTCACCGAAATTGATCGTAATCTTTACGTTATGTGTGCCAGAATCAGAACCAGTTCGCCGGCCAGGTCGCGGCGAAGGGGCGGTTATGGGTACCATCGCGCCGCTTGGTGCGGAGCCTGGGGCTTCCACCGGGTGATCTCCGTACCCGGCCGATCCGTCGGGTCTCCGCGCGCACTGGGAAGCTACCGCATGAGACCGACCGCTCTGTTCATGGCGATCACCGTGGCCGTGACCGCCGCCACCACGGGTCTGTTCCCCACCACCGGTTATGCGGAGGGCAGCGATCCGTACCCCACGTGCGGCGCGCAGAGCGTTGCCGTGACCCTGTCCCCGAGCGACCCAACGGTCTACACCGTCGCCGGTCGCCTCTGCCTACGGGACAACGCCGACAGAGGCATGAAGACCGTCGAGCTGATGCTGTCCGGGCTGACCTACGACCACAACTACTTCAACCTGTCCTACGCTCCGGACCGATACTCCTATGTCTATGCGGCGACCAACCGGGGCTATTCCACGTTCAACATCGACCGGCTCGGCGTCGGGCTCAGCGACAAGCCGCCAGCGGACCTGCTCACCATGCAGGCTCATGCGTACGTCACCGAGCAGATCATCCGCAAGCTCCGGGCCGGGACCATCGGAGGCCAAGCGTTCTCCACTGTGGTCGGCATCGGGCACTCGCTCGGGGCCGGGGTCCTCCAGCGGCTGGCCGCGACCACGACAGACCCGGCTGGCGCCCCCGACTACCTGGTGCTGTCCGGCTGGCTGCATGCCGGGAATCCGCCGGCCCTGGCGACCCTCGGCGCCTCCCTGTACGAGGCGAGTGCCGACCCGACACTCGCGCCGCTCGGCCTGCCGAGCGGCTATCTGACCACCAGACCCGGTACCAGGGCCACCAACTTCTACCAGCTGGCCAATGCCGAAAGCACCGTCATCTCCCTCGACGAGTCGCTGAAACAGACCGGAACAACGGCAGAGCGTCAGACGCTCATCGCCGATCGGAGCACCACCCTGACCCTGGGGATCCGGGTGCCGGTCCTGCTCTCGGTCGGAGCGCTCGACACCCTCCAGTGCGCCACGACGGCCGACCTGTCCTGCGCGACCGCCGCGGACATCATCGCCAGGGAGTCGGCGTACTACGGCCCGCAGGCCTGCCTGACGGCGTACTCGATCAGCGGGGCTGGGCACTCGGTCAACATGCACTTCAACGCCCGCACCTCATACGACAGCCACCACACCTGGCTGGACAACTACACCGTGTACCAGGTGAATGCCAAGGACGCCAACGGGTGCCTGCCGGCTCCATGAGGCGGGCGCATGATGGCGCGGCCGGGCGGACGTCCACTGGACCTTCGGGGGCGGATGCTCCGGGCTACCAGACGGTCTGCTCGGCTTCGAGCCGGGCGATGGCGGTGCGGGTGGCGTTGACGAAGTCCCAGAACGCCTGGGTGGTGCTGCCGCCGCGGCCAGCCCGCGTGTTGATGGTGAACATCGTTGACCGCAATGGGGTGGTCAGTTCCAGCTGCCCGCCGCCGGACAGGAGGTTCCGGTTGACGATGTTGTCCGCCGAGGTGCCGGCGATTGCTGGGACGGTTTCGGCATCAAAGGCGGCGAACTGCGCGGTCGTGAGTTCCTCGATCAGCACCTGCTTGAACCCGGGGTTGCCACCGCCGACCATGATGGCCTCGGCGTCAGACTCCAACCCGGCCACCGATGGGGTACAGCCGTGGAGCGCGAGCACGTTCTTCGAACCGGCGCACAGGGAGCGGGCGATATCGTCGTCGCAATGGGTCGACGTGACGTGCAACGCGCTGTTGCCGGAGGCCAGCAGCCCTTCGAACATCCAGAAGTCATAGGCGGGTCCACCGGCCGGGGCCGGATCCAGGGTCCCGGGATGCAGCCCGGCAATGGCCAGACACAACTCGGAGGTGCCCGGTTCGATGCCGCCGCCGTGCGGGGCGATCACCGTGGTCAGGGCCGTGAAGGGGACCTGGTCGCCATAGCTGTTGTCGGCCAGGCCGGCCCGCCGGTAGCGCCGACCGTAGTCGGTACCCTCGGTCAGATCGGAGTCCTGGTACAGATCCGTGTTTGAGGCGTAGGTGTCCTGTGTGGTCGCGGCAGAGGCCGGTCTGCTGGTGAGATCCACGACGAACGGCGTGGTCGCCGCCGCGCCGAGACCGGCTGCCAGAAATGCCCGTCTACTGGTTCCCATCGATGGAGATTACCACCGTCGGGTCGACCATTGAGTCTTGATCATGGTCAAGACTGGCACACGTCCCGCCCTGCGGTTTCAGGCAAGGGGGCGGTCACCGGGCACGCCCCCCGACGCTCGCCCCGCGGAAACGGCTGGGACTTACACCCCGGATCCCGCAGATCCCTATCGGCCGGAGAGTCGGCCGACCACGTTGAATGGCGCTCCATCGGCGCCCGGATCCGGGACAGGGTTCTGCGACCCTTCCGGGATTCGTTGACGGCTCGACGGGATTGGCCGACGATGCCACCAACAGCAAACGTTGACCCTCGTCGATCCAATTCGCCCACCGCGACCCGGCCCTCCGCAGTCGCCGGTCCGCACGACGACCGACCCACCCGCCGGCTTTCCCGAGAAGGAGGTACGCACATGAACGACACCCTCGCCCGCCGGAAGCGCCACAGCCGTGGCCGTGGCCGCACCAGGCTGCTCATCGGCGGTACCTGTGCCGCGGCACTGACCGCGACCGCAATAGCCCTGCCCGGTGCCGCCAACGCCAACGCCAACGCCGGCCTGACCATCACCACGAATCAGACTGGCACCAACGACGGTTACTTCTATTCATTGTGGACCGATGGCTCTGGATCGACCACCATGGACCTGGGATGTGGCGGAAACTACCGCACCTCATGGAGCGACGTCGCAAACTTCGTCGCCGGTACCGGTTGGCGTACCGGTGGATACCGGACTGTGAGCTATTCGGGCACCTTCAATCCGACCGGTAACGCATACGTGTCGCTCTACGGATGGACAAAATATCCGCTGGTGGAGTACTACATCGTTGATAACTGGGGCATATACCGGCCCACGGCCACGTACAAAGGCACGGTAGCCAGCGACGGGGGCATATATGACATCTACGTGCGGCAACACTATCCCGGAATTTCACCCTACATGACCTACTGGAGCGTCCGGCAGTCCAAGAGAATGGGGGGAACCATCACCACCGGCAATCACTTCGACGCGTGGGCGAAACATGGCATGGAGCTGGGCAGTTTCGACTATATGATCCTCGCGACCGAGGGTTATCAGAGCAGCGGGGAGTCGGACATCAGGCTGTACAGTCCCCCCTCCAGCAGCCCGGCATCGAGCCCGTCCGGCCCGAGTTCGTCGAATTCAAGCTCGCCGAGCCCGCAGAGTCGCATTCCCGCGAGGTGACGCCGACACCGGCCCCCCACGCCCGGAAGCGATGATGGCTGAGCTGCCGAGGAAGCCGATGCGAAGCCCGCCGATCCCCGTGGCTGGTCCGGGATCACCCCGGCATGCAACGTCGATCGCCCCGAGGTGATCGACGACGCCGGGCAGGCCGATTCTCACGAGCGTACGAGCGGGCGCCAGAACTGCCGCGTCCCGTCCTCCCGCACCACGAACCCGAACGTGCCGATGACGTCGCGCAACTGTTCCGCCTGGCGGTCCGCCCGCTTCTTCAGCGCGGCTTCCCTGGCACCGAGCACGGCGTGCAGGTCGGCGGGCAGCGGGCAACCCGGAATGCCGGTCAAGCGCCCACCGGGCCAGCGGCGGCAGGACCACGGCCAAGACCAGGCCGAGGAGGGGAAAGCCGACAGCCACCCACAGCCGATCGGTCATCGACATGGTCAAGGCAGTCCGGTCCCCGCCAGCCGCATCGTCGCCGGGATCGCCTACTCGCTTCGCCATCCGGCACCTCCACCATGCTGATCTCCTGGACGCGCGGACCGATTCGGTGGACTCCCCACCGGCATCCCGCCCACCCGGTGCCCACCCGAATCGTAGAAGGCCCCGCCTACGCATCGACAATCGCCGAGAGGCGAATGGCCCCATACCGCTGACCACGTCCCGCTCGGCCACCGGCACGAAGACGTCGTACACGGTTTTACCTGGACAGATGCATCGCCGTAAGGCATTGCTGAGGCACCCTGAGCCGGAGCTACTCGCCCCGCACGATCCGGACCTGTGCGTTCGACCTGCTCACGGGGCAATCAGAAGAAAGCAGATGCTCGCCAGCACCACACCGACGCCGGCACCGGTAAGTACCTGTGCGGTGGTGTGGTCCCGCAGGACCACCCGGGACCAGCCGATCGCCCCCACCAACAGGGCAGCGGCGACCATCGGCGGCCCGAAGAGCACGACCAGAACCGCGACCGACCCGGCCGACACGGCGGTGTGGGCGGACAGCTTCCAGAACTGGTTGATGACGGTGGTGCCGAGCAGCACCACGAGCATGACCACCACCATGGCGACAAGTTCCTGCGGCCCGTGCAACATGATCAACGCGGTCAGTCCGATGAGTACCGAGGCGAGTCCGGCCAGCAGCGGTGCCCGCCGCTGCTCACGGCGTCCGATGTGGTGGTCGGTGAGCGTGCCGCGACGGACGCCCAGCCAGATCACCCCGTAGGGGATGAGGGAGGAGAACACGATGGCCAGGACGCTCCAGCCAAGCGCCGCGGGCAGCGTGGGGCTGGAGTGCAGGGCGACGATCAGGGGCATGGCCGCGGCCCAGACCGCTGGTGCGAACGCCTCGGTGACCGGCCGGGCCAACCGGCGCAGCCGGGTTGGCCGATCCCGGACATCAGTATCTGTCATCACGGTCTGATCCTGCTGTAGCGGCTTCGGGGACGCTACCGGGTGCTGCCGTCGAGTTCGGATATCGCTGATGTCGTGGTGCCGGGGCGTTCACCGGGCGGAGTCTGAATCGGCCCGGACCACCGGGTCCGGGCCGATTCAGATCTACGGCTACTGCCATACGGGTCTACCGTTCACGGTCAGTGCGAATCGCCACCGACCGCCACGTGGCACCGGTTCGATCGCGATCCTGGGGAACAGCTTCCCAACGGTCAGGATCGTGGCGCCAATGACAACCATGGCGATTCCGATCCAGGTGAGCTGATATAGACTCAGTGTGATTCCGCCAACCGTGAAGCCCACTCCGGTAACGGGCAGTCCATAATGCATGCTCGGTCCCCTTTCAACAACGTTACGTGGCCGTCCAACCACCCCTGGACCCGCGGGCGAACAGCAGCGCTGCCCGCAGATAGACGTATGTGAGAAATCCGACGTACAGCTGTTCCGGAATGAACGTCGCGGCGAGTAGCCGCTCCCGCCACCCCATCGGCCACACGCTGGCAGTCCGCTCCACGATGAGCACGCCCGTGGGAATCGCCCACCACCACGACCACGACAGCGACCGGCCCGTGAGGTAGGTCGTGGCGAGCATCAGCAGATACGTGCCGATGACGAAGGCCGACAGCAGCAGCCCGGCTTGCTGGCGCCAGTACACCCACCGCAGATGCCAGGGCAGCCGGCTGCCATAGTCGTTCAGATTCCGCAAGGCCCCGAGGTACCAGCGTTCGCGTTGCTTGATGAGCTTCTTTGGCGTGTCCATGATGTCGGTTGTGGCGCCCATTCCCTCGGGAGAGGTACTGAGATATCCGATTGTCTGCAACGCCAGAGTCAGCTCATTGTCCTCTGTCAATGAACGGGTGTCGTAGTACGACTTTCCACAGGGCAGCACCCGCCCGGCCAGTCTGGCCGCGCGCACAGCCTTGAGCGCCGGCCAATCGAACAGGGTGCCAGTACCGGTCAGAACGAATGCTCGATATCCGAACCGCTGCGTGATACGTCCATAGCGGAAGAACTCCATCCGCTGGCACTGGCCGATGATGTTGTGTGCCTCACGACCGACGAAGGTGCCTCCGACGCCTCCAACACCTGGGCAAAGGTGTCGTTCGGCCACGGCGACGAAGTCCGGATCGAGCGTGGTGTCGGCGTCCATGATGAGAACGGCGCTGGCCTTGGCCCAATGGTCGAGATACGGCGCGATCCGATCAAGGGCATAGTTGATGGCACCCGCCTTCTTGTACGGGTTGTGACCGGGGACCTCGACGACGTACGCGCCCTCCTCGCGAGCGACGGCAGCCGTCCTGTCGGTGCAGTTGTTTGGCACGACAACGATCAGGTCCGGTGGCCTGGTCTGCGCGCGCAGCGAGGCTATGGTGCTGGCGATCGTCTTCGCCTCGTTCCACGCGGGAACGACGGCGTAGATCATCCGCCGCACTCGCTTCGCCGCCCGTGGCTGTGCCCTTCTCATACGAGAAGGCCGCCGTCCGCTCTGGCCGATGCGGGGATCTCTTGGCTGGTCCTCGGCAGGTCCGCCATGGCGAGGGATCGTATAGGGCTTCGATGCCTCTCCAGACCGGCCAGTGGCACGGTTCAATCAACTACAAACAGAACGGAATTGGATATTTCACTCCAGCAGCGGGCATGTGACACTGGCGGCAGGAACGCCGCAATTTTCCAATATCCCCCATACGCGGTACAGCGGCACACCAAACGGGGGACAGATATTGGATCTACCAGCGCTCAGCGAACGCCGCGGCAGAGCGGTAGCGGCGCTCGCCGCGTTGTGAAGACCGAAATCGGCATCGGCATCTACACCCGACACTGAGTTACCCCGCACCGGGCGAGGCCCGGATCGGCTACAACCAAGATTTCGCTCTTGTGACATAGCTTCCAGGTGCCCGTTCCCAGGGCGGAACCTCAGTATCGCGGTGGACAGTCGCGCGGCCGGCTGCCAGTGTCTGCGGCGTGTCCGTGCTGCACGGTATCCGTCAGGCGCTGGGCCGGCTGGATGCGGCAGCCGGGCTGGGAGCGGTGGTGGCCCGCGATGACCCGGCGGCGCTGCGGGCCGCGGCGGAACTCGACGCCCAGGGCCCCGGCGGATCGGCGGTGTGGGGTCTGCCGGTCACGGTCAAGGACTGGATCGACGTCGCCGGGCTGCCCTGTCTCGGAGCGTCGGCCGACTGGGTGGGACGGATACCCGATCAGGACGCTACCGTCGTGGCCCGGCTACGCGCGGCGGGCGCCATCGTGGTGGCCAAGACCCATCCCGGGCCGGTCCACCCGGTGCACGGCGAATGCCGGCATCCGGCGGATGCGTCCCGCTCCCCAGGCGGGTCCTCCAGCGGAGAGGCCGCCCTGCTCGGCGCGGGCGCCACCAGGGTCGGCATCGGCAGCGACTCCGGCGGCAGTATCCGCCTGCCGGCGGCCTGGTGCGGAGTTGCCGGCCTCCGGCCCTCCTCCGGGCTGGTTCCCCTGACCGGGCACTTCCCGCCGGTGGGGCCCCGAGCCGACGGGCGCACCGTGATCGGCCCGCTCGCCTCGCGGGTCGCGGATCTTGGCCGGGTACTGGCGGTGATCGCCGGCCCGGACGGGGCGGATGGTGGCTGTGTCCCGGTACCCCTGCGGCATCCCGATCGGGTCCAGGCCAGGCGGCTGCGGATCGCCGTGGTCGGTGGGGAGGGGACCTGGCGGCCGGCCGCTTCGACGCTGGCGGCCGTCGGTCGGGCCGGTGCGGCCCTGGCCCGGCGAGGGGCACTGCTGCTCGGCGAGGTACTCCCCGCTCACCTCGAAGAATCTCTCGATATCACCCAACGGTACTGGAATCGGCGACGGCTGACCGGTGCCCAGGCCGACCGCCAGCTGGCCGACTGGGACCGCCTCGCCACGCGGTTTGCCCAAGTAGCGGCCGACCTGGACGTCGTGATCGGCCCCGTGGTCCGGGACATCGCCCCGGTGCGGCGGCGGCTGACCGGTGCGGACTACATCTTCACCCTGCCCTGGAGCCTGACCGGGTGGCCAGCGGTCAGTGTTCCCGCAGGACCCGATCCGGCCACAGGGCTTCCCCTCGCCGTCCAGGTCGCCGCGCCCCGCTTCCACGATCACGTTGCGCTCGCCGTCGCCGGCTGGATCGAATCCGACCTGGCCCCGGGCACGCCATGCCCCAGGTGTTGTCGGACGGGGCGGATAGCATCCGAGATCCGTCGGCCACCGGCCAGCCGTGGCTTCGGGGAGGAACCGTGACCACCTATCCATCTGGCGCATCCGAGCACGCCTGCAAGATCACTGTCCTGCGGAAGGACTTCAACGAGGACTTCTACGACCAGTACCCCTACGAGCATCGGGGGCCATGCGGCGTGCACGAAGTCGGGCAGGAGTTCGTGACGACGAACGTCTGGGAGCCTCCTGCGGGGCTGTGCCCCTGGGCGTGGGCCGACCTTCGCCCCATCATTCAACGGATCGGCTCGGGCAGTTCCACCATCATGGTCTCCTGCTGCACCGATGGGCTGCGGCCGGTCTACTTTCGGTGCGAACCCGCCGGGTCCGGTGCCACATCGTCGTGCGCACCACGCTGCGAGTGAGGTACTGGCGCTCGTAGGACCCACACCGGAAAGCATTGCTCAGCGGGGCCCCCTGGCTGCCGAAGGTGAAGGCAGGACAGATGGGGGGCTACCGATGTACACGTTCTTGATCAAGGTACTTCCGCCTAAATTATGCACTTCCATGTCATTAGTATGCTTGTGTGTGGGTTTTCTGGGACTGGGGTTGATCACCTGGAAAGTGGCGGGATCCGCGGCGCACACGGTGCCGGCCGCCTCCGCGGCGCACCAACAACTGCGGTGGCTTTCCGCCGCCGGGCTGTGGATGCCCGCCGTGCTCGTGCCGATGGGTGTGCTGTGGCAGTCAGTGAGCTGGGTGGGCATCGTGAGGGCTCTGCGTCACGCCGCAACGGTGATCGCCGGTACCGCCGCTGGTGACCTGGCCCTACGGATGCACCTGGCTGGCAAGGACGAACTCGGCATCATGGGCAACGGTTTCAACGCCATGATGGCCAACATCGAAGCCACAGTGACCGGCATACGATCAGTTGCCAATCGCTTGTCGCAATCATCGGCTGGTCTGGCAACCGTGAGTTCTTCCGTGGCCACCGCGGCCGACACCGCCACCAACCAGCTGGAGGCACTGGCCGGGACGGCACGTGCCACCAGTGGCGATGTGACCGCCATCGCCGATGGCGCCAGAAAGATACGCACGACGGCCGAGGAGATCAGCGCAAGCATCTCGGCGGCCTCGCAGACTGCCAGCGGCGCGGTGGCCAACGTAGACCTGGCCATCGACAACGTCGAACGGTTGCGTGCATCGAGCGTTCAGATCGGCGAGGTGGTCGGCACGATCACCTCGATCGCCGCGCAGACCAACCTCCTTGCCCTCAACGCCACGATCGAGGCCGCCCGGGCCGGTGAGACCGGACGAGGGTTCGCCATCGTGGCTGGAGAGGTGAAGGAACTGGCGCAGGCGACGGCGCTGGCAACCGAGAAGATCGCCCGCACCATCGAAGGCCTCCAGAGCGACACCGACAGCGCTACCGTCACCGTCAGCACAATCGCCGAGGTGATCCGCAGCATCGCCGAGCGTCAGGACTCGATCGCCGCCGCGGTCGAACAGCAGACCTCGTCCATCGGCTCCATGGTCGGGGGCGCGGCGGCGGTGAGTGCCGGCTCCGCCGAGGTCACCCGGACCATCGGCGACGTTCTCGAAAACGCCGCGAATGTGCGCGACGCGTCCGTTGCCACGGATGCGGCGGTCGCCGATCTCGCGACAGAGGCCCGCCGGCTCACTGATCTCGCCAGGGCGCTCACCACCTGACCCACCATCACTACGATGGTCGACGTGTTTCGATCATCAAGCGGGGGTTCGGATCTGACTCGGAAGCGGGCCGAGGTCGCGGAGACGATCAAAGAACAGCAGGACGAGGTACGGCGGATGGAGGAGACCGTTGCCAGGTGCTGAAGACTCGCCCACACCGATTCTGGATCGTATCTGCCCGATCTCACCCACAACCTGGGCGACCTGGCCAATGCCCTTGGCGACGTCGGTCGGCACGAGGAGGCCCTCGCCGCGATCGGTGAAGCCGCGGCCCTGGCCCGATCGCTGGTTTCCCAGGATCCGGATCGGCACCGGTGGCTGCTGGCACGGGCACTCAACGACTGGTCCATCCAGCTGGGCGAGGTTGGCCGCCACGAGGAGGGGCTCGCCGCCGTCGGCGAAGCCGTACGCTGCTACCAGGAACTGGTTCGGACCGACGCGTCGACGTTCGCCAAGTACCTGGCCCGCTCGCTGAGCAATCTGTCGTTACGGCTGCGCCAGTTCAACCGGGTCGAGGCAAGCCTGCAACCAGCTATGGACTCGATCGACGTCCTGCGGTGGCTGGAGCGCAACGGCATTCCCGAACACCCGAGCACGCTGGCGATCGCCCTGAAGAATCTGGGAAACAGCCTGGCGACCCTGGACAGGTACCAGGCGGCGGCTGCGGCCTTCGCCGACGGCATCACCACATACCGGGAACTGGCCCGCACCGGTTCGGCCGAGTACACCTTCGAACTCGCGCTGACGCTGGTGACCTACTCGCGGTCGGTGTCGGAGCTCCCAGAAGGTGACCCGGTGGCTCCGGTGACCGAAGCCATTGACCTCTACCGTGGTTTGATTCGCGTCGAGCCCCGAGGCTACCTGCCGAGACTCGCGGTGGCACTGGAATGGTTATCCATTCTGTGCCAACGGGCTGGTCGTACCGATGAGGCTGTGACGGCCATGGCGGAGGTGGTCGACCTCCAGCGCCGGCTCGCCAAGGACCATCCTCGTCACTACCTGGTCGACCTCGCGGAGGCCCTTGGCCGCATGTCGATTCGGGTCGGTGAGATGGGGCACCCACGTCGGTCGATCAAGCCCGCCGAGCAATCCGTCAAAATCTACCGGCGACTGGTCAACCAGGACCGGGTCTCCCACCTGCCGGGCCTCGCGGCGGCGGTGCACCGCCTCGCGCTGCGACGCACCGACATCGAGTACTTCCGGGTGGCGGAAGCCGAGGCCAAAGAAGCCGTCGCCCTGTACCGCGAGCTCGTGCGGTTGGACACGGCCGGCCACATTGGGGACCTCGGCCGGACGTCGATGACGCTGGCCGAGGCGGCGGGGCACCTGGCCCACGCCGAGATCCAACATGCGGCGCTCGTCGAGGCGGCCGGTGCGTTCCGGTGGATCGCGTCCACCGAGACGAACACGCCATCTACCTCGCTGTCACCTTGCGGAACCGGACCGGGCGGCTCCGGGACCTGGACCGCCACGGCGAGGCCGGTCAGAGCGAGGCCGGTCAGAGCGAGGCCGAGATGCGCGCCATCATGGCCCGGCTCCCCGACGGGCCCGGCAGCTGACGGGAACGGTGTCCCCCGCGCCCGCAGGCGCTCGCCAGCCAGCGTGGACACGGCAGCGGGGAGCCGGCTGGCGGCCGGTCGACTATGCTGCGGCCGGTCGACTGTCGTCAATCTATGGGAGTCGGAATGTCTGGCGAGATTATCGGATTCGTGCTTGTCGCAGCCGCACTGGTCTCGGGCATGATCGTGTTAGGTGCCTGGCTCGCCGGCCGGATTTCCACTACGCCCCTGGCAATCACGGCGGCGGCCGTGCTGGGCACGCTTGGGATTGGCCTGCTCGGCGGACGGGTACTCGCCGCTGGCGCGGCCACGATGGTTTGGGGTCTGGGCGTCGCCGCGACGGTGGCGGTGGTCATCCGGCTACGGACGGGGCCCGGGATCGTCGCTGGCGTGCTCGGCGGCACCATCGCGGTCCAAGCGGCCATCATCGCATTCGTGATCTTGAGATTCAGTGCGTTCGCCGCTCCACGCGACGAAGCACACCTGTGGCTGCCAGCGATGCTCGGTGTGGTCCGGCGGCTCGGTGGGCCGGTCGACGAGCGGCAGGAGCAGCCGTTCTGGGTGCAGTTGTCGACCGACGCGAACGTGCTGCCGTGGCTGTTCCTGCTGCTGACGGGTTTCGTTCTGGCGTACGTCGTGCGGCGCGGTCGCGGTGACCGGGATCCACGCCTCCTGGCCGTGCGTGTGTAGTTCCCCAGCCACCGTTGCGTGCCGATGCCGCACGGCACCGCGAACGCGGCATCGTGCGGCATCGGCTGCTACGGGAATCAGGCCGCTGTGCTCACCTTGCTCGAGTACTGGATGAAGCCGCCTTCCCACAGACCCGCACGGAATCCCAGTGGGCTGCCCTCCGTGTAGTTCTTGTTGCACACGGCCCAGGTTCCGCTGCCGTGGCTGTTGACACAGGCACCCCAACGGAACACGTTGTTCGACAGGTTCTGCCATTCAACGGCCGCAGAGTGGCCGTCCGCCTTGGTGTCGCGCACCCACCACAGGTCGCCGTACTCGTATTGGCATCCTCTCCGCCCTGAAGGACTGAGATTCCCTCCACGCTGCGCGTGGAACACGCGGCGTCCGGGTGGGTTACCGCTTCGCCGCGCGCTGCCGGAACGAATCCCGGTCTTACCCGTGCTCCACGGTCGTTTGAGTTGTCCGCCTGCCCGGCGGCCAACACGTTCAGCGCCGCGTTCACGTCCCGGTCGTGGGCTGCTCCGCACGGGCAGTCCCAC
>JABDRL010000193.1 GCA_013041765.1 Dactylosporangium sp. | reverse complement strand
CGCACCCGCAACCGGCCCGTCGCATCATCCAACATGATCAACAACAGGTCCCCGGCCAGGGTCAACGACCCCGACACCAACTCGGCCCGCGCACCCGGCCCCCGCCGGTGAGAACCACCGCCCAGGGCAGCCCCCGGGACGCGATCCGGGGCGGCACGATGCCACGACGAGGTCACCACACACCACCACCCGTCGGGCCCACCGGGCCGCCACCGACCGCACGACCAGCGACGGTCACGCCCACGTTACCGGTGTCCATGCCAGACTCCGACGCTCCTGGCCGGCACAGGGTCGGATGCCCGAACACCCACGTGTGGTCGCGCGCCCGCCCCGACCAGTCCGACCCCTGACACATCCAGTGACACCCCGGATACAGGCACACCCCCATGGATGCCGGCAACACCAACGCCAGCAGCCGCTCAGCCATGACGCGCCCCCGCAGCCGGCCCAAGGCCACGACCCTGGACACGGCCTGTGCCGAATCCACCGGCTGGACCGCCACGGCTAGCCGGACGCGCCGAGCCCACCGGCCGGGCCAGCACCGCCGGCCGAGAACCGCGCCGACCACACGCCACCGAGCCCTCACTCATTTGGCGCCACACGACCTTCGGCCGTAGATACCACCCGGTGGTCACGGCTACGAGCAGGCACACCAGCACACATACAACGATCAACAGTGATGTCCACACGGGAATGCTCCAGTGCTGTTACCGACGAGGCAGGGCCATATCCGACAACCATGAATCTGGTCTTTGGTAACAATTTGTGCCACCACGGTGACGGTGAGATTTTGACGAGTTTTCCCCACTGGCGGGGAACTCTGGCCAAATGCGTACGCCGGACGCGACAACGGTTGGGTTCGTTCGACGACCCCGAGATAATTGCCACAACCGTCTAAGGCGCATGTCATCACGAGGAGTCATCAGATGGACGGACGTCACCGCAGTCGACGGTCGGAACGAGTCGACCTGTGTAGTCGGCTGCGCGCGACCGGGGCGACGTTCCGTCATATCGCGCGCCTGTTTCAAGCTCAATACAAGGTCAACGCCAGGGTCGCCTATCGCATGGCGCATGGCCTAACCCAGCAGCAGGTCGCCGATCGGTGGAACGAACTGTGGCCAGCGGCCGACAACAACCGTCCGGTGACCTATAAGCACATCTCGTACTGGGAGGCGTGGCCATCGACTACCGGCCGTGCTCCCTCCGCCGATGCGCTCAACAAGCTGGCGCGTATCTATGCGTGCGGGGCCAGCGATCTCCTTGACGGGGAGGACCACACCGGCCTTGACGCCAATTCTTCTCCTGCGGATGCTTCCCACCTCGGTATTGCCACGGCCCCGACCCCACCAGACGACGCCATCCCTCGCGTCAACGCGTTCATCGCCAACAATGATCCGCTCAACGCCGACCAGTCGAGTTATCATCGACTCGTCGAAGAGCTGATCGAATGGGCGTGTCGGATGAGGCGACGCGACGTTTTACAGTGGCTGAGCTGGGCCTCGGCCTCGGCTGCCGCTGCCCCCATCTTCGAGCACCTCGATGTCGGCGAACGCGAACGCACTACCTTGGCGATCGCAAGTCCCCGCCGGGTCGACAACGCCGTCGTCGAGCACATCGAGGCCGTTTTGTGGCGCTGCATGCGACAAGACGACGCCCTCGGCCCGCAAGCCGTCCTGGACACGACCCTCGCCCAGCGCAACCTGGTCCGGACGCTCCTCCCTGACGCGGCCGGCCCTCTCCGGGACCGGCTGCTGTCCCTGTATGCGAACTTGTCCCGGTTCGCGGGGTGGCTGTCGTTCGACCTCAACAACTACGAAGCTGCCAGCATCTACTACGAATCCGCCAGGCAGGCGGCCCACGAAGCCCATGACACCGAACTGGGTGCGTTCGTGCTGTGCAACATGAGCCACCTGGCTACCTGGCGAGGCCAACCCCGCATCGGCATCGACCATGCCGTCGCGGCCCAAGGCTGGGCCGGCCAGACCGAGGACGCTCGCCTCCAGGCGTACACGGCAGACGTGACAGCCCGCGCCTACACGGCAGACGGCAACGCCAGGGCCGCCTTCACCGCACTGGACCTGGCACGCCGGTCCCTGGACCGGGTCACCTCGGATCCGCGGCCAACCAGTCACGCCTACTTCTACGACGTCGGGCTCTTCACCAGCATCAAGAGCGACTGTCATCGACGGTTCGGACAGTTGCGGGAAAGCACCCAGTTGGCCGAGGCCGCAGTGCGGCAGATCGATCCCTCATACGCACGAAACCTGGCGTTCGCCATTATCGATCTTGGAGAATGCCAGCTCTCTGGTGGCCGCCCAGATATCGACGCCGCTTCGTCCACGATCCGAGAAGCGGCACGACTCGCCTCGCAGAATCGATCCGTTCGCCTGGTCGATCGCCTCCGGTCGTGCTGGCGCAGGCTCGAACCGTGGCAGCACGAGCCCACCGCCCTCGCCCTCCGCGACGAGTTGGCCTCCTACCGGCTGCTCGGCTGACCGGCGTTGAGATCGTCAATCCGATCCCGTCGATAGATATCGAACAGCGGCGCCGCCGCCTGTGGCCCACCCTTGGCCTGCCCGATCAGGCGCCAACCCCATCGCTCATACAGCCCCTTGGTTTCAGCGGCGGCGGGTTGCGTGGCGAGGGTCGCACGGCTTTCGGGGCGGTTGCCGAGCAACAGATCGTGCAGGCCGTGCCCCACCCCCTGTCCGCGCTGGTCGCGCCGCACCGCGAAGTCGAACAACACGAAGGTCCGACCGGGCCATTCGTTCGCTTCGTCGTCGGGCACCGGCGGCGTCAGCCCCGACCACCACGACGTGTCCGGTTTCAGGGCGAAGCCGTAGGCGAACCCGATGAGCGTGTCCTCCCGAAACGCCAGCGCCGCGCCGAAACTCGGATCGGCCAGCAGGCTCTCCAGCCGTTGACGGTGGAGTCGGGATTCGTCGTCGCGCCAGTAGAACGGCGCGGCGGAGAACGCCTCGTCGTATAGTTCGCAGATCTCCTCAAAGCGCAGACGAACCGTCGCGGTGCTCGCCAACCCGATGCGCACCTCACCGCTCATGGCACATGACTCTATGCCGTGCATCCCCCTATCTGTCAGTGTGGGTTGAGACCACCACGGGACAGTTCGGTCGCGTCCGATATGCGGTGTAGATGACAGCGAGCGTAGGTTCCTCTAGAAAATTGCCAAGTCGTCCTGAGGAGTCCCACGCCCGTGTCCGGCCGAGTATCCCCGACCGAGCAGATCCACGCCGAAATCGATGCGCTGTTCACCTCCGGCCGTGACCTCGCCGAGGTCTTGGAGGACGTTGCCCGTCTCGGAGCCCGCCTGCTCATGCAGCACGCCCTCGGACCCCAGGCGGCCCTGTCCAAGTCGACCGGCTCGCGGGTCTGCCAGGCCATCGTCGGCGAGTGACACCTGGCGCCAACGCCGCCTGGACGACCTGTTCCTGGACTCCCTGTTCTTCGATGCCTCACACTTCGCCGTGCGCCCTGGCGACCTGACCGACCGGGGACTGCGCCCACCACCGCTGGTGGTCTCCGACGGCGCCGCCGGCCTGGTCGGCGCGATCGAACGCGGCTGCCCCCGCGGCCTGCGCCAGAGGTGCCTGATCCACCGAGCCCGACATGTACTCTCCAAGATCTCTCGGCACGCCCAGGGCAAGGCGTACCCAGCAGCGGTGTGGTGCCCGCTGACCAACTGCCAGGCACTCACTGTCCACCTGCGCTTTCCTCGCGAGCACTGGACCCGCATCCGGCACTCGAACTTCATCGAGCGCACCTTTGGTGAGACCCGCCGCCGCACCAAGATGATCATGGTTGCGTCCATGGACGTGGTGTACGAATCGCCTGCTATGGGAGAGATGCGTAAAAAGAGGCGGCCGCCGCGTGATCCTTCAGAACGGCAAAGTCAACTGAAGGAGGAACCACACGATGGCCGCACCACACACCAGTCTGACCACACCCGCCGGATTGGGCGCGCAACTCGCCGCCGGGTCACCCGATCTACCGCACTCCATGGTCAAGACGTTCGCCAACGCGCTGATGTCGGCGGAGGCGGAGGCGTTGTGCAACGCCGAGTACGGCGAGCGCAGCGAGGATCGGATCAACTCCCGCAACGGCTACCGCACCCGGGAGTGGGACACGCGGGCGGGCACGATCGAGCTGTCGATCCCGAGACTGCGGCGGGGCTCGTACTTTCCCGATTGGCTGCTGGAGTGTCGCCGGCGCGCCGAGCGGGCGCTGATCAGCGTCGTGGCCACGGCCTACCTCCTCGGCGTGTCGACCCGACGGGTGGAGAAGCTCGCCGAGACCCTCGGGGTCACCAAGCTGTCGAAGTCGCAGGTCTCGGAGATGGCCACGTTTCTCGACGCCCAGGTCGAGGCGTTCCGCAACCGTCCCCTCGACAGTGAGCACTACACGTTCGTGTGGGTGGACGCGTTGACGATCAAGGTCCGGGAGCACGGGCGGGTCGTCAACGTCCACGGACTGGTCGCTGTGGGCGTCAACGCCGCCGGCCAGCGGGAGGTCCTCGGCCTGGACGTGTCCTCCAGCGAGGACGGGGCGGGCTGGTTGGCGTTCCCGCGAGGCCTGGTCGCTCGGGGTCTGTCCGGGGTGCGGTTGGTGGTCTCCGACGCCCACGCGGGTCTGGTCGACGCGATCGCCTCGGCGTTGCCCGGTGCGTCGTGGCAGCGCTGCCACGCGCTCTACCCGCGCAACCTGCTGGTCAAGGTGCCGAGGTCGGCCCAGCCGTGGGT
>JABDRL010000175.1 GCA_013041765.1 Dactylosporangium sp. | reverse complement strand
CCCGTGGGCCGCGCTCTACGCCTCCGCCGAGCGGGAGGCGCTGCGCGCCGACGGCGGGCGCCACCGGCCCCCCGCGCGGGTCAGGACCGCGGGCCGGCACAGCTACGACACGCTGACGCCAGCCACGTACATTCCCGTCCAGGCGCGACCGAGCGGGTACGCCGCCACCCAGGCCGCGTGCGGTGCCCGGCAGGCGGAGGCCACCGCGTTGCAGACCACCTACGCGGACGTCGAGGCGGACTTCGAGGCCTGGCAGGCCCAGTGCGCCAGCGCCCGGCCCGGCCCGGGATCCTGGTGGCCGGATGGCCGGAGCGGTCCGGCCGAGTGAACCCGTCAGGGGCGCCCGAGGGTCTGCCACTAGGCTGGTCGGCGTGACGGTACGTGTGCGATTCGCCCCTTCCCCCACTGGCCTGTTCCACGTCGGCGGCGCCCGGTCCGCCCTCCAGAACTGGGTGTACGCCCGGCAACATGGCGGCACCTTCGTTCTGCGGATCGAGGACACCGACGCGACCCGCAACCGCCCGGAGTGGACCGATGGCATCATCGAAGCCCTGGCCTGGATCGGCATCGAGCGCGGCGGCTACGAGGGCCCGAGGTTCCAGTCGGACAACGCCGCCCACCATGCCGCCGCGGCCCGCCAGTTGCACGCCAGCGGCAACGCGTACTACTGCGACTGCACCAGGGACGACGTCCTCGCCCGGCGGGGCAACCGGTACGCCGGCTACGACGGCTTCTGCCGGGACCGGGGCCTTGGTCCAGGCCCCGGCACCGCCCTGCGGTTCCGCACCCCCAGGGAGGGGGTCACCCGGGTCGTCGACCTCGTCCGCGGCGAGCCGACCTTCGAGAACGCCCAGATCGAGGACTTCGTGATCGCCCGAGCGAACGGCTCGGCGGTGTTCCTGCTGGCCAACGTCGTGGATGACTCGGTCATGGGCATCACCCACGTCATCCGGGCCGAGGAGCATCTACCCAACACGCCGAAGCAGCAGCTGCTGTGGGCCGCCCTCGGGCTGAAGCCCCCGACGTGGGCCCACGTGCCGGTCGTGGTCAACGCCAAGCGCCAGAAGCTGTCCAAGCGCCGGGACAAGGTGGCCCTTGAGGCCTACCGGGACGAGGGGTACCTGGCCGACGCCATGCGCAACTACCTGATGCTGCTCGGCTGGGCGCCCTCGGGCGACCGGGAGATCGTGCCGTGGTCGGTGGTCGAGGAGGAGTTCCGGTTGGAGGCCGTCAACCCCTCCCCGGCGTTCTTCGATGAAAAGAAGCTGCGGGCGTTCAACGGGGAGTACATCCGGGCACTCCCCGTGGCCGACTTCATCGCCGCCTGCCAGCCGTGGCTGACCGGCACGGCCACGATTCCCGCGCCGCCGTGGCGGCCGGAGGCGTACGACCCCGCGGTGTTCGCGACGCTGGCGCCGCTGGCGCAGACCCGGGTCGCGGTGCTCTCCGAGATCGTCGCCAACGTCGACTTCGCGTTCCTGGACGAGCCGCCCGCTGACCCGGCCGCATGGGCGAAGGGGATGAAGGCCGGCGCCCGCGAGCTGCTCGACGCGGTGGTCGCGGCGTTCGCCGAGTGCCCGTGGACGGCCGCTGCCCTCAAGGCGGACCTGCTGGCGGCGGGCGAGGCCCGGGGGCTCAAACTCGGCAAGGCCCAGGCTCCGGTTCGGGTGGCCGTCACCGGCAGAACGGTCGGCCTGCCGCTGTTCGAGTCGCTGGAGGTCCTCGGCCGCGAACGCACCCTGGCGCGGCTGCGCGGCGCGATCGACCGCCTGCCGAGCTGATCGACCCGGGCTCAGGCTCCGGCCCGCTCGATCTCCTCCATCATCAGCCGCAGGGACAGGCTGTGCCGCTGCACCGGCAACAGCGCCAGGGCGCGCCGGGCGTGATCGACCCCGCCCGCGAGGTCCCCGGTCTTGGCGGCCATGAGCCCCCGGTGCAGCTCGATGTGGGTCGCGAAGCGCGGCAGCGAGGCTGGCCTCGTCCGGTCGGCGGTGTCCTGGGCCTCGACCGCCCGGGGGTCGCCGAGCCGGGACAGCAGCATCGAGGTGAAGGTCGCCATGCGCCACTCCGGCACGGCGAAGTCGGAGATCTGGTCGTCGGATCCGCAGCGGTCGAACACCCGGCGAGCGGTGTCCAGGGTGGTCAGGGCGGTGGACCGGTCCCCGTCGACCGCGGCGATCTGGGCCATCGCCATCAGCGCATTGAGGCGCCCCAGGCTTGGCAGGTCGGACAGGGTCAGGGCCTGCTCGGCCAGGTCCCTGGCAACGGGCAGGGCCGCACCCTCGTATCCCAGGGCCAGCGCGGCCCGCCCGCGTACCCACACCCTGACCGCCGAGTCCTGGGAGCGGTCGGCGGCGATGGCGGCCATCCGGTACCAGGTGACCGCGCCCCGCCGCCCTCCGGTGGCCGGCATGGTCTTGCCGTAGACGGTCATCAGCCGAGCGGCGGCGCCCCACCGGAGGGGCGTCTCCAGATGCTGCTGGAGCACGACCAGGTCGCCCGCGAGCCTGGCCTGGAGGTCCGCCGCGCCAACGGACATGTAGTCCCTGCCGTACGCCTCGACGCGGCCGAACCAGTCGTCGTCGGAACTCCTCTCGCCGAGCGCCGCGGCGAACCCGCGGCGAACCAGCTCGGAAACCGCGGTGGTCGCGACGGCACCGGCCGCGGCGCCCGTCAATAGGGTCCTTCTGTCCACGTCGCCCCCAAGAGCATGCTCGTAGGCCAGAACGACATCGACGGTCGCCGCACGACGCCCGGTCTCGACATTCCCGAGGTAGCTCTTGCTGTAATGCGTTCGCGCCGCCATGGCGGAGAGACTGACCCCGGCTGCTTGACGGGCCTGCCGCAGCCTGGCCCCGATATCGCTCATCGCGCACTCCCTGCGCGCAGGGCGGACACCGGATCGCGATGTACCGCTTGTGGTCCTGTGTACCACCAGCCTCTAGCGAAAGATCTTCCGCTGGAGGGGTTGAAGACCGTTGGAGACGACATGGGCATTCAATTCACCGAGGGTAAGGAGGAAACTACTTAAGCAAGTATGAGCAAATCCACTCAGACCATAGTCTTACGATGACCACTCATTCAAACCATTCAATCACCATGCAGGCGGGGATAGCCGTGGGGGCGCCAGGTAGAGAGGCCGGACCGGGGCGGGACCCGCGAATCACTCCGCCCCCGGTCCATCCGCAGGGATTGCGCATTGTCGTGCCTCCCGGATCCGCGATCTGCCTGCGCTGCCGGTGGGCCGCGCTGACCGGCGACGCCGGGGCGGAGGCCAGACGACATACCCGCCTGACCGCCCACCCCACCATCTACCGGCCGGTGACACCGCCGGGCGACGACCAGGACGAGCCGATGTAGGCGGCCCGAGCACCCTCGTTCACATCGCCGCAGGTCCCGCGCACCGGCGGTGACAACCGGGCGGGAACACGCCGGGAGACCCTGGCATGCGACGCTCGACCCCATGAAGACCATGCCGCTGGCAGCCAGCGTCCGCGTGATCGAGCGCGCCGCGGGCACCCTCGCGACGGCGAGCGTCGCCCGGATGGACGAGACCCTCCCGTGGTTCCGGGAGCTGCCGGCCGACCAGCGGTCCTGGGTGATGGTCGTCGCGCAGACCGGCGTCCGCTCCCTCGTCGACTGGCTGACCGTGCGGGGCCGGGCCGAGGAGGCGGAGGATCCCTCGGACGTGGTGTTCGAGGCCGCTCCCCGCGCCCTGGCCCGCTCGATCAATCTCCAACAGACCGTTCAGATGATCAAAGTGACCATCGACGTGGTCGAGGAGCGGGTCCACGATCTCGCGGCGCCCGGAGAGGAGGCCGCGGTCAGGGAGGCGGTGCTCCAGTACAGCCGGGAGATCGCCTTCGCGGCCGCCAGGGTGTACGCGCGGGCCGCAGAGACCCGGGGCGCCTGGGACGCCCGCCTCCAGGCAATGCTCGTGGACGCGCTGCTGCGCGGCGACTCCTCGGATGTGCTCGCCAGCCGGGCCGCGGCACTCGGGTGGGCCGATGCCCCGCCGGTCGCGGTGGCGGTGGGCCGGTCCCCGGGCGGGGAGGCCTCGGCCGTGCTGCACACCGCCTACCGGGCGGCCCGCCGCATCAACGTCGAGATTCTCGGCGGGGTCCACGGCGACCGGCTGGTCCTCGTCCTGGGCGGGGCGCCCGATCCCCTGGCCGCGGCGGGCAAGCTGCTCGCCAGCTTCGGCGACGGCCCGGTCGTCGTCGGTCCCGCCGTACCGACCCTCGACGCGGCCGTGGAGTCCGCCCGCGCGGCCCTTGCCGGCTTTCGCGCGGCCCCGGCCTGGCCGACGGCGCCGCAGCCGGTGGCCGCGGCCGATCTGCTGCCGGAGCGGGTGCTGGCCGGCGACGCCGAGGCCCGCCGGGTCCTGCGCCAGGAGGTATACGCGGCGCTCCAGCGTTCGGGCGCGGAACTCGTCGAGACCCTGGACGCCTTCTTCGCGGCCAACGGCGTGCTGGAGGGCACGGCCCGCGCGCTGTTCGTGCATCCCAACACCGTCAGGTACCGGCTCCGCCGGATCGCCAGCGTGACGGGCTTCCTGCCGCTGGACCCACGCGATGCCCTGTGCCTGCGCTTCGCCCTGATGATCGGGCGGCTCGACCCGGTATAGCGATCACCCATCCGACCCGGCCTTTGTAGGATTTCTACAAAGTTTCTGGTGCAGCTTGGTCGCCGACGGGGAAGATTTACAGCGCGTCCTCCGGCAGGGTGGTGCTCGTGCTTGCCGTACTCGCCCCAGGACAGGGTTCGCAGAAGCCGGGTTTTCTCACCCCATGGCTCGCGCTACCGGGAACCGCGGATCGCCTCCGCCAGTGGTCGGCTCTTGCCGACCTTGATCTTGTGCACCTCGGTACGGCGGCCGACGCCGACGAGATCAAGGACACCGCTCGGACCCAGCCGCTCCTCGTCGCCGCGGCGCTCCTGGCGGCCGAGCAGTTGCCCCTCGAGCACGTCGGGGTGGTCGCCGGCCACAGCATCGGAGAGCTGGCGGCAGCCGCCATGGCCGAGGTGCTGACGCCGGAGGCCGCGATCACCCTCGCGGCCACCCGCGGCCGGGAGATGGCGGCGGCCTGCTCGGTCGAACCGACCGGCATGACCGCGGTACTCGGCGGCGACCCCGAAGAGGTCCTCGCCGCGGTCGAGGCCACGGGCCTCTACCCCGCCAACCGCAACGGCGCGGGCCAGATCGTCATCGCCGGGGCGCTGGAGAAGCTGGAGAAGTTCCACGCGCAGCCCCCGGCCAAGGCCAAGCTCATTCGCCTTCAGGTGGCCGGGGCCTTCCACACGCCGTACATGATCGGCGCCCAGCAAGCCCTCGCGTCCGCCGCCGAGGGAGTGGCCACGGCCGCCCCCGGCAGGACACTGCTATCCAATCGGGATGGTCACGCCGTCGCGGACGGCCCAGAGATGCTCCAGCGTCTGGTGCGACAGGTCACCACGCCGGTGCGCTGGGACCTGTGCATGGAGACGCTCCGCGAGCTGGGCGTGACCACCATCATCGAGCTTCCGCCGGCAGGGACCTTAACGGGCCTGGCCAAGCGGGGTCTCAAGGGGATCAGGACCATCGCCGTCAACACCCCTGACGACCTGGCAACCGCCCGCGCCGCGATCGCACCCACAGAAGAGGAACCATCGTGACCGGTACCGGCTCTCGCATACTCGCCTTGGGCCACTACCAGCCCACCCGGGTACTCACCAACGAGGAACTATCCAAGACCGTCGACACCGACGACGCGTGGATCCGCAGCCGGGTGGGCATCGTCACCCGGCGGATCGCCGACACCGAGACCGTCGCCGACATGGCCGTGGCCGCCGCGGGCAAGGCGCTGGCCGCCTCCGGGCTGGCCCCGGGCGACATCGATCTCGTCGTCGCGGCCACCTGCACGTCGATCGACCGCTGCCCCAACGTCGCGACCAGGGTCGCGGCCAAGCTGGGGATCACGGCACCGGCCGCCTACGACCTCAACACGGCCTGCTCCGGCTTCTCCTACGCCCTCGCGACCGTCGACCACGCCATCCGGGCCGGCTCGGCGCGCAACGCGATCGTGGTCGGGTCGGAGAAACTGTCCGACGTCATCGACTGGAGCGACCGCACGACCTGCGTGCTCTTCGGCGACGGAGCCGGCGCCGCGGTCGTGACGGCCGTGCCGCCCGACCAGCCCTCCGGCATCGGCCCGGTGGTATGGGGCTCGGCCCCGGAACGCGGCGACGTCCTCAAGATCGAAGGCTGGCGCCCCTACGTCTGGCAGGACGGTCAGGCGGTGTTCCGGTGGGCGACCACGGCCATCGCCCCGTTCGCGCTGCGCGCCTGCGAGCTGGCGGGCGTCGCGCCGAGTGACATTGCCGCATTCGTGCCGCACCAGGCGAACACCCGTATCATCGACGGTATCGTCCGGCGGCTCAAGATGCCCCAGGCGATCGTCGTCAAGGACCTGGTCGAATCCGGCAACACCTCCGCGGCCAGCGTCCCCCTGGCCCTGTCCAAACTGGTCGAACGCGGAGAGGTGCCCGCGGGCGCCCCGATCCTGCTGTTTGGTTTCGGGGGTGGCCTGACGTACGCCGGGCAGGTCGTGCGCTGCCCCTAATGGTTCAATTTACTGCTACCCGTTTAGTCACACGGAAGGGATATGTCATGACCCGGGAGGAAATCACCGCCGGCCTCGCCGAAATTCTGGAGGAGGTCGCGGGGGTGAGCCCTGACGACGTCGCCGAGGACAAGTCGTTCACGGATGATCTCGATGTCGATTCGCTGTCGATGGTCGAGGTCGTCGTCGCGGCCGAGGAGAAGTTCGGTGTCAAGATCCCGGACAACGAGGTGCAGAACCTCAAGCTGGTCGGCGACGCGGTGACGTACATCGTGTCGGCGAACGCCACGGTCTGACCACCACCAGACGCGCACGGCGAGGAGTGCGACGGGGACCGATGACCTGTCTGAGAGCACCGTCACCGGTCCCCGTCGCCGCTCTTCCCCCGGTGTCCCACGGCGCCATCCGCCGCAACACCCGCGATTCAGCACCGCACAGCACAACTTCGAACAAGGAGACTCAGTGAAAGACGTTGTGGTCACCGGCCTCGGCGCGACGACGCCGCTCGGCGGGGACGTCGCGTCGACCTGGGACGCCATGCTCGCCGGAAAGTCTGGTGTCCGAGCACTCACCCAAGATTGGGCCGCCCAACTCCCGGTACGCATCGCGGCCGAACTGGCCGTCGAACCCGTCGAACAGGTCGGCCGCATCCAGGCTCGGCGGCTCGACCGTGTCGAACAGATCGCACTTCTGGCCATGCGCGAGGCGTGGGCCGACGCCGGCAGCCCGGAAGTCGACAAGGAGCGTCTGGCCGTCGTCGTCGGCACCGGCATCGGCGGAGCGGTCACCCTGCTCAATCAGGACGACATCCTCGAGGCCAGCGGGCCCCGCCGGGTCTCCCCCCACACCGTCCCGATGCTGATGCCCAACGGAGCAGCGGCCTGGATCGGCCTGGAACTCGGAGCGAAGGCCGGGGTCCACGCGCCCTCCAGCGCCTGCGCGACCGGGGCGGAGGCCATCTACTGGGCACTGGACATCATCCGCTCCGGCAGGGCCGACATCGTCGTCGCCGGTGGCGCGGAAGCCGTCGTGCACGGCCTGCCGATCGCCGGTTTCGCGTCGATGCGCGCGATGTCGACCCGCAACGACGATCCCGAGCGCGCGTCGCGCCCGTGGGACAAGACCCGCGACGGCTTCGTCCTCGGCGAGGGCGCCGGCATCATCGTGCTGGAGAGCGCCGAGCACGCCCGGAGTCGGGGCGCCAAGGTCTACACGCGGCTGGCCGGTGCCGCGATGACCTCGGACGGGTACGACATCGTCCAGCCGCATCCGGAGGGCGAGGGCGGCGTCCGCGCCATCCAGCATGCCCTGCGGGACGCGGACATCGCCCCGACCGACGTCATGCACGTCAACTGCCACGCGACCGCCACCCCGACCGGCGACATCGCGGAGATCAAGATGGTGCACCGGGTGCTGGGCGACCATGCGGTGCTCACCAGCACCAAGTCGATGACCGGACACCTGCTCGGCGCGGCGGGGGCCGTCGAGTCCATCGCGACGATCCTCGCGCTCCGCCACGGTGTCGTACCGCCGACCATCAACCTCGACGAGCCGGACGAGGGAGTCGACCTCGACATCGCGGCGCACAAGTCCCGCGAGGTCACGATACCCGCGGCCCTGAACAACTCGTTCGGGTTCGGTGGACACAACGCCGCCCTGGTCTTCGCCCAGGCGTAGGTCAATGGCTGAGGGGATGACCCATGATTCCCCTCAGCCGTTGTTCCGTCTCAGCGCTCGCACGCCGACCGGGGCAGGCTCCCCACGGCGACGGGTGAGCGGCCAGGGGCCGACACCGTGCCGGCCAGGACATCGGCGAGGGCCTCCATCGCGGGCTGCGTCGAGGCGTAGGTGGCGATCAGCATGTCCGATTTGGCCCGGCCCAGCACGTACGGGGTGTCCATCGCGACGGTGATGGCGGCGTCCGCCGCCAGCGCGCTGCTCCCGTCGCCGTAGCCGACCAGGTGCACCCGGGTGCCGCCGCTGGCGGTCAGCGTCACGCCCCGATCGCGCAGCGCCGCCCGTAGCCACTGGCGTTGCTGGTCGCGCTTTGCCGGCGCCGTCACCCGCACCGATCCGGTGACCGCCCGGGTCCCGCACGGCCCCTTGAACACGGTCACCGCCGCGGCGCTGGCCGCGGCGACGGCGTCGCGGTTGGCCCCACTGTTGATCTCCGAGGCTTCGGGCTGGTTCTCGGTGCCCAGTCGCAGCCGCAGGGTCAGCACGCGGGTGGCGGCCTCGACCAGCCGCTCGCGGGGCAGCGACCCGGAGGCCAGGCCGTCGAGCAGCCCGCGCTGGGCCGCCTCCAGGTTCGGGGGCATCAGCAGCAGGTCGTTGCCGGCGACCAGGGCCCGGACGGCGGCCTCGCCGACGGGCCATTGCTTGGCCGGCTCCATGTTGAGCGAGTCGCTGACGACCACGCCGGAGAACCCCAGCTCGCCCCGCAGCAGATCGATGAGCACCTTGCTGGAGAAGGAGGCCGGCACGCCGGGGTCGATCGCCCGCACGTCCAGGTGGCCGGACATGATCAGGCCGGCCTTCGCCTGGATCCCGGCGACGAACGGGGCGAGGTCGACCGCGTCCAGGTTCTGCCGGCTCTGGCCGAGCACGGGCAACTTGGTGTGGCTGTCGGCCGTGGTCTGGCCGTGCCCGGGGAAGTGTTTCAGGGTCGCGGCGACGCCGCTGCCCTCCAGCCCGCGGACGGCCGCGGCGACCTGCTCGGCCACCGCCTGCGGGTCGGAGCCGAACGATCGGGAGCCGATGACCCCACCGGCCCGGTCGCCCAGCACGTCGGCGTCCGGAGCGAAATCGACGTTGACCCCCATGGCGGCCAGGTCGATCCCGGCGGCGGCCCAGGCCCGCTGGGTGATGTCCGGGTCATGACCGGCGCCGAGGCCGAGCGCCGTCGGCAGTTGCGCGACCCCGTTCTTGATCCTGATGACGGTGCCGTACTCCTGATCGGTGGCGATCAGGATGGGCGCGGCCACCCCCAGGGGCGCGGCTGCGGCCTGCAACCCGCTGGTCAGGGCCCGGACCTGGGTCGGCGACTCGACGTTGGTCGTCTTGTTCGTTCCGGCCGTCGGGTCGTCCGCGCTCCAGCCGACGAGGATCATCCCACCCAGCCGGTACTTGTCGATCATCTCCGCGGCGGTCGCCACCCCGGCATACCGCTGGTTGGCCTTCTGGGACCCGGCCGTGACCGTGGTCGCGTCGTTGCCGTACGCGTAGGGCATCAGGACCTGACCGACGAGGTCCTCGTCCGGCATGGCCGCGGCGATGGCCGCGGCCCGCTTGCTGAGGTCCTCGGGCGTGGGCGTTGCGGTTCCCGCGGCAGACCCCCCAGAGCTGGTGTCGGAGCCGCCAAATGTGCAGCCAGCCGTCATGCCGAGCAGAGTGGTGGCGGTGGCCACGACCGCAATCCGTATCCGTCGTTGCACGCCCCCACTCAATCAGGTCCTAGCCGACCCGAGTCAAGAGGGTCACCGGTACGCCGTCGCTGGCATGGCGGTACGGCTCCAGCTCGGCGTCCCACGCCGCGCCGAGCACCCGGTCGAGCGCGTGGGCCAGCTGCTCGAATCCCCGGGCCGCGGCGAGCACGGCCCGCAGCCGGTCCTCTGAGACCTGGATGTCCCCGTTGGCGCTGGTCGAGGCGCGGAACAGGCTCCGGCCGGGCACGAACATGAACCGCTCCCCGTCGACGCCGGGACTGGGCTCCTCGGTCACCTCGAACCGAAGCATCGGCCACTGTTTGAGGGCAACGGCCAGGTCAGCGCCGGTTCCTGGGGGGCCGGACCAGGTCATCTCGGCCCGGCGGGCGCTCGGCTCGACCGGCTGCACGGTCCAGTCGAGTCTGACCGGCGAGGCCAGCACGCGCGCGATGGCCCACTCGACGTGTGGACACACGGCGAGTGGGGTCGAGTGGACGTAAACGACGCCACGCGTAGGCACAGCAGACCTCCTGAGACGAGGTACGTCTTCCCCTACGACCTCGTGCTCACCGCAAGCCGCCGTGACTGGAACCATGATGACGGTGTTGCCGGTGCCGCGCTAGCGATCCGCCAATCTCGGCCCCGACCAATTCTTCAAACGATCGAACCCCGCTGGCGGTAACGCCGACTCTCAGCGCCATAACGGACACACCAGGTAATCGTGTACAGTTCCATCGGCGACTTGTGCCGCAACTTCATCGCATGTCCATACGACGTCGGTGTCCCCAATCCGTCCACTGTTCCAAGGAGTCTCCGCCGTGGCGAGCAACACCTCCAAGACCGCGCGCGCGTCCGTCCGTGCCGGCCAGGCCGGCGCGGCTGGTGGCGCCCTGAGCGTGCTCGGGGAGTTCAAATACCTGATCCCGCTGAACAATGGCAAGAATGTTTACGTGCGGAACCTGACCAACGGCAAGACCGTCCATCTGCGCACCGAATCGGACGCCTTCATCGAGGAGATCCGGACGCTGACGGCCATGGGCCACGGCACAAAGATCCGCGCGGAACTCCAGGGTCTCGCCGCGGCGCACCCGGCCCACGGCTGGGACGCCGCAGAAAAGCGCCTGGCGGACGCTGGCGTCTTCGACAGCTGAGCCGACCCGCAGCCGGCCAGACACGGCCCGGCCTCGTCGTGCGGCGAGGCTGGTTCCTGTCTGGCCTCTGGCACCCCGCACCTGTGGAGTACCTGGGTGGGACCGGCGACGACCTGCGGCGAACCGGTATGGTCGGGGGTCGGCCGGAGAGTCTGTAGGGGGCAGCCGTGCACGAAATTCAGGTATGGCTTGAGGCGCAGCCCCCTGAACTGATCTATTTTTTCGTCAGTTTGATCATCGGCCTGGAGAGCATGGGCATCCCGCTCCCCGGTGAGATCACGCTGGTCACCGCGTCCCTGATGGCCGCCAGCGGGCTGGCGAACCCGCTGGCCGTGGCCTCCGCGGCCAGCTTCGGCGCCATCGTCGGAGACTCCCTGGGATACGCCATCGGTCGCCGCGGCGGACGCGCCCTGCTGAGACGGCTGGGACGGCGGTTTCCGCGGCACTTCGGCCCCGCCCACATCGCGGACGCCGAGGCGCTGTTCGCCCGGTGGGGCGTCTGGGCGGTGTTCTTCGGCCGCTTCGTCGCCCTGCTGCGCATCCTCGCCGGTCCGCTCGCCGGAGCACTCCGGGTGCCCTACCACCGGTTCCTCGTGGCCAACGCCTCCGGCGGGCTCGTCTGGGGCTTCGGGACGACCTTCACGCTGTACCTCGCCGGCCAGGCCGCCGAACGCTGGCTGCGCGGATTCGGCTGGATCGCACTGGCCATCGCCGTCCTGTTCGGCTGTGCCACGACCTATCTCCTCCGGCGGCGCTCCCGCAGGGCGGCCACGGCCGACCCGGCCGCCGCGGAGACCGCGGAGACCGCGGAGACCACGAAGACCGCGGAGACCGCGAAGACCACCGCCGGTCGGGACGCCGGACCCGACGATCCGGGCGGGAAGAACGACCACCAGCAGCAGCGAGAGCCCTCGGAGTGCAGCCCGTGACCGACGCCACCCGTGACGAGGAGATCGCCGAAGAGCAGCGCTACCTCGACCGGGTGTACGCCCGGTTGGCCCAACTGCGGGAGTCCGCGGCCGAGGCGGAGAAGGCCGGCTACGGCATCGCGGCGGTCGGGAACTTCGGCGCCTATGTCGAGCGGGACGCCATGGTCTTCCACGCCGCCCGCCGGCGGCGGGCGCTGGACGCCGAGCACGAGGGGCTGGTGTTCGGCCGGCTGGACTTCGGCCCGGACGCCAGCACGGGCATTGACGTCTCCAACGTCGAACCGGCGGTTCCCGGCGGGGAGGTGCGCTACATCGGCCGGCTCGGGCTGCGGGACGAGCGCTACGAGACCGTGGTCGTCGACTGGCGGGCCCCGGCGGCGGCCCCGTTCTACCGGGCGACCCCCGCCGACCCGCTCGGCGTCGTGCGGCGGCGGACGATCCGCAGCAGCGACGAGCAGATCGTCGACATCTCCGACGATCTGCTGGATCCCGGGATCGCCCCGAAGGGCATGGCGGTGGTCGGCGACGGGGCGCTGCTCGCCAGCCTCGTCCGGGCCACCGGCCGGGGCATGCGTGACATCGTCGCGACGATCCAGCGCGAGCAGGACGAGGCGATCCGCTCCCCGGCCTCGGGGGTGACGGTGGTCCGCGGCGGGCCGGGCACCGGCAAGACCGCCGTGGCGCTGCACCGGGCCGCGTATCTGCTCTACGCCGACCGGCACCGGTTCGAGAGCGGCGGTGTGCTGGTCGTCGGCCCGTCAGAGGTGTTCGTCTCGTACGTCTCCCGGGTCCTGCCGTCCCTCGGCGAGGACGCGGTGAGCCTGCGCTCGCTCGGCCAGCTCGTCGTGGGCCACGCCGCGACCAGGCACGATCCCCCGGAGGCCGCCGCGATCAAGGGGTCGCTGCGGATGTCCCGGCTGCTGCGCCGGGCGGCGCGCGACACCGCCCCCAGCGCCCCGGACCAGCTGCGGCTGCTGTACCGGGGCCAGCTGCTGACCCTCGACCAGCGGTCCATCGACGCCGCCCGCCGAGCGGTGCTGTCGAGTGGCGGCAGGCGCAACGCGGTCCGGCCGAAGGCCGCCGGGTACCTCCTCGACGCGCTGTGGCACCAGAGTGTCGAGCTGCTGGCCCCGCACCGGCGCCAGGAACGGACCGAGTTCGCCTCCGACATCGCGGAGCGTCGAGAGTTCATCACGTTCATGCACAGCTGGTGGCCCCGGCTGCGCCCGATCGACGTGCTGGGCTGGCTGGCCGACCACACGCGGGTGGAGCGGTACGGCGCGGGCCTGCTGACCCCGGCCGAGATCGACACTCTGGCCGGGGCGTACACCTCGCTGGCCGACGCCGGGCCGAGCGTCGCCGACATCGCCCTGCTCGACGAGCTGGGTGAGCTGCTGGGAGAGCGGACCAGGCGCGTCCGGCCGCCCCGGGACCCGTTCCATGTCATGGACGGCGTCCGGGAGGTCACGACCTATGCCGACCGGATGGCCGCCACCCGGGCCGCGGCCGCCGAGCGGCCGGAGGACTACCGGGACTACGCCCATATCGTCGTTGATGAGTCCCAGGACGTCTCGCCGATGCAGTGGCGGATGATCGGCCGCAGGGGTCCGCACGCCAGCTGGACGGTGGTCGGCGATCCGGCCCAGTCGGCCTGGCCGGACCCGGCCGAGGCCGCCCGGGCGATGCGCGCGGCGCTGGGCTCGCGGCACCGGCACGACCACGCACTGACCACGAACTACCGCAACTCCGCGGAGATCTTCGAGCTGGCCGCCCAGGTGATCCGTCGCGCCGAGCCCCAGATCGAGCTGCCGACCGCGGTCCGCAGGGGCGGGGTGCCCCCGCGGCACCAGCTGGTCACCGCCGAGATGCTGCCCCAGGCCGCCCGGGACGCCGTCGCGGAGCTCATCGCGGAGGTCGAGGGCACGGTGGGGGTCATCACCGCGATGGACGCCGCCGAGGAGGTGCGCGCCTGGCTGGCCGGGCCGCTCCCGGACCGGCTCCAGGTCGTCGGCAGTCTCCAGGCCAAGGGCATGGAGTACGACGGCGTGATCGTGGTCGATCCGGCCCGCATCCGCGACGAGGGCGACTCGGGTGTCCGCACCCTCTACGTGGCCCTCTCCCGGGCCACCCAGCGGCTGCTGACGGTCGGCACCAGGGACTCTTGGCTGCCCACATCGCCTGGCGGCGGGCCCACCTCTGGCGCTGAAAGCTGCTAGCGTCCGCAGCCATGAGCGACCCGCGCCTGGATACCGCACTGCCCGAGTGGCCCGTCTTCGTCGGAGTGACGATCGACGCCGTGAATCCACAGCGCATCGCGAGCTATTGGGCCGATCTGCTCGACGTCACCATTGAGGAGATCCACGAGGAGGAGATCCGGCTGGCCCGCCAGCCCCACCGGGGCGTCGGCGTGGCCGTGCAGCGCGTGGCCGATCCGACCCCGGGCAAGAACCGGATCCATCTGGACATGCTCGTCCGGGACGTGGGGCAGGCGACGGCCCGGGCCGTCGCGCTCGGGGGGCGGGCGTTGGACGAGCACTGCCGCGACGGGTACAGCTGGCGGATCGTCGCCGACCCGGAGGGCAACCAGTTCTGCCTGGTCCAGCCGCCGGTGGAGTAGATCTCATTCGACCACCCGCAGGGCCGCTGGAATGTCCATGCCGCGCAACCGACGGATGGTGAACAGGGGCGCGACGGTGACCGCCACCACCCCGAGGACCAGCGACACGAGCATGGTCTGCCCGGAGACCATCGGCTGGATGTCGAAGTCCGGCAGGGTCGACCCGAGCAGCCCGGCAATGGCCCACCAGGTGGCCACGGCCCCGGCGGCCAGTCCCAGCCCGGTGCCGAGCAGGCCGATCAGCAGACTCTCGACCATCGCGTTGCCCAGCACGCGCCTGGTCCGCAGGCCGAAGGCCAGCATCGTCGCGTGTTGCCGCACCCGCTCGTCCATGCTGATGCTCGCCGCGTTGAACGCGATGAGCAGCACCAGGACCAGGACGAAGGCGACGACCAGCCCGAGCAGATCGGTGAACTGGGCGATCATGTCGCGCATGCCGCGGGTGGTCGCGGTGACGGTCACGACGGTGGCGACGGTGGGATTGTCCAGCAGGGAGCGGCGCAGGTCGTTCTCCCCGATACCCGCCGCCGGCCACACCTGGATCTGGTTGGCGAATCCCACCAGGTTGAACAGCTCGGCCCGGGCCGCGTCGAGATAGGCGGTGGGGCGGAGCGGGTCCGGATGGACCGCTGACACCGGTACCGACGTCGTCACCTGCTCGAACCCGCGCTCGCCGACCCGGCGGGAGTGCTCGACCGACAGCTGGTCGCCGGGGCTCACGCCCAGATCGGCCGCGGCCTTCTCGGACAGCACGATGCCGTCGGGCACGGTGCCGGCCGGCAGCCGCCGCTCCGCGTCGTCGCGCATCGTGGGGG
>JABDRL010000168.1 GCA_013041765.1 Dactylosporangium sp. | reverse complement strand
GGCACCGGCACCGGGTGTCCATCCGGTCAGGGGTGTGTACGACGCGTTGTCCACCGGCAGGAACTCGAACGAGCGGTTGCGCACCAGCTCGGCGTACAGACCACCGTCTGCCGCGAAGTTGATGTCCTCAAAGAACACTCCGTACATGGAGTCGCCGATACTGGCGCCCCTGGCGGTGGGATCGACGGTGATCGTGTAGTCCGGTTGGGCGGTGGGCGGGGTCGCCAGGGCTGGCGCCACTATGGCGACGGATCCGACGAGCAGCAGGGCTGCCGCCAGTCCAATCGAAGATCGTGGACGGAACATGTCGGTCCTCCTCAGCATCGTGCTGCGAGGGTCAGGTAGGACGGCGCGGGATCCGTAGCGGGCCGGCGGGCACGTGGAGGGTCGAATCGCGTCGATTCCACCGGTGCCGGATCCTTGTTTGATCGTTCATGTGAACGTTCACATACCGATCGATTATTGTCACTACGGGAGTGCCCGTCAATCCACGCATCGCCCTCGGGCCCGGACGGAACCGGCGGACGGGGACGGTGGCGGTGGAACACGGATCGCCATATGCAAAACTCGCTTGTTTCCTCAGGGCCAGGAGCAAGGCGGGCGACGATGACAATGACCGATCATGGACAGGTGGCGAACGCTGACGGCTCCGGATCGGTCGATCCGCCGACCGTCGTGCCGCAGTGGCTGCGGTGGCTACGCGACGTCCTGTTTCCCGCCCCGGTGGTACCGCAGCGGCCCACCCGCAGGACCGTGCTCGGCTACCTGCTCGGATTCGTTGCGGCCGTGGTCTACCTGCTGGTCATCCCCGCCGGCCGCTCGCACCTCGTCCGGGTCTGGGGCGAGGACGGCGTCATCTTCATGCAGGAAGCCTTCAGCAACGGATTCCTCACGCCCATCTTCACCCCCTACGCGGGCTACCTGCACCTGCTGCCGAGGCTGGCCGCCGAGGTGCTGTCGTACCTTCCGGTCGCCTGGTGGGCCGCCGGGCTGGCGGTGACCGCGGCGGTGCTGCGGGCGGCCATGGCCGTGCTGGTGTACGCGGCGACCAGCGGCCACGTTCGCTCGCAGACGCTCCGGCTCGCCATCGCCGCAGCGATGATCGTGCTGCCGGCGGGGAACAACGAGGCCCTGAACAACCTGGCCAACCTGCACTGGTTCGTGTTCTTCGCGGCCTTCTGGACGCTGCTCTGGCGACCGACGTACCGGTGGCAGAGTGTCGTCGCGACGCTCGGGCTGGTGCTCTTCGTATTGACGACCCCCCTGGGGGTGCTGCTCGCCCCGCTGGCCGCCGTCCGGCTGGCGTTGCCCCGGCGGCGCGACCGAGCCCCGGCGATCGCCTTCTTCCTGGGGCTGGCTGCGGCCCTCGTGCCGATCCTCACCGCCACCCGGCCGCACAGTCTCATCGACCCATCGGCGGTGGTGGTGTCCTCCGCGGCACGTGGGCCGCTGGTGACGTTCACCGGGTCGGAGCTGGCCGCCTACCTCTATCCGGGGATGGCCAGCCAGTACGAACGCCTCTACGCCTGGCCAGCGCTGCTGGCCGTGCTCCTGGTCTGCGGCCTGGCCGGCATCGCCATCGTCCGCGGCAACGCCGCCCGGCGCGGCCTGACCATCGCCAGTCTGCTCCTGGGGAGCGCGCTGATCCTGATGAGTCTGTACAAGAACTGGGAACAGCTGCTGCTGATTACCGCGGCGGACGTTGTCCTGGACGTCCAGCGCTACAGCGCCGGGCCGTGCCTGTTCTTCTTCACCGGCATCGTCCTGGGGCTCGCGGGACCGATTCGATCGCGGTGGCGGTATGCGATGGTCGCGACCCGGGTCGCCGTGATCGCGGTTATCGCGACCGGCGTGGTCTACCAGTGGCAGTCCGATGCCCCGCTGCTGAAGGGGATCACCTGGAGCGAGGCCATGGCCGAGGCCAAGCGGGAATGCGCCAGCGGAGAGACCGAAGTGAAAATCAAGACCATTCCGGAGACCCGGACGTTCGTCACGGTGCCGTGCACCTACCTGCGCTGACCGCACATCGTGGCCGGCGACGCCGAGCCTGACGGGGTACGACGACTGATCTGCACAGGTAGAACCGTCGTTCGATCGACATCTCCGAGTGCCCGGAGTCAGCGGTTGCGCCGGTCCCGCTTCTGATCCAAGGTCATCGACATCATCAGGTTGTTGTAGCCCGGTTCGTCATCGTCCTCATCATCAAAATCATCCTCAATGATCACGGACGGCGGAGGAGCCGGTTCGACATTCTGCCAGGCGGCCGGTTCCGGCTGGCCCCTGCCGGTCCTGCCCGGACCGCCCTGCGGGGTGGGCAGGACACCGGTCGCCGCGTCCCGGGCACGCTGGGAGTCCGCGCCGAGTTGCAGGTGGGCCCGGAACCACATGAGATACTCCACCCAGGCCGAACTCAGCGAAGTCGACCAGGTGTTCGAAAACATCTCGCGGACCGTGTCCAGGACCGCGTGGGGCACCGAGTGGTACTGCTCCGTCGGGAACCCCTCGATGTAGTTGTCCCGCCCCACCTGCTGGATCGCGGCCGCGGCGGTCGCTCGCCCCGGTCCGGGCTGGGCCGCCTGAAGCACATTCAAGATCAAACGCTGGCACATCGGCTGGCCACCGGCGGTCATCCGGGCGACGGAGGGGGCAAGATTCACCATGTGCCGGTGAAAGGCGAACGTCATGTCCCCCTGCCGGGGGATCAGATCGGACGTGCAGTCAGCCAGCAGCCGGAGTACATCGGGGCTCACCTCGCGGGGCTCGCTGGCGGGCCCGCCGCTGAGATATGTCGCCATGGTGATACGTCCTCTCCTCCTCTGAGCCGAGGACCGGTCAGCGGCGTGCGGCCTTCACTGTCCCGAAGGCGGTGAGAGAGCGCACCTGGAGCCGGGCGAACCGGGCGGGGTCCACCTGCTCCCGAGTGGTCACCGATCCCAGCCAGCCCAGGAAGAAGGCCAACGGGATCGAAACGATCCCCGGATTCTCCAGGGGAAAGACCGCGAAGTTGACCCCAGGATCGGTGATCATCGACAGGCTTTCCCCGGTTCGAGCGTCGGTCTTCCCCGAGATCACCGGCGAGAGCGCGATGAGGGTGATGGAACTGATCAGCCCGCCGTAGATGCTCCACAGCGCGCCCCGGCTGGTGAACCGGGACCAGTAGAGGGAGTACAGGATCGTCGGAAGATTCGCGGACGCCGCCACGGCGAAGGCCAGCGAGACCAGGAACGCCACGTTCTGGTTCTTGGCATAGATTCCGCCGAGGATGGCCGCCAGGCCGATTCCCACGGCCGTGTACCGGGCGACGCGCACCTCGTCGTGATGTTCCAGGTTCCCCTTCTTGATCACGTTGGCGTAGATGTCGTGGGCGAACGACGCGCTGGCGCTGAGCACCAGGCCGGCCACGACGGCGAGGATGGTCGCGAAGGCCACCGCGGCCACGGCGGCCAGCAGAAGTGTTCCGCCCAGTTTGAACGCCAGGAGCGGGACGGCGGCGTTGGCCTTGCCTGGAACGGCTGCGATCTGCCCCGAGCCGACCAGCCACATCGCACCGAACCCGAGGACGACGGTGCACAGGTAGAACAAGCCCATGATCCACGTCGCCCAGGCGACGCTGGCGCGGGCCGCCCGAGCGTTCGGAACCGTGTACAAGCGCATCAGCACGTGCGGCAATCCGGCCGTGCCCAGCACCAGGGAGATGGACAGCGACACAAAATTGATCTTGCTGATGAGACCGCCACCGTACAGCAGGCCAGGACGAAGAACGGCGTCGCCCGATGCGCTCTTGGCGGCGGCGTCCGAGAACAGGTCGAAGATGTTGAACCGGGCCAGCCCGAGCACCCAGATCGTCACCACCGCGGCGGCCATCATGAGCAGCACCGCCTTGACGATCTGCACCCAGGTGGTGCCCTTCATCCCGCCGACCAGCACATAGAAGGTCATCAGCAGGCCGATGGTGAGGATGGTCAGGTTCTGCCCCACTTCGCTCGATACCCCGAGCAACAGGCTCACCAGCGCGCCGGCCCCCGCCATCTGGGCCAGCAGGTAGAACAGACTGATCACGAGCGTCGACACCGCCGCGGCCGTCCGCACCGGCCCGCGGCGCAGGCGGTAGGCCAGGACGTCGGCCAGCGTGTAGCGGCCGGTGTTGCGCAGCGGCTCGGCCACCAGGATCAGCACGATCACCCAGCCGACGAGGAAGCCGATCGAGTAAAGGAAGCCGTCGTACCCGTAGAGCGCGATCACCCCGGCGATACCGAGGAAGGACGCGGCAGACAGGTAGTCTCCGGCGATCGCGATACCGTTCTGCCTGCCGGTGATCGTCCGCCCAGCGGCGAAGTAGTCGGAAGCGGTCGAATTGTTGCCCGACACCCGGACGGCGATCCAGAGCGTCATGGTGATGAAGACCGCGAAGACCGCGATATTGACCACCGGATCCCCGATGGTGGCGGCGGGCGCGGCGTGCACGGGTAGCGCCGCTGTGGCTGGCAAGGCGACTACCGTCATCGCACACCTCCGTGTTCCAGCCGCTCGCGCAACCGGTCGACCATCGGGTCGAAACTGGATCTCGCCCAGCGCAGGTACCAGGTGGTCACGGCGAAGGTGGAGACGAACTGGAGCAGACCCAGACAAAGTCCGAGGTTGAGTTTGCCGAAGACCGACACGGCCATCAGGTCAGGAAAGAAAGTGGCAAGAATGACGAAAAGGAAATACCAGCACAAAACGCCTGTCACCGCTGGTGCCGCGAAGTTACGGAACCGACGGTTCAGCTGCCCAAATTCCCGGCTGGCCTGAACCGTCTCGTAGGTGGCCACGCGTTCCGGGGCTTGCTGACTGAACGACACCGCCGTGCTCCTCTCGTCGTCTACTGATGAGTCGGCGACGCACGGACCGGGTTGACGATTACTACGACATCGGATCCTCGGGGAGCGAGACACTGAGCCTGGTAGCCCCCAGCGGGTGGCCGATGGTCGTTGCCCAGGGCAGCGCAACGTCATGGTCGGATCTGGGCCCTCAGGATCGCCGGTCTCCGAGCAACGGTAGATCCGGGCATATCGATCAGTCGAAGCGACCGCCCACCCGGAATTCCCCCCTCATACCAATTTGTACTTTTTGGGATCTAAGCGACACGGGACTGCGTGGAATCCGGATTGCCGCGACAATGCCCCATGCGCATCTATGGACTAATCCGGGGCCGGGACCCGCACCCGACCCGACGTATTTCCGCCGCGCTACTTGCCGCCACCGTGGGTTTCGGTGGGTTGGTCGCGCTCCCGGCGACGCAGGCGGCGGCGACCCGACCGGCCGAAAGCCAGGTGGCCTGGGGCGACTGCCCACCCGTCGCCGCAGGGATCGAGCGAGATCCCCGGCAGCAGTGCGCGGTCCTCACCGTGCCGCTGAACTACCGCAAACCGCATGGGCGCACCATCGACCTGGCCATCTCCCGGATCGCCACCGCAGAACCAGGCAAGCGGCGCGGCATCCTGCTGAGCAACCCGGGCGGCCCGGGCGGCTCCGGCCTGGACCTCCCCGGAATGCTGGCCAGGATGCTGCCGGCCGAGGTGCTCGACACCTACGACCTCATCGGCTTCGACCCCCGGGGCATCGGCCATAGCACGCCGGTGACCTGCGGGATCGACCAGGCAGAGGCCATGGACCTGATCCTGCCCTACCCCGCCACGGACGGCTCCATCGACGCCAACGTCGCCTTCGCCAGGCAGACCGCCCAGGACTGCGCCGACCTGTCCGGGGACCTGCTGCCGTACCTCTCGACCCGCAACACGGCACGGGACATGGACCGGATCCGGCAGGCGCTCGGGGAGCGGAAGCTGTCGTACCTCGGTTTCTCCTACGGCACCTACCTCGGCACGGTGTACACCTCCCTGTTCAAGCACAATGCCGACCGCATCGTCCTGGACAGCGCCATCGACCCGAACAAGATCTGGTACGACCTGTGGCGCACCTGGGGGGAAGCTGTCGCCATCCGCTTCCCCGACGCCGCCGCCGTGGCCGTGCGGTACAGCGACATCATCGGGTTCGGCACGTCCGTCGCCGAGGTGACCGCGAACTACCATGCCCTGCTCGCCGCGCTGGATCGGCAACCGGTGGTGATCCAGGGGATCACCGTCACCGGCAACACCGTCCGTGAGATCACCCGCAGCTACCTGTACGAAGACTATGTCCTGCCGGAGCTCGTCTCGATCTGGCGGCAGGTGGCGGATTTGGTCGCTGGCGACGCCGATCCGGCCGCGACCGCCCGAGGTTCGCAGGCCGCGTCCCTCGCCGGGACACTGCGCGACTGGCAGCGATCCAGGCTGCCCCTGGCAGCCGCAGACGTGCCGGTGGACAACGGCACCGCCGCGCTGTATGCGGTCGTTTGCGCCGATGTCACCTGGCCGCGCGACATCGACCGGTACCGGCGCAACGTCGCCGCAGACCGGCGGGCGTGGCCGCTGACGGCCGGCATGCCGGCCAACATCTGGCCGTGCGGGGCATGGAAGTACCAGGCGCTCGAAGCCCCGGTCACGGTCACTTCCCATGGCCGGCGCAACATCCTGATCCTGCAGAACCGCCGCGACCCGGCCACCTCGTGGCGGTCCGCCATGGGTCTGCGCGTGGCCCTGGGACGCCGGGCGGCGTTCGTGGGGGTCGACCAGGGCGGGCACGTCGCCCTCGGCCGTGGTACCTGCGCGGACACCATCACGTTTGCCTTCCTGGCCACCGGGGTCCTGCCGGGCAGGGACATCGAGTGCCCCGGTCCGGCCCAGGGCACCGCCCCACCGGTGACCATGGTCCGGTCGGTCGCGGGACCGCTCTAGCGATCGGCGAAGGTCGTACCTGCGGTCCTGGCCGGGACCGCAGGTACGACCGCAGGTGCGGGCACGACCTGCGTCAGCAATCATTCCTGGTTGATCCAGGCTGGGTGTCGGTGGAGAGGTCCTGCGGGGGGCTCGCTGCCGCCCAGGCTGCGGCGGTGGTGACCAGCCCGGCGAGCGTCTCGGTCTCGGCCATGATGCCGATGTGGCCGCGACGCGGCACGATGACGAGACGGGCGCTGGCCGCCGCCACGAACCGCCGCTCATGCGCGCGGAACGGGTCGCGGGCACCGTTGAACAGCACCACCGGTCCCGGGTAGCGGTGCAGTTCCCCGATCGGGTCGAGGCCGGACACCGCCGCGACCACTTCGGGCATCACCGCGCACCGCACGCCGCCGGCAACCATGGCCCGGGCAATGGGGTCCGGCAGGGCCCGCCGGAACCCGCGTGAGCTGAGCCGGTCGGCGATATCCGGCCGGATTGCCGCGAGTCGGGCCACGCCGCGGTACGCGGCGAGGAAGGCGCCCCGCGGCCGGACGGTGCAGCCGCCCGCGACGAGAGCTGTGACCTGGTCGGGGTATCGGCCGGCGGCGGTGATCGCCATGAAACCGCCAAGCGAGTGCCCGACGAGAACGGCCTGCCCGCCCACGCTGGCGATGGAGGCCGCGATCGCCTCGACGGCACCGTCGACGGTGAATCGCTCGGCGTGCCTGGTCCCGTGACCGGGCAGGTCTGGCGCTGCGGTGGGGCCGTTGACCCGCTCGGCGACCGGCCCCCACATGCTCGCGCTGAGTCGGATGCCGTGGACGAACACCGTGGCGACCATGACCTCTCCTCACGCCGTACTTTGCAACGCAACGTTGCGTTGCAAAGTACGATAGGCTACGCCCCATGACCGAGGGAAGTGGTCCGCGCCGCACGGCACAGATCTTCGACGCGGCCCTGTACCTGCTGGCCGAACGCGGCTACGAGGGACTCACGATCGAGGGCGTCGCCGAGCGCGCGGGCGTCAACAAGACCACCATCTACCGATGGTGGCCGTCCAAGGCCGCGCTCCTGGGCGCGGCACTGATCGACGCGCCCCGGCTACGGTTCGCCGTACCCAACACCGGCAGCCTGCATGGCGATCTGACCGCGCTGGCCCGGGCACTGGTCAAGTTGCTCACCGAGCCGCCCTCGGCGGCCCTCGCGATCGCCGCCCTCGGTGCCGCTACCCAGAACGCGGAACTCGCGGCATACGCGCGCGACTTCTTCTCCAACCGCCTCGCCACCGAGCTACCGATCTTTGTTCGCGCCGCGAAGCGCGGCGAGCTGTCCGCCGAGGCCGCCGACCCGATGCTCGTCATGGATGCACTCGCGGGCGCGGTCTGGGTTCGCGTCGTACTGCGCCAGCTCCCAGTCGACGCGGACTTTGCCGACAGACTCGCGTCCCTGCTGCTCGCCGGAGCCGGAGGAGCCAGGGGGCAGGACTCCTGCCCTGTCGAAACGGCGGGACCCGAACCCACGACCCCTTGTTGCCGACGGTAACGGTTTCGGGCTTGTTGTCGGTTGTCGAATATCGGCGTTGAGCTGCACGAACGTCGGATTTCGATGGTCAACTGTTGTCACTGATTGTCGTTCGTTGGCGGGGGTTTCGGGGGGTAAACGGGGAAAGGCTGGCGCGAGCCGGTGGCAGTGCGGGACTCGCTGAGGGCGCCGCACTTCGCCATGCCGCGGGGCGCGCCTCCGCAGACGTCGTCGGCACCGCCGGCTGTGCCTTCAGGCGCTCCGAGCCCGGGGCGTACTACCGTCTTGGGCATGGGGTCTCCGTCACCTGCGCGCCGGTACCAGCCGATGGGGCTGGCGCAGCTGGCTGGGCTCCTGGTCGGAGCGGACGAGTCGTTGCGCTGGCGGTTGATCGCAGAGTTCCTGGAGGAGTACCGCTGGGAACCGGCTGACGAGCGGCTGGCCCTGCTGGCCGACGAACCGGATAGCACCGGCGATCAGCGGTGGGACGTGTTCCTGGCCGCGCTCGCCGAGCACCTGGCCGCGCGGGACGGACACCGGGCACCATCCTGGGCCGAGGAACGATCGCTGCGGCAGTTCTGGTTCCCGTTCAACACCCGCGCCGCCAGGGTTGACGCGATCGTGCATGCCCCGGCCGCGTTCCGGCGTCGCGGTGTGTTCGTCGCCCCCCAGGAGCTGGAGGTCGCATGACCCCCGACGGCGTGATCCTTGATCGGGCCGCGATCGAGGACGCCCTGCGACGTCTCGGCGACCGGCTCGCCCGACGCGGCGTGGTCGCCGATCTCTAATGTCTTTGGTGGCGCGGCGATGGCCCTGGCATACGACGCCCGCCGCTCGACCCGGGACATTGACGCCGTGTTCCAACCGCACGGGGCGGTTCTGGAGGAGGCCTGGGCGGTTGCCGACGAGCTCGGCCTGCCTCGCTGGTGGCTCAACGAGCAGGCCAGCGTCTACGTCGCCCCCGGCGGTGATTCCCAGGCACCACGGGTGTTCGCCCATGCCGGGCTTCGGGTGTCCGCAGCGTCCCCGGAACACCTGCTGGCGATGAAGGTCCTGGCCGCCCGGCGGCGAGACGCCGAGGACATTGGTTCCTGGTCGACCGGCTTGGACTCGCCTCGGCCGAGGCGGTCCTCGCCCCGTGCACTGAGATCTTCCCGGACGAACCAGTACCCGCCAGGGCACAGCGGGTCTTGGAGGACGTCTTCGAGGCCGATTGATACTCGACGCGGTCCCTGCGGTCGTTGTTCGTCGGTGGGGAGGTTGTACTCAGGTCTGTCACGCCGTAGATCGTCGGTGTCCTTACCCTGTCTGTTAACAGGTGCCCCGTGCATCGGTTAATGCACACGTGACGTACGCGGTGGCGACGCCTACCGTCGTCTCCGTGAGCGATCCAGCTACCACAGTCACCCAGGCACAGATCGCAGGCCTTGCGGGCGTCTCCCGGGCCGCGGTCACCCAGTGGCGCCGCAGGCACGCCGACTTCCCGACGCCGATCAGTGCCGGCGGCGGCCAGTTCCTCCTGGCCGAAGTGCTCAGCTGGCTCAGCCGACGACCGCTGCCCCCGGCCAGACGCACCCACGACGATCCCCTCGACGTCACCTACGGCGATCTGCTCCCACGACGACCACCACCCCCGACCCGTTCCGACCCTGGCACCGTCCTCAAACCCCTCCTCGCGCTCGGACCGCAGGCGTTTGCCGACGCCCAGCGGACCGACTACCTCTACCTGCTGCACTGCCTGGCCTTCCTGCGCCTGCACGACCACGACCGGTGGATCTGGCTGATGCGGCACCTGCCTGCTGACGGCGACCCCGGCATGGCACGTCGACTGCTACGGCAGGTGATCGCAGCAGTCGACGCCTCGATCGGTTGGCCGCCCGGTGCCGACGGCCCGGACGCGCCAGCGGCGCGGCTGCAACCACGCGCCTTCGGGCCGGTGCACCAGATCATGCTGTGGACGGCCCACCTCAGCCACCAGGACTTTCACCGGCTCCGGGCCCTCTACCTGGACGAGGCCCGGGTCCGCAGCGACGCCATCTGCACACCGACGAGCATTGCCGCGATCATGGCTGCCCTCCTGGCGACCCACCACATGCACGGCGACGTCAGGGTGTACGACCCGTTCGCGCGGTTCGGCGAACTGCTCGCCGAGTTTGCCCACAGGTACACCAGCTCGGCCGTGGTTCAGGTGTACGCCGACCACCCCCGCCACGACGAGCTGCGGCTCGCCGGGATGTGGCTGGCAGCGACCGGCACACCAGCCAGCCTGAGCGCAGAGCCGTCCCCGCCACGGGGCGGGGCGACGTTCCTGCTGGCCAACCCGCCGTTCGGCCGTACGGTCGAGCCAACCCGGCTGCGCGACTGCGTGGCCGCCCTCGCCCCGGACGGCCGGGCCGCGGTCCTCCTCCCCTACGGCGCCGGGTTCGAGCCCGGGGCGCCGAGCCGCGCTGTCCGCCGCGACCTGGTGGAACAGGGATCGGTCCTGGCCGTCGTCGTGCTCCCGGCCCGGATGTTCCCGCGAACCCGGATCGGCGTCTGCGTCTGGCTGCTGTGCCCGCCCACCGGGCAGGCCACACCGGTGCAGTTCGTCGACGCGCGCCAGCTGGGACAGCCACCCACCGCAGAGACGGGCAACGTCCACGTCTTCGACCCGGCGGACATCGAGCGGATCGCCGCGACCGTCAGAACCGCCACGCCCAGGGAAGGACTCGGCGCCATCGTCACCGTCGAGGAGATCCGAGAACACGGATACTCGCTGCATCCGCCGGAATACCTGGACCGGTCACAGACCCGGACGTCGACCCACGCCGCACACGCGGAGCTGGACGCCATGCTCCAGGGCCTCGACATCGCCCCCTACACCACAGGGAACGACCAGGGCTGGCCGCGTTTCCCCCTGCGGGATCTCTGCGACATCGCCAGCGGTGTCCCCGCAGGCACCCTCAAGAAGTTCCGATCCTGGTCGACAACGAACGCCGGACGCACTCCCGTGGTCCACCCACGCCACCTCCGCGACGGTCGCATCGATGCCAGCGACGCGCCGCGGGTGGACGCCACCGTGCTGGAGGACCACCGCCTGAACGCAGGTGACGTGCTCTGGGTACGGACCGGGGCGATGGGGCAGGTCGCCATCGTCCGGCCCGACGAGGCCGGTTGGCTGCAACACACCAACCTGCTCAGGCTTCGGGTCACCGACCCGGATCGGCTGGACCCCGGCTACCTGCTGGCCTGCCTGTCCCAGGCCGGGGTCCAAGCCCGCATCCGGGACCGGTCCATCCGATCGCTGACCACCTCACTGAGCACCGCCACCCTCGGCGACCTCGAAATCCCGCTGCCACCAGCCGCCGACCAGCAGCGGATTCTCGGCGCACTCGGCGCACTCGACACCCAGGCCGCCGCCATCGAACGCCACCTCGCCGCGGTCCGCGCAGCGCGCATCGTATTCGGCCGGCACCTGACCGACGGCACCATCGTCCTCACCGGAAGGGAAACCCCGTGAACCGCTCAGGCACCACCTACCTGCTCATCCTCATCGTCGGGCTCTCGTCCCTGATCGTCGCACTCGCGACGGCGATGTTGAAGTCGAGTACCGGTGCCTGCGCGGCCGAAGCGGCGCTGGCGGCCGGAGCGGCCTTCGCGACCGCCTTCGGCCTCGGGCTCGGCGTACTCGGTGCGCTGCGGCACCGGACCTGACCGGTCGGGGCGCACGGCTCTGGTCCCGGTACCCGAGAGGTATGCGCGGCACCACGGGTAGGTTCGTGAAAATGGTCCGTGATGGACACCTCTCTCGCACTTTTCAGCGGAATCGCCTGGACGGTCGTGTACCTCGACGCGATCCGGCTGGGTTTTCGGGGTCCGTGCATGGGCTGTTCCTTGCACACTTCGGTGTCCACAACGGCGGGCGTTCCTCGGCGTTCCTTCTGAACCTGCTGATATCGGGGCTGTTCATCGCGATGCAAGTCAACGGGGGAAGCAGTGCGGCCAGAGCCGGACCATCGCGGTCGCCACGTGGCCGGGAACGCTCGCCCCGACCATCCTGCTCGGCGGCGTCACCACCGTCGCTGAGCCGATCGAGGTACGCGCCTGGCCGGCTGTGATTCGGTCAGAGGGGGCGGTGCGCTGGAGCGACGGCACCTGCACCGCCCATGCACGCAGGGTGGAGTCTCCGGCGGGTCCCACAAAGCAAGGGAAATCAGCGCTGAGCTGCGGGGATGCTCGGATTTCACGATCGAGGAACCGGTTGTTCTTGGGTAGAAAATCCACAGATGTTCCGACTGCCATTCGCGTTTCTGGTCTGAGAAGGAAGACCCGAATGTGGACCATGCTGTGGCGGCGGTGCGGTGGAGGCCATCACGGGCTACATAGAACTAGAAACTTCGCGAGAGCCGTCTCATGTACAAATACCTCGGCACAGGCAAGCAGTTGAAGCTGATCCTGGCTGACCTTTGCTTTGGAGTAACTGGTTAGGTTCCCCAGGATGATGGGTCGGTTCAGGGGTTCTGGCCCACATCTCGTGTCGGTAACGGGCCCGCCGGGGCGATGATGTCCACTGTGTAGTCTTTTGCTGGTGGGCTCATCAGGATCTTGAGATCATCTTCCCGCAACTGGCTGGGATCGTCATCGATCGCGTCTGGGCGCGGCCGACCACGGTCCGCATCGACGCCCACGGCCGGACCATCGAACAGCCCTGCCGAACCTGCGGGCAGCCCTGCCGAACCTGCGGGCAGCCCTCCAGCCGAGGCCACAGTCACTACACCCGCAGGATCGCCGATGCGGACATCGGCGGCAAACACCTGGTCATCCACATGCAAGTCCGTCGACTGTGGTGTGACAATCCCGAGTGCCCAGCCAAGACCTTCTCCGAGCAGCTGCCCGAACTGGCCCCCAGATACGCCCGGCGAAGCCCACCCACAGACCGGGCCATGGCCGACATCGGCCTGGCCCTGGCCGGCCGGGCCGGTTCCAGACTGGCCACCCGCCTGGGAT
>JABDRL010000152.1 GCA_013041765.1 Dactylosporangium sp. | reverse complement strand
CGGCCGTGCCGTGCCTGGCGGTTCCGACGACCGCTGGCGCGGGCGCGGAGGTGACGGCTAACGCGGTGCTGGCCGTGCCGGAACACCGCGTCAAGGTGAGCATGCGCAGCCCGCTGATGATTCCCCGGGTGGCGGTGGTCGATCCGGTGCTGACGGTGGGCTGCCCAGCGGGGGTCACCGCGGCCAGCGGCCTGGACGCGCTGACCCAGTGTCTTGAACCGTTCGTCTCGGCCCGGGCCAACCCCATTACCGATGCCCTGGCCCGGGAAGGGCTGCGGCACGCGGCCAGCGGCCTGCGCCGGGCCCACGCCGACGGTTCCGATCTGGAGGCGCGCACGGACATGGCCGTGTGCGGGCTGCTGGGCGGTATGGCGCTGGCCAACGCGAAGCTCGGAGCCGTGCACGGATTCGCCGGGGTGCTCGGTGGGATCACGTCCGCGGCGCACGGAGCGCTCTGCGCGGCGCTGCTCGCGCCCGTGGTGGACGCGAACGTGCGCGCCCTGCGAGGCCGTCATCCGGAGCACCGGGCGCTGGCCAGGTACGGAGAGGCGGCGGGTGTGCTGACTGGTAATCCGAATGCGACAGTCGAAGATGGAATCTCCTGGATCCGGGAAACTGTTGCCATGCTTGGAATTCCGACCCTTCGCACGTTCGGGCTAGGGGAGGAACATGCCGATGAGGTCATCGGCAAGGCCGCGCGGGCCAGCAGCATGCGGGGGAATCCGGTGGAACTCAGCCCCGACGAATTGGGGGTGGTCTTCGCCTCGGCCCTGTGCGGTGCTGCCCGGTGACCTCATGGACCGCTCCGCCCCGGGCTGGTGGCCAGCCCACAGCCACCCGCAGGGGGCGTCCGGGCACTCGCGCGGTAACGCCATCGACGTTCGGGACGCTGTTCAATATGGCGCCTGAGGTGTGGTCGGGTGCGGAACCAGACGGCCGTGAAGAGCTGCGCGTCGGGGAGGTCGTGTGGGTGTCCTTGGTCATCGGTCTGGGGTGCCGTCGGAGACGGACCTCGACGAGGTCACTACGAACCAGTGCGCCGTCCCGGAAGAGCACCCCGGCACGCGCGAGGACCCGGGCGGGGCCGAGGCCGGGGGGCCGGACCTGGCCGCCGCCGTGGTCGCGGCGCAGGCCGGGGACGAGGTGTCGTTCGGGCTGCTGTTCCGGGCCGCGCAACCCGGTCTGCTGCGCTATCTCCGCGTGCTGGTCGGTTCGGACGCCGAGGACGTCGCCTCGGAGACCTGGCTGCAGATCGCCAGGGACCTCTCCTCGTTCCGCGGTGACTGGAACGGTTTTCGCGGCTGGGCCGCGACGATCGGCCGGCATCGCGCCATCGACCATCTTCGACGGGTGAAGCGTCGGTCCGAAATCGCCGTCCCGGTCGAGCGGTTCGCGGAGATCCCGGCCGCCGGCGACACCGAGGGGGACGCGGTCGACGCGATGGGGACCGACCTGGCGGTCGCGCTGATCGCCCGGCTGCCCCGGGAGCAGGCCGAAGCCATCATGCTGCGGGTGGTCGTCGGTCTCGACGCGGCGTCGAGCGGCAAGGTCCTCGGCCGGCGGGCCGGGGCCGTTCGCACGGCGGCACACCGTGGTCTGCGCAAGCTCGATCAGTGGTTCGGCCAGGACATCGACAAGCTGTTTGGCCGCGATCCCCGTGCCGAGTAACACCAAGGCCGACTCTGTCGCTGTAGGAAGTGAGATGAGCGCGAACCGGGCACCCCAATCCATTGACGCCATGACCGCCGAGCGGTTGCTGCGCGGCGAGTCGGTCGCGGGCCATATTCCGCTCGCCCGGCTGCTGGCCGCCGCCGGGGCACCAGCGACGCCCGGGGAACTGCCCGGCGAGGCCGCGGCGACGTTGGCTTTCCGGCAGGCAAGTCTCACTCCAGTCCCGTCAACGCGGAGATCCTCAATGTTGAAGTACGCAGTCGCCAAGTTCCTGACCGCCAAGGTCGCAGCCGTAGTGCTCGTCACGGGGGGCGCTGGTGGAGTCGCGCTCGCGGCCGGCACCGGCAACCTGCCCGACCCGGTGCAGCGGCACCTCCCCGGTGCGGCGGCGAGCGCCAGCCACGGCGCCGACGCCTCCGGCGGGCCCTCCCGGGCCGGTGACCAGTCGGCCCATCCCCTGCGCGGGCTGTGCGAGAAGTACGCCAAGCAGGACCGGGAGCGCCGCCAGCTCGCCCTGCAGAACGACGGAGAGTTCAAGCAGTTGACAGAGCAGGTCCGCAGCCGTGACCGCGAGCAGGTCGACAAGTTCTGCGAGGGGGTGCGACACCAGCACAGCGGTGCCCCGTCGACCCGTCCCAGCAATGCCCCGGGCGGTCCGCCCAGCACGGCGCCGTCCGCGCGGCAGGGAGGCCAGGAGGCGAGCGCGCAGGCCGGCAGCGGGCAGGCCAGCCGTTCGGCGAGCGGGCAGAGCGGCAGCGGTAACCGGTAGCGCCTTACCATATTGCCCCTCCCAGATGGGGCCGGGTCGCCTTGGCGGCCCGGCCCCATCGCCGGGTCTGGCGGCCCGCCCCCTCGCGGCCCGCGGTCACCGATAGTCGATACTTTTTCATGTTGGATACATTGGTGTATCCAGTGGGGGATACTGAGGGAGGGCACTGTGCCATCCCGACCCGCCGATCGCATGAGGAGTCTTCTGTGGCCACCTTGCTCTACCGGTTGGGCCGGATGTCGTTCCGGCGCCGACGGACCGTTCTGGCGATCTGGCTGATGCTGGTTACGGCCGTTGGCGGGGGATATCTCGTCTTCGGCCACACGTTCGACAACGAGTTCACGATCCCCGGGTCCGAATCCCAGCAGGCGATGGACTCCCTGACCGGCAAGCTCCCGGCGGCGACCGGCGCGACCGCGCAGATCGTCTTCGTCGCGCCGGAGGGCCGATCGATCACCGACCCGGCGTATGTCGCTGTGATCAAACAGGCCGTCGCCGCGGCCGAGGACAAGCCCCAGGTCGGCGCAGCCATCGATCCGTATACCGCGCAGGCGATCGCTCCGGACGAGCGGACCGCCATCGCCCAGGTGCGGTTCACGGTGCTCCGTCCGGAAATCCGCGATGGCACCCTCGACGAGTTGGAGACGATCGCCGACCCGGTCAGGGACGCTGGCCTGAGGGTGGAATTCGGCGGCACCGCCTACGGCGTGACCAGCGTGCCCGTCAGCGGTAAGGAAACCGCGGGCCTTCTCATCGCCCTGGTCGTGCTCGTGATCACCTTTGGTTCGCTGCTCGCGGCCGGGTTCCCGCTGCTCACCGCGATGATCGGTGTCGGGATCGGGCTGGTGAGCCTAATGGTGATCTCCAACGTCGTGTCGCTGTCGTCAACGGCCCCGACCCTCGCGCTCATGCTCGGGCTGGCCGTCGGCATCGACTACGCGCTGTTCATCGTGTCCAGGCATCGGTCGCAGCTGGCCTCGGGCACCCCGGCCGAGCAATCGGTGGCGCTGGCCACGGCGACGGCCGGCTCGGCGGTCGTCTTCGCCGGCCTTACCGTGATCATCGCACTGTGCGGGCTCGCGGTCGTGCGGCTGCCCTTCCTGACGGTCATGGGTCTGGGGGCCGCCGGCACGGTCGTCGTCGCCGTTCTGGTCGCCGTCACCCTGCTGCCGGCGCTGCTGGGCTTCGCCGGCGACCGGCTCAGGCCGAAGCTCGGATCCCGGGCGGCCCGCCAGGAACTGGCGGAATCCACCGGCGCCCGCAGCGGGGGCGAGCGGTGGGTCGGCCTGGTCACCAAACACCCGCAGATCACCGTGCTGGCTGGCGTGGTGCTGCTGCTCGCGGTCGCGATACCGGCTCCCAGCCTGCGGCTTTCGCTCCCGGACAACGGCGGCGCACCGGAGGACACCACGCAGCGCCAGGCCTACGACCTGATCAGCGCCGCCTTCGGGCCGGGCTTCAACGGCCCGCTCGCCGTGGTGCTCGACGCGCGGGACGGGCAGCCCGCAGCGGCGCTGCAACAGGCGGTCGGGGTGATCGCGGAGGACCTCAACAGCACGGATGGCGTGCTGACCGTCACCCAGCCCCAGTTCTCCGCCAGCGGCGCGACCGCGGTGATTCCGCTGATCCCCACGACGGCTCCGGACTCGACGGAGACCAAGGACCTCGTCGAGACCCTCCGGGGCAAGTCCTCCGGGTGGGAACGCGCGACCGGGAGCGAGGTCGCGATCACCGGGGAAACGGCGGTGCAGATCGACGTCTCCAACCGGCTGGCGGACTCACTGATCCCCTTTGTCGCGGTGGTGGTCGGCCTGGCCCTCCTGCTGCTGCTGATCGTGTTCCGGTCGATCGTCGTTCCGATCAAGGCGACGGCCGGCTTCCTGCTGTCGATCGTGGCATCGTTCGGTGCGGTCGTCGCGGTGTTCCAGTGGGGGTGGCTGGCTGACCTTGTCCGGATCGATACCACCGGTCCGGTGATCAGCTTCCTGCCGATCATCGTGATCGGGGTACTGTTCGGCCTGGCCATGGACTACGAGGTGTTCGTTGTTTCGCGGATCCGCGAGGAGTACGTCCACACCGGGGACGCGAAGCGGTCGGTTCTGGTGGGAACCCGCCACGCCTCCCGGGTGGTTACCGCCGCGGCGCTCATCATGTTCGCGGTCTTCGCCAGCTTCATCGGCAGCGAGGACACGGTCATCAAGTCGATGGCGTTCGCGCTGGCCTTCGGCATCGCCGTCGATGCGTTCCTGGTGCGGATGACCCTGGTTCCAGCGGTCATGGCGCTGGTCGGGCGTGGGGCGTGGTGGCTGCCCGGCTGGCTGGAGCGGCTGCTGCCGAACCTTGACATCGAGGGCCAGCGGGTGCCGCGACCGGCCGCGGAGACCGCCGACCCGACTCCGGCCCTGCTGTAGCCCGGCTCGGTGGCAACGGCGCCAGGGCCTGCGGGTTGGGGCACGGCTCCAGGACACAGGCCCTGGCCCGGCCGCTCGGGGCGGCTGCCGCGTTCCAGGAACGGCAGCGGCAGGAATTGGGAGAGTCGGTGAAGCGCGTGCTTGACTTGGAGCGCGCTCCAGGTTCTAGCCTCCGTTCAACGGAACCAACCGGAGCGTGAGGAGCCATCACATGAAGACCGTGCAGCTCGGCCGTACCGGCGAGCAGATCAGCCAGCTCGCTCTCGGCTGTATGCAGATGGGAACGGTCACCGACGAGGCGACCTCGTTTCAGATCATCGACCGGTACGTCGAGGCCGGTGGCAGTTTCCTGGACACCGCTGACTGCTACTGCTGGTGGGAACGGCGGGGCAGCGAGGGCGGCCACAGCGAGGAACTGATCGGGCGCTGGCTGGCCAGCACCGGTCGCCGGGAGGAGATCTTCCTGGCGACCAAGGCCACTGCCCTGATCCGTGACGTCGACTCGGTCTGGGGGCCGACCGGCGGACCCGACTGGGAGCTGGCGCGGTCCCAGTTCGTGGGGGCCGGCGCGGACACGCTCCGCCGGGCGATCGACGCGAGCCTGCGCCGGCTGGGCACCGACCACGTCGATCTGTACTACGTCCACGTGGACGACCGGGCGACGCCGCTGGAGGAGACCCTCGGTGCGCTGGCTGAGATCGTCCGGTCGGGCAAGGCGCGGTACATCGGTTGGTCGAACGTCCGGACGTGGCGGATGGAGCGCCTCCGCCAGCTGTGCGCGCGCCACGACTGGCCGGCGCCGGTCGCGCTCCAGCAGCAGCACTCGTACCTGCGGCGGCGGGCCGGCCTGGCCCACGGCTCGATCGTCGATGATGAGCAGCTGGACTACCTGGCCGAGCACGACGACCTGACCCTGGTCGCCTACTCGCCGATCCTGAAGGGCATCTACGACGACCCGGCCAAGCGCCTCGGCCACCCGGCCATGGCGCCCTACAGCGGCCAGGACGCCGAGGCCCGCCTGGCGGCCGCCGCGGAGGTCGCGAAGGACATCGGGATCGCCCCCAACCAGCTCGTGATCTCGTGGCTGCTGCACCAGCAGTCGCCGACGGTCGTTCCGCTGATCGGGCCGAGGACGCTGGAGCAGTTCAAGACCGCGCTGGCCGCGGTGGACGTCTCGCTGAGTGCCGGACAACTGGCCACACTGGACGCCGCCGGGGCGGCGTAGAAGAAATAGAAGAACCGGAAAACCAGTCGCGGGTTCGGGGCTTCGCCGGTAGACAGAACCAGTGAGCCTTGAACCCGCTACCGATGTCGCTGGGCGGCGTCCGCTGGCCGATGAGTACATGATCCGTACCGCCACAGATCGTGACCTTGAGCCAGTCCTGGAGATGCTCAGCGCCGAGTTCGGCTTGGACCCCAACGAGGACACCGTCGAGCGGGAACGGCTGCGCTTCGAGCCCGAGCGGAACCAGATGGTGGTGACCGCCGACGGGGACATCGTCGGCAACGCCGGGGTGTATTCGGCGCAGCTGACCGTTCCCGGGGCGGCATTGCCAGCGGCGCTGGTCACGGCGGTCAGCGTCGCGGCCCCCCACCGGCGGCGGGGACTGCTGACCCACCTGATGACCCGCCTGCTGGCCGATGCCCGTGCGCGGGCAGAGCCACTCGCGGTGCTCTGGGCGAGCGAGGGCCGTATCTACCAGCGCTTCGGCTACGGCCTGGCGACCAGGAACGCGCCGATGAGCATCGAGAGCCGGGAAGTGTCACTGCGGGCCGGGGCGCGGGGGCAGGGCCGGCTGCGCACCTGCCCGCCGGCGGTGGTTCGTTCCGAGCTGGAGCAGGTCTACAAGCGGGTGTCCATCGACCGCCCGGGGTGGTTCAGCCGCGGCGAGCGGTGGTGGTCATCGTTGATCGTCGATCCGAAGTCGGCCCGGTGCGGCGCGACGGCGCGGCGTGCGACGCTCTACGAGCGGGACGGCGCGGTCGAGGGATATGTGATCTGGCGGATGAAGCCCGGCTTCACCGCCGCCGGGCCAGCCGGTGAGGTCCTGGTCGTGGAGCTGGTCGCGGCCACGACCGAGGCCACGGTGGAGCTGTGGCGGCACCTGCTGACCATGGATTTGACCAGAACCGTCCGTACCGAGTACGGCGCGATCGACGACCCGCTCGGGCACCTAGTCGATGAGCCCCGGCGTTTGGGCATGCGGGCCATGGACGGGCTGTGGCTGCGAATCATCGATCTTCCGTCCGCGCTGACCGGTCGCCGGTACGCCGCGCCGGTGGAGGCCGTTTTCGACGTGCGCGACGCGCTCCTGCCGGAGAACGCCGGCCGCTGGCGGCTGCGGGTGGGGGCGGACGGTGCCGGGAGCTGCGAGCGCAGTCCCGGGGCGGATCCGGACCTGGCATGCGATATCGCCGATCTCGGCGCGGTGTACCTCGGCGGCGTTCCGCTCGGCCGGCTGGTGGACGCCGGCCGGGTTCGACAGCTGCGGTCCGGTGCGGTCCGGGAGGTCGGGGCCGCATTCGGCTGGCACCGCGATCCCGCGCCCATGGAGATGTTCTAGCCCGTCCCGGTGCCGACCATGACCTTTTGGCCGGTACGCCGTAGAGAGCTGTCCCTGGGGACGCGATTCGCTACGGCGCTCGTTCGATGGTCCTGCTGGGCGGGCGGCGGGGCGGCCCGGCGAGGGCCGCCTCTCCGCGCTACCGGTAGTTCTCCGCATCCCCGGCGACCAGGACCGAGTTCTCCTTGATGTGCTCGATGAGCTCATCGACCTGGGTGTACGCCATGGCGACATAGGTGTCGGCCGCGCCGTAGTAGATAGCGATACGCCCGGTATCCGCGTCGTGCAGGGTTGCGCACGGGAAGGCGACATTCGGCACGAATCCGGTTGTTTCATAGGGCTCCTCCGGGGTGAGGAGGTAATCGTCTGTGCGGTACAACACCTTGGCCGGCTGGTCGATGTCCAAAATGGCCGCGCCGAAGCTGTATACGAAGCCGTTGCAGGTGCCAGAAACTCCGTGGTAGAAGAGCAACCAGCCCTCGGAGGTCTCAACCGGAACGGCCCCGCCCCCGATTTTGAGCCCCTGCCACCAGCTCGGACCACTGGTTGTCATGACTCTGCGGTGGTAGCCCCAGTGCAGCAGATCAGGACTTTCACTGATGAAGATGTCGCCGAACGGTGTGTGGCCGCTGTCGCTTGGCCGACTTAACAACAGGTACTTGTTGTTCACCTTCCTGGGGAAAAGGACGCCGTTGCGGTTGAAGGGGATCGTGAGGTTTTCCAGGCGGGTGAATTCCTGGAAATCCGTGGTTCTTCCGAACCCGAGCGCCGGACCGCCGAATTCAGTGCACCACACGATGTAGTAGGCGTCGTCGAGTTTGACCAGCCGAGGGTCATATGCATAGTTGGGTTGGTAGGGAACCCCATTTTCATCGTTCCAGTGAATTTCTTCGTCGTCAATGTCCCAGCTCAGCGCGTCCGGACTTCGTCCGACGTGCAGCATGGGCCGGCCATGCTTGTGATCAGCGCGGAAGACACCAATGAAGCTGTCCCCGTACGGAAGAACGGCGCTATTGAAGACCCGTGCCGTCTTTTTTGTCGGGTTCCACCCGATGATGGGATTCCCGGCGTGCCGCCACACCGGGCCGATGTGACCCTGTGGCTTCGGTTGCCATGGCATGTTGGCCAGTGGTGCTCCGATGATCTTAACGCCCGTCATGGACGGCCCTCCCCTTTCGGCGTCGCCTGGTGTCCAGCCTCATTGTGCTGCATATCACGGGGTGAAGGTTATCAGTGATGTGGTGTTTCGCCGACCCTTGACGTGAGGAGGTGAACCGGTTCATCGCTTTTTCGGGGATGAGCACTGGTGCCGCTGTCGCCGAACGTTCACGCAGGGGCGCTTCCTTCCCTGGTGTACAAAACGTCCGCTCGATCGCCACTCGGGCGTTGACGTGCGACATCGGCAGTGAACTCGGTCACGCTGAGGCTCGCCCCGCCGGAATGATGTGCGTCAAGTCGTTCCGGTAGGCTCTACCAGTGTTGGTGTGGTGCGCGCGTCACCCGGTTCGGCAATGCGACCGTCGCCGGTACGTGATGTGTTTCACTCAAAGATCCTTGACTGTGGAATGCATCCATCCATGTCGACATGCAAACCATCATCCGTGCCAACTCGCCGGGACCTCTGGCCCGGACCTGGTCGGTGCCGATAGAAAACCGTGGAGCGGGGCCGAGATCCGGCCCGGCCGAAGAGCGACGTGGGGAAACCTTGAAGACGATTTCCGGTGAAGCGCTTGCCCGTGTATTGGCTGCCCTGCCGGGTACGCCCCGGGTGGTGGCAAGCGGCAACTACGCGACGCCGTTCACCGTGCTGCGCCTGGTGGATGAGGCTCTGCCCGAGTTCAAGCTGTTCATACTGAATGCCCAGCGGGGCATCCCCAACCGTGAGGGGATTCGCTACGAGACGCCGTTCATCGGCTCTGGCATGCGGGGCAACGAGCGGCTGGCGTACTACCCCTGCCGGCTGTCCCGGGTGCCGCACCTGCTGACGGAGAAGCTGCCCCCGGACGTGGTGATCCTGCACTCGTCCCGGCCGGTTGACGGTTGTGTCAGCCTCGGCATTGAGACCAACATCATGCCTGCGGCGATCGAGGCCGCCCGCGCCCGCGGTGGTCTGGTGATCGCTCAGGCGAACCCCGGCATGCCAGTGACCTACGGCGATGCCATGATTCCGCTGGAACAGATCGACTACCTGATTGAGGTGGACGAGCCGGTTGCCCAGCACCCGATTGGTGCGCCCGACGAGGTGTCGACGAGTATCGGTGCGCGGATCGCCAGGCTGGTGCCGGAGGCCGCAAGCCTGCAACTGGGCATCGGGGCCATCCCGGACGCCGTGCTGCGGGCGCTCCTGGACGGTCGGGGATATCGCATCTGGTCGGAAATGTTCAGCGATGGGGTACTGGCCTTGGAGAAGGCCGGCTGCCTGGACCCCAGCACGCCGATCACAGCGTCGTTCAGCTTCGGATCCGCGGAGTTGTACGACTGGATGGACCGCAACCCCCGGGTGCTGATGCTTCGCACGGAGAAGACCAACGACCCCGGCGCGATCTCCCAGCATCCCCGGGTCTTCTCCGTCAACGGGGGCCTCCAGGTGGACCTGTTCGGCCAGGCCAACGGCACCCGTGCCGGGCAACGGCTGTACTCCGGTTTCGGGGGACAGCCGGACTTCGTCGTCGGGGCGCACCACTCGCCCGGTGGCCGCGCGGTGATCGCGCTTCGCTCGTGGCACGCCAAGTCTGGCACCTCGGCGGTCGTGCCGGTGCTGCCGACGGCGGCGACGTCCTTCCAGCACAGCTACATCGTCACGGAGAACGGTGTCGCGGAGGTCTGGGGGAATGACTCGCTGACCCAGGCCCAGAACATCGTGGACAGCGCGGCGCATCCGAACGCGCGGGACTACCTGCGCGAGGAGGGCCGCAAGCTCGGGATGGCGCTCCGCTAGCAGGCGGCCGACGACGCACCCACCGGATCAGGGGCGGGGCGCCAGGATGTGTGGCCAGCGCGGCCGGCATCCGGTGCCTCCGCCCCTGCCGCGTGGGCGGCGACCACCGGTCCCACGACCGGGTCGACCAGTCCTCAGCCTCGGTGACGGAAGCGCAGGACGAAGGGGACCTTCGCCGATTCGAGCTTCTCGCCGAGGCTCATCTTGCTGACACCGTCCCGACGCTCCTCGAAGTGGATCGGCACCTCGACGATCGGGTAGCGGGCCTTCTTCGACAGGTAGTTCATCTCGACCTGGAAGCTGTACCCGGCACTGGTCAGCTGGTCGAGGCCGAGGCGCTCCAGCAGTTCACGGCGCCAGAGTTTGAAGCCAGCCGTCGCGTCGCGCACCCCGAGACCGAGAACCGCGTTGACGTAGAAGTTGGCCCATCCGCTCAGCAACCGGCGGTGGAACTTCCACTCGTCGGCCAGGGACCCGCCGGGGACGTACCGGCTGCCGATGACGACCCCGGCCGTCGTGGACAGGATGACGCCGAGTAGCTGCGGGATGTACTCGGGCTGGTGACTCAGATCGGCGTCCATCTGGACGACATACTCCGCCCCCATGGCCAGGGCCTCGGTCATCCCGGCGACGTACGCCCTGCCGAGGCCGTCCTTCGAGGTGCGGCGCATGATCGTGACGAACCCGGGACGCTGGTCGCCGAGACGCTTGCCGTAGGCCTCGGCCACGTCGGCGGTCCCGTCGGGAGACCCGTCGTCGACGACCAGGACGCGGAGGTTCGGCAGCGGCAGCCGTCCCAGGCGACCGAGGGCCTCCTCGATGTTGCTGGCCTCGTTGTAGGTGGGCACGACGACCACAACAGCAGCATCCGACCACGGAGCGGGGAGCTGGATCGTCGGCACGGTGTGGACGGTGGCCATACTGGTGTTCCCTACGTCAGGGGCGGGGTATCCAAACATTTGGGGCAACCGTACTTTAGTCGACGACCGCCGACCGTCGTCGTCGACTGTCGTCTCACAACCGCGACAGCGCTTCGGCGAGGGGACCGAGCCCGAGCGATCCCAGGGCCAGCGCATCGCGGTGGAAGGCCCGCAGATCGAAGGCGGCGCCCTGCCGGGCCCGGGTGGACTCCCGGGCACGCAACCAGAGCCGCTCTCCGATCTTGTACGAGGGTGCCTGGCCCGGCCAGCCGAGGTACCTGTTGAGCTCGAACCGCAGGAGCTTCTCCGGCAGCCGGGTGTGGGCCCGCAGAAACGTCCAGGCCAGCTCGGGCGTCCAACGCTCGCCGGGGCAGAACCCCTGCGGGGTGTGCCGCGGAATGCGCAGCTCCAGGTGCAGGCCGAGATCAACAATGACTCTGGCCGCCCGCAGACTCTGCGCGTCGAGCAGGCCGAGCCGGTCGCCGGGATCGGAGAAGTAGCCCAGCTCGTCCATGAGCCGTTCGGCGTACAGCGCCCAGCCCTCACCGTGCCCCGAGCACCAGCACAGCAGCCGCTGCCAGCGGTTGAGACGGTCCCCGCTGGTCATGGCGGTGCCGATCTGGAGATGGTGGCCGGGAACGCCCTCGTGGTAGACGGTGGCGACCTCGCGCCAGGTGGAGAAGGCCGTGGCGGCTTGGGGCACGGCCCACCACATGCGACCGGGGCGACTGAAGTCCTCGCTGGGCGCGGTGTAGTAGATGGTGCCGTCCGACGTCGGCGCGATCATGCACTCGATGCGACGGACCGGTTCGGGGATGTCGAAGTGCGTGCCGTGGAGATCGGCGATGGTCCGGTCGGCCAGGCTCTGCATCCAGGTCCGGAACGCCGCCGTGTCGCCGATGGCCCGTCCGGGGTCGGCGTCCAGCGCGGCCACAGCCGCGTCGACCGTGCCGCCGGGAACGATCTGGCCGGCCACCGCCCGCATCTCGGTTTCGATACGGCCGAGTTCCTCGAATCCCCAGGCATAGGCCTCATCGAGATCAACGACGGCTCCGAGGAAGTACCGGGAGGCCAGCTGGTACCGGTCTCGGCCGCAGGCCGGGTTCGTCCGGCCCCTGGCGGCCAGCTCGTGCCGGAGGAACCGCCCGGTGGCCGCGGTGGCCTCCGCCGCGGCCCGGGCCGCGCGCTCCAGGGCGATCCGTAGCGGCTGGTCGACGTCGCGCGACGCGCGCCGGGCCAGGCTCGGGAACACGTCGTCCGTGTCCGGGTCCGCCCACGCCTCGCAGTGCCCGGCCACTTCGAGGATCTGCTGCCGGGCCGCGACGTGACCACGGTCGGTCGCGTCCAGCAGCGTCTCCCGCCACTGCCCGAGCGCGGCGGGCACCTGGCCGAGCCGGGCCACGAGGAGTTCCGCGGCCTCGTCGCCACCGGTCGGCATGAGGTCGAAGGCGCCCCGGAGACTGTGCAGCGCGCTGGCGATGACGTTGACCTCGCTGGCGGTGTGGCCGGCGTCGAACAGCTCCACCTCGATGGTGAGGCGCTCGACCATCGCCTCCCGCGCCACCCGCTCGCGCTCGTTCCCAGGGGACACAGATGCCAGCGCGGCGAGTGTCCGGCGGTCCAGGTCGGCCCGTGCCGCATACCCGTCGGGGGAGAGATCGGTCACCGCATCGTCGTGTCCGGCGATGCCGGCGTACGTGGCTCCGATCGGGTTGAGAGATGCCCATTCTGGGACGTACCGGTCGGCGACGGCAGCTACGGTTCCCACGGGAGGAAACCCTACGCCAGCGGTCGTCGGGCCAGCGCCTCAACGCCGGAGCGCGGCCTGGGCCCGGCCGAGCACCGCGTGCGGGTCGGGAAACTCCAGCACGAACGCCCGGTAGGGCGATCCGGTCCGGCAGTACACGACGAGCAGTTCCTCGCCCCGGCGAATGTCGGCCAGCGTCCGGTGCTGGCCCGCGCCGAACGAGCCGGCGATGATCAGACCGGGTATGCAGACGCCCGGCAGGCGCAGGCCCCGAACCCGGAGCTCGGAGCGCGGCACCACCCGAATCGAGGTGATCTGGTCAGCGGGCACGACGATCCGCCACCGTAGCGTCCACACCGCGTCAAAGCCTCGGGGCTCGATCGTCAGCCCCTGCTCCGTGGCCGTCATCCGCAGGTGCACGGGCAGCAGCAGCGGCGCCAGGAGCACCGCGACCGCGACCGCGCCCGCGAACGCGCTCCCCACGACAGCGTCCATCCCTCGAATCTACGCGCGCTCAAGCCCTAGCCTTGCGAAATGCGCACCATCGACTGGGCGGGCGACGCCATCGAGATCGTGGACCAGACCCTGCTGCCAGCGGAGCTGGTCGTGCTGACCCTGGCGACGGTCGATGAGCTGATCGATGCCATCCGGCGGCTGGCGGTGCGCGGTGCTCCCGCGCTGGGAGTCGCGGGGGGACTGGGGGTGGCGCTGGCCGCGTACCGGGCCGGTGCCCAGGCCGGCACGCCGGCCGGCAGAGCGGCGCTGGCCGCCGA
>JABDRL010000148.1 GCA_013041765.1 Dactylosporangium sp. | reverse complement strand
GGTCCCGGCCCCGGCCCCATGCCCACCATCAGCGCGCAGGTGGCGAGGCCCGGGTGCCGCGTGCCCCGGGCTATTCCTCGTCCGGTGGGGGCTCCTCCGGGATGGCCTGCAGATCGTAGGGCGTCCGCTGGTACACGCAGTGGTTCAGCCAGTTCGCGTACAGCAGGAACGCGTGTGACCGCCAGGCCATACGCGGTGGCTGGCCGGGGTCGTCGTCCGGGAAGTAACCGTGGGGCACGGCGATCGGCAGCCCCCTGGCGACGTCTCGTTCGTATTCGGCCTGGAGGGTGCCCCGGTCGTACTCGGGGTGCCCGGTGACGAACAGCTGCCGTCCGTCCTGGGTCGCGGCGAGGTACACCCCCGCCTGGGCGGATTCCGCGAGCAGCGTGAGTCCCGGGGTCGCCCGCACGTCCTCGGACCGCACCTCGGTGTGGCGCGAATGCGGGGCCGGGAACACCTCGTCGAAGCCGCTGAGAATGGGCGAGTGCGGGTCGAGCACCTGATGCTGGAACACGCCGAACATCTTCTGCTCCAGGGGGTACTTTTTCACCCCGAAGCGGTGGTACAGCCCCGCTTGCGCACCCCAGCAGACGTGGAGTGTGGAGAAGACGTGATCGGTGCTCCAGTCCATCACCTCGCACAGTTCCGGCCAGTAGTCGACCTCCTCGAAGGGGAGTAGTTCCACCGGGGCGCCGGTCACCACCAGACCGTCGAACTTCTGCGTCCGCACCTGGTCGAAGGTGGCGTAGAACGCCGCCAGGTGCTCGCGGGAGGTGTTCCTGGACTCATGGGAGTCCATCCGCAGCAGCGTGATCTGCACCTGCAAGGGGGTGTTCCCCAGCAGCCGGAGCAGTTGGGTCTCCGTGTCCACCTTGGTGGGCATCAGGTTGACGATGGCGATCCGTAGCGGGCGGATGTCCTGGTGGCCGGCGCGGGCCTCGGACATGACAAACACGTTCTCGGATTCGAGGGTCCTGCGGGCTGGCAGGGTACGGGGGATGTTGACGGGCACGGCGGCTCCTTGTGCGGCGTGTTGCGCGGCGTGGCGGGTGCGGTGTGTTGTGTGGCAGGTGCGACGTGTCGGGTGGCGACAGCACGTGCCGGCTCGTGGAAGCCGTACCCCCGCGCTCATATTGTGCGCCTCGCGGGTTCCGCCCAGCTCCGAGGGCTCCGGCGGCCGGCCGGACCGGGGTCACCGGGCGGCCGGCGGTTGGCGGGTTTCGACGCCGATCCACCGGGCCAGAGCCTCGCCGAACGGTTGTCTCGCCTGGCGCTCCAGCCAGGGCTTGTGTCCACAGGCGGCAAACTCGACGTAGTGCAGTTGCGGGATGAACGCCTGGAGCGTGTCCCGGATGGCGGGACCGGGGTGTGGATCATCGTGGCCGTGGAGCATGAGGACCGGGCAGGTGATGGCCCGGAAGGCGGCCGGTTCCTGGCCGCTGGCCTGCCGGTGCAGGACATCGGCCCAGGTCTGTCCGTGTCCGGTCCCGTCGAAGCGGAGCCCCACGTCCGGCTCGGGGAGCGGATCGACATGCTGCGCCCGGTCGGCCAGCTGTCCCAGCTCGGCCAGCAACCGGTCGCGTTCGGCCTCGCTGGTCGCCGCGGTGCGGCGACGCGACAGCTCGTCGATCCGGGCGGTGCCCGTTCTGCCCAGTCTCTGGGCCAGGCGTCGCTGGTACAGCGAGCGGCTGGCCTGGTCATAGGTGCCGCAGCCGACCAGGATCAGCGAGGTGACCCGGTCGGGGTGCTCGGCGGCGTAGGACAGCCCGAGCATCGCCCCCCACGACCATCCCAGAACGGTGGCCCGGGCGGGCAGGACCGCCGCGTGGTCGGCAACGTGCTGCTGGACGGTCAACGGCACGTCGCCGCCGCGCCGCTGGTGCGGTTCGATCACCGTGCAGCGGTCCGCCAGGGACCTGGCCAGCGAGCAGCCGGTGCCTGGCGCCCCCGGCCCGCCGTGCAGCACCGCGACCTGCGGACCACCGGTGCCGTGCCGATGGGCCGTGATCGGAGCGAGGCCAGAGGTGTGATCCATGATCAAGATTGTGCCCGACGCCCGACGCCCGACGCCCGACGCCCTGCGGTCGGTCCGGGGCGGGAACGCGGGGGACCGGCGGGTCGCGGTGGGGGGATCAGGCGGCCCGCTCGCCGGACTGGACCCCCGCTCGGGTTCGGCGGCGAGCGTAGTACATCTTGCCGAGACAACCATCGATCGTGAAGATTACATGTCGGGTGAACCAGCTTCCCGGCGTGACGAATGCTCCATGCAACCGTGGCTCGGCTTCGGGATACCGGGACCGGTCGACGGTGACGTCACCAATGACCAGGCCGTCGTCGCCACCGAGGCGGGCGACGACTCGGCCGCCGGAATCGGCGAGCGTGGTCAGTCCGGGGAAATAGCATGCGGGGGAGTTGAGGACGGATCCCACGATGCCGGTTCCTCGCTCGCCGGAGGTGCGACCGCACTGGTTGACGAACAGCGCGGGGGCGCCGAGCATCTCGGCGTACCGGGGTGCCAGGCTCTGGAACACGTCGTGCTGGCGGTGGATGTCGGCCTGGCTGATCAACCCTCCGACGGTCTTGCCCGCCGGCCCGGCATGGGGCATCAGCATCAGGTCGACCCGGGAACGGCGCATGAGCCGGGCGAAATCCGCGTAGTGGTTGTCCGCGCAGATGCCGACGCCGATCCGCCCCAGGTCACACTCGATGACGTGGGAGTTGGGTTCGCCACGGAACAGGTACGACTCGGTATGGCTCTTGCGTACCCGGCCGGCCTCCCGGCCGTCCGCGGTGGTCAGGACAAACGTGTTGTAGATGTGCCCGCAGTCCAGCTCCGGGTAGCTGGTGCCCAGATAGATACCGAGTTCGGCGGAGGTCCGCCGCAGCCACCGTGCCGTTGGTCCGTCAGCGGGTTCGACACCTTGCCACAGCCGCGGCGAGATGGTGTATCCCGAGGGCATCAACTCGGGAAACAGCACCAGTTGGGCGCCGGCCGCGGCGGCCCGGGTCGCCAGCTCGCCGGCCCGAGCGAAATTCTCGATCCGCCGGTTGAGCCGGCAGGCCAGCTGTGCTCCAGCGATACGTATCGTTCTGGTGCTGGGCATGTCAGGCCCCGCTCGCGGTCGCGTCGTACTCCCGCCGGAACGTGCCGGGTGGCAGTCCGAGGGTGCGTTCGACGATGGTGAGATAGGCGTTGGTCGATCGTGCGGCGGCGGCCGGCTGGCCAGGCTCCGCTTCGGAATCCCGGGCAAGGGCGATGACCCGGGCGCGGGTGGACAGGGTCAGGAGGACGAGGAGTTCGGCGGTCGCCGCGGGGTCGGTCAGTTGGAACCGGCCGGTGCGTGCGCCTTCGCTGAGCGCGTCGGTCACCGGCGGGGTGAGGCGCTGGGCGAGGATACCGAACATGCGGGTTCGAAACGCCTCAAGAGACGGTGTCCACAGGAGTACGTGGGCCAGACGGCGGTCGGCTGGCGTGTCGGTGTCGTTCTGCGGCCGGGCCAGGTCCAGGAACGGTTCGAGCAGTCGTTCGGGGATGTCCCCGCCGAGGTCGGCGGCGACGCCATTGACGATGCTGTCGCTGACGGCCAGGAGTGCCGCCTCCACCAGCGCGTGCTTGGACGGGAAGTAGTGGTAGAAGGTGCCCTTGGAGATCTGCGCCCGGGCCATGACCTCATCGACGGTGAGCGCTTCGTATCCCTGGTCGGCCAGGATCCGCAGCGCGGCCCCGATGATTGCGCCGTGTTTCTCTTCGTATCCCGGCTGGTGTGCCATGTCGTCTCCCCACGCCATTAGACTCAAAGTCTAGACTCTCAGTCTAGTGCGAGTCCAGTGCGGCGCGGCGCCCGGAACGGGGGTGCGCCGAACGGCCCGGCTACCGTGGCTACGAGCGTCGGGCGGACCACGGGAGGCGCCGGTGACGGCCCCTGGAGGCGTCGAGGGACTCTCGTCCGGGCCGGGGGGAACCTCACTGGTCGTGTCCGGCGGCTACGACCGCTGGGTGCGGATCTGGGACCCGGCGGCCAGCGCCCCGCCCGGCGAACCCGCTGTCGACGGCGAGTTCTGGGTGAGTTCCATCGCGACCGGCCAGCTGGAGGGTCGGGCCGTCCTGGTCTCCGGCGACGAGCGGACGGTGCGGGTGCGGGACGCGGCCACCGGCGCTCCGCTCGAATGGCTTCCCGAGGGAATCGACGTCACTGAATCAATCACCGGGCTGGTCTGCCCCGGACCCGACCGGCTGGTGGTCTCCACCCACCGGGGCCTGGCCGGTATTCGTCTGGCCGGATGACCCCGGGCATCCGCTCATTCCTGGCGTTTTCCGGGATCAACCGCCTCCGGGGAATCCGTCCGGGTATAGCGAACCTTCAGGAGTTTGCCGGTGCCGGCGATGGCCACCGCGGCGGTCGTCCCGTCAACGGCGAAGCCCCAGCGCTCGTAGCATCGGCGGGCCCGCCCGTTGTCCCGCAGAACCCAGATCCGCACGGGCCACCGTTCAGCCGTCCACAGCGCCGAGAGCGCGGCCCGCATCAACGCCCGGCCCGCTCCCCGGCCCCACGAGGGAGGATCGACGTAGAGCCCGTACACCTCCCCGGCGGCCTCGTCGAGCACGTCGGACCGCTCGTCGATCCGGTAGGCACCGATGCTGGTGATACCGGCCAGCGTCGCCGTCGTGGTGTCGACCGCGACGAGATGCTGAACGCCGGGAGGAACCTCGACATACCACTGTCGGGTTCGCCGGGTCCAATCGGCCAGGTCGAGACCGGCGATGGTGGCCGGCGACATGATCCCGGTGTACCCGGCCCGCCAGCTCCGCAGATGCAGCGCCGCCACCGTGCCGGAGTCCTCAGCGGTGGCCGGGCGGACCGTGAACCTGCTCATGTCGTTCGTTCTAGCCGATACCGTCCTCCGGCGACAGCCCCCGCGGGAGCGGCTCTCCTGACCTCAGCCGGTCACGCTGGTGCGGACAGCGCCGCATCGGTGACATCGGCCGCGACCTCGACGAAGTCCGAGCCGTATGCCGCCGGCTCGGCGACCCGCAGCACCAGGCAGAACTGCCGCGACACCCCATACCGGGAAGCGAGCGACTCGAACCTGGTGGCGAGGAACCTCGCCGCCGCGAGGTTGGCCGCGGCGACCTGCCCGGCCACGATGAACACCGCGCGGGTGGATCCAGGGGCGAACACCTTCGCCATGACCACATACGTGACCCGCTCAGGTTCCCAGCGAAACGGCGCGTCACCAACCCACCACGCCATCTCGGGGCCGCCGAACGTGTCGTGCTCGAACCGGACCCCAGGCAACATCGTGCGCAGATGAACCGCCGTGCGCGGGTTGGTGATCGGACCGCCGACGCAGAACTCGGTCTGCCGCCCGAGCGCCGCCACCGGGCTTCCCGCGATGGCGAGATCGGCGTGGCCTCCGCAGCTCCTGACGACCGTGGCCAGTTCCACCAGCGCCGCGACATCGCGACTGGAGACACTGTGCTCGCTCGGCGAGGACGCGTGCTTGCCTACCACCAGCAGGCAGTGCTCGCCCGGAACCACGCCGAAGAACGTGCGTCGTCTGGCCAACGTCCGGCGTCGCAGCCCGCGCTGCGCCAGCCAGACCGAGCATCCAGCGATCACACTCGCCAGCAGGTTCACCAACAGATCACCCACGCGCCAACTCCCGTCGTCTGGCACCGGCCGGGTCGGAAGCCACCCTATCGATCCGGCCGAACCCGTCGGCCGTGGCGATCGGCCTGTACCCGGCACCACCCCGCAGACACCACCCTGTGGGAGTGTCCTCGCCCGGCCGGTCCGGTTGGCTTGAGCGCATGGACGAAGACAGTGACCCGGTCGGGGCTGGCCAGTGCTGGAACTGCTGAGCGGAGTGGCGCAGACGCCCTGGATCTGGCCGACGTTGTTCTGCGTGGTCGCCCTGGACGCGCTGTGCCAATGCCTGCCGAGCGCGACGATGGTGATCCTCGCCGGATTGTCGGCCGCCGCTGGGCAGATCAACGTCGGATGCTTGATCGCCGTCGTCGGACTGGGCGCGTTCGTCGGGGACAACCTCGTGTACCGCCTCGGCGAACGCACCGCACCCCGCCTGCTGCGACACGTCCGGCGGGGCCGCAGGGGTCGCCGGTTCTCCGACTGGGCAGAGCAGACGATGAGCGCCCGAACCGTGTCCGTGATCGTCACCGGCCGCTACCTGTCGGGGGCGAGGCTCGCCGTCATGCTGACCGCCCGCGTCTTTGGGATCCCCCCCCGTCCCGGTTCCGCCGCATCGACGCGTTCGCCGCGACGCTGTGGGCCTCGACGACGACGCTGACCGGGTTTCTCGGGGGAAGGGTCTTCGCTGACCGACCGATTGCCGGGCTGGCACTCGCCGCGGGCATCGGCACGACGATCACCGTTGTGACCCGGCTGGGAATGGCGAGAACGTCCGGCGCCAGCACCTCGGACACCAGGAGAGGGGAACCGAAACATGTCGGTTGAGGACATCGCCGAGCGGTCTACGGTGGACCGAGTGCGGGATCCCCCCGATCGTTCCGGGAACTCTGGAAGAACGCCGGGTCGTTCAGACTCTGGCAGCGGCTCGCCAGCCACCTGGGCTTCAGCATCGCCAGCGGGCTCCTCACCCTGATCACGACCACCATCTGGGCCGGGGGCTGGTGCTGAGCACGATCGGTCTGCACGGCCGGTACCTGAATCGAACGACGCTGTTCGGGCTGGACCTGCACCGCCCGTGGACGTTGCTCGTACTGACCGGATGCGGGGTGGCGTTGCTCCTGGCGGCCAGCCGCGCCGACCTCGTCGCGGCGGCCGACGCCGAACGTCGCCGAATCGAACGCGACCTGCACGACGGAACCCAGCAGCGGCTGGTGTCGCTCGCGATGAATCTCGGGATCACCCGGGCGAGCACGACCGGACTGCCTGATTCGGCTCGGGAGGCGATCGAGAACGCCCACGACGAGGCGAAGCAGGCGCTGTCGGAGCTGCGGGACTTCGTGCGGGGGCTGCATCCCGCGGTCCTCGACGACCTCGGCCTGGACGCCGCGCTCTCCGGCGTGACGGCCCGGTGTCCGGTGCCCGTCCGGCTGCGGACCGACCTGCCGCAGCGGCTGCCCGACCAGATCGAGCAGGTGGCGTACTTCGTGGTTTCCGAGGCGCTGACCAACGCCGTCAAGCACGCGGAGGCGAGCACGGTCGAGGCCGACGTCCGCCAGGTGCCCAGTTTCTCCGGCCGCGGGAGACTCCGCGTGGTCGTCCGCGACGACGGCCGGGGCGGGGCGCGACCAGACCGGGGGAGTGGGCTGCGCGGGCTGGCCCAGCGGGTCGCTTCCGTCGATGGGACCCTCCACCTTGACAGCCCCCTCGGGGGACCGACCACCATCCGGGTAGAGCTGCCGTGCGAATTGTGATCGCGGAGGATTCCGTCCTGCTCAGGGAGGGCATCGTCCGGCTTCTCGACGTGGCGGGTTTCACGGTGGCCGCCGCCGTCCCCGACGCGGAGGAACTCCTGCGGGCCGTCGGCGAACATCGGCCGGATCTGGTCGTCGCCGACGTCCGGATGCCGCCGACCTTTCGCGATGAGGGGCTCCGGGCCGCGATATCCATCAAGGAACAGTGGCCGGACACGGCGGTGCTGGTCCTCTCGCAGTACGTGGAGGAGCGGTACGCCACCGACCTGCTGTCCCGGAACACCCGGGGGGTCGGGTACCTCCTCAAGGACCGGATCGCCGACGTCGAGGAGTTCCTCGGGGCGCTGCGGCGGGTCGGCGACGGCGGGACGGCGCTCGATCCCGAGGTGGTCGCCCAGCTGCTGGTCCGCAGCCGGAGCGATCCGCTGGACCGGCTGACCCTCCGGGAGCGCGAGGTGCTCCGCCGGATGGCGGAGGGCCGGTCCAACACCGGGATCGCCGCCCTACTGGTGATCAGCGAGGCGGGACACCGTTCCGCAGCAGGTGGCCACGCTTGACCTGGGAAGTGACCTTGGTGACATCACGGTGCTCGCCGCGCCGCCGGGAACGACGGAGACCGTGGTGGAGAACAGTGCCCGGTGGACCTGGCAGAAGCCCTCGACCAGCCAGGAGGTATTCGGGGACACCCTGCGGATCCGAACGAGGTGCCGGTCGGCAACGGAAATGCCAGCGTTCACTACGGCCGGGGCTGACCACCCGGGGAGCGAGGGACGAGCGCGCTGTGCGCGGTGCCGGCGGGGACCACACCGAGCGCGATAATGCGTTGCCGGGTCTCGGAACCCGGTCGTATCGTTCTGCCCACCACGAGGACCGGCGGGAGGGGAATGGTGACCGTGAAGATGTGGCGGGCTCGGCGACCACAGCGGCATTCCCCCGGCGGCCACGTGGGCATGCCGGATCCCGATCGATGGCGGACGTAGCGTATCCAGCGCGACGTGGAACGCCGCCCCTCCGAATCCGGACGGGGCGGTGTGTTGTCGTCGCGTCCCGCCGCCCCGGTCGTGGGCCGGCGGGCGCTGGCCGCCCCGCCGCCTTGGCGCGGCACCTCCGGTGCGAAGCCTGTCGGCTACTTCTTTGGGAGACGCCATGCCGGCGCGGCGCCTGAAGATCTCGGAGGGGCACCACTCGGATCCAAACGCGGCTGTCCAGAACGGAAGGGAGACGCTGTGAGCAAGTTCAACACCGTAGCGATCAAGGCAGCCGCGGGCCAAGGCCCGATCGCGGCCGAGGCGGCCCCGTCCGGCCGCACCCACGAGGGCGGCGCCGGCTACCGCCACGACGCCCGCAGCGAGCTGTTTCTGCTCGCCGTGTCCAACTTCGTCGCCGAGGACACGTTCTACGAGAAGGCCACCGACCGCGACCGGCGCTACGTCGACCTGGTCCACCGCGTCGCCGCCGCCGATCCGGAGTGGATCGCACGTTTCCTGTGCTGGCTGCGTTCGGCCGCCAACATGCGTTCTGCCTCGATCGTCGGCGCGCTGGAGGCCTCGGCCGCGATGGTCGCCGCGTCCATCCCCGGGTCGCGGAAGATCGTGGATTCGGTGTTGCGGCGCGCCGACGAGCCGGGGGAGGCCCTCGCCTACTGGATGGCACGCCACGGGCGGGCGGTGCCCAAGCCGGTCAAGCGCGGTATCGCCGACGCCGCGACCCGCCTCTACACCGAGCGGTCGCTGCTGAAGTACGACACCGCGTCCCACGGGTTCCGCTTCGGCGATGTCATCGACCTGGTGCATCCCACGCCGGCCGGCGACAAGTCCTGGCAGGGTGCACTGTTCGGGCATGCGCTCGACCGCCGGCACGGTCACGACGACCAGACCCCGACGGCGCTGCGGATGCTGGCGGCCAACGGGACACTGCGTCGCGCGGCGGCCGACGATCCGACCGTGCTGCTCGACCCCGACGCTCTGTCCCGGGCCGGCATGACCTGGGAGGACGTGCTGTCCCTGGCCGGATCGACGCTCGACAAGGCGCGGCTGTGGACGGCGCTGATCCCGACGATGGGCTACATGGCGTTGCTGCGGAACCTGCGCAACTTCGACGAGGCCGGCGTCGGTGACCAGGCGGCCAACCAGGTCGTCGCCCGGTTGACCGATCCGACCGAGGTGGCCCGGTCGAGGCAGCTGCCGATGCGGTTCCTCGCCGCCTACGAGCACGCGCCCTCCCTGCGGTGGGGTCACGCGCTGGACAGCGCTCTGCGAATGTCGCTGGCGAACCTGCCGGCCCTGTCCGGTCGATCGCTGATCCTCGTGGACACGTCGGCGTCGATGGCCTCGCGGGGACTCTCCGCCAGGTCCACGATGACCCCGGTCAAGGCGGCCGCCGTGTTCGCCGTCGCGCTCGCCGCCCGTGGTGAGCGGGTCGACCTGTGCGGCTTCGCCACCGGGGTGTTCCGGCACGAGGTCCGCCGGGGGGCGTCGGTGATCCGCGAGGCGGACCGGTTCGTCCGGCGGGTCGGAGAGGTCGGCCATGGCACCCGGATCGCCGAGTCGGTGAAAGCGACCCTGCGCGGCCACGACCGCGTGTTCGTCGTCAGCGACATGCAGACCTTTGCCTCGGGCCGCGGCACGGGCAACGTCACCGCCGTCTTGCCCCGCGGCACCCCGCTGTACGGGTTCAACCTCGGCGGCTACCGGCACACCGCCTTCGACGCGGGAACAACCAACCGTGTCGAGTTCGGTGGGCTGACCGATGCCACCTTCCGGATGATCCCGCTCATCGAGGCCGGCCGCGACGCCGACTGGCCCTTCTGAGCTCGAAGCGGGCAGCCGGGTGGCGACCGCGCGTGCGGCTTCGATGGCGGCCTTCAGGTCGGTCAACGCGGTGAGGCCAACATCGGAGCCGGCGCCGGTGAACCAGCGGGAGCTTTCGAGCGCCGGTGAAGCCGCCGTGCATGGTCACCTTCGGCCGGCTCGGCTATCGCGGACAGGAGAGCTGAATGGTCGTCACCGCAGCCTGGCAGGAAACCGACATCGTCCTCACCGCCCGCGCCGACCAGGACAACCCCTACCCGACCGTCGAGGTCCGGGCCGACTTCATCCACGACGACGGCACCCGCCTCTGCCGCCCCGCCTTCTACGATGGCGGGCGCACCTGGCGGATCCGCTTCGCCTCCCCGACCGGGCACGGCACCTGGCACTGGACAACCAGCGCATCCGTCGCCGACCCCGGACTGCACGGCGTGACCGGCTCCATCACCGCGGCACCCGCTGCCGGCGCGACGGCCTTCGACCGCCACGGTTTCTGGCGCATGTCACCCGGCGGCCGCAGCCTCGTGCACGCCGACGGCACACCGGCGCTGCTGGTGGCCGACACCGCCTGGGCCCTACCCTGGCGAGCCACCGAGGACCAGGTCCGCCACTACGCGCAGGACCGGCAGGCGAAGGGCTTCAACGCCGTACTGCTCATGTCGGTCCAGCCGGACATGCGCGCCGTCGGCCCCCGCGACCGCACCGCCGACGAAGGATTCGACGTCGGCTTCGACGACCTGCCCGAAGGGCACCTCAACCAGCTGAACCCGGCCTACTTCCAGTACCTCGACCGCTTGCTCGGCACGCTCGTCGCCCACAGCATCGTTCCGGTCCTGCAACCGGTCTTCCAAGGCTTCGGCTGGAAAGGGCTCGACGTCGCCGGCACCGTCGTTCCGCCCGTCGAGTACGCCCGCTACTGCCGGTACCTCGTCGCCCGCTACGGCGCCCGGCCGGCGATCTACCTCGTCGGAGCGGACGGATCCGGCCGTGAACCACAGATCGAAGCCGGCGGCCGCGAAGTCCACGCCTGGGACGGCTACCAGCAGCCCACCGGCATCCACTACCGCCCCCACGCGCACGCCAACGCCCACCAGGCCGCCGACTGGCTTGACTTCCAGTGGTGCCAGACCGGCCACGGCGCGGAACACGTGCCCGAGCGCGTCGCCGACATGTGGCGTGAACACCCCGTCAAGGCCGTCGCCAACGGCGAACCCTCCTATGAACAGAGCCGGACTGCGGATCAGGCCGCCGGCTGGTGGCAGGGCCACGAAGCCTGGAGCAACCTCTGCGCCGGCTCGACCATGGGCGTCGTCTACGGCGCCGCCAACATCTGGCAATGGGTCCAGCGCGACGGCGAACCCGGCCACGACCCCTACTTCCTCGGCCCCGGAGGCAACTGGCAGGACGCCCTCGGCTACGAAGGATCCACCTACGTCGGACTGCTCGGCAGAATCCTCGAAGGACTTCCCACCACCGACATGCGGCCCGACTGGGAAACCTTTGCCAATCCGCGGGGCCTGCGGGCACCCGGCCGACTCCACCTCGTCTACCAGGACCGCGGACAGAACCTGCGCATGATGCGGGACCGCGGCACGCCGCCGGACTACCGGATCGTCGACCCCACCACCGGACGGGTGACCGCTCACGGTCGGCTGCGGCCCGGCGACGTCATCGCCGAGGATCCCGAGCGCCGTCCCCGAGTCATCATCTTCTGCCAGCTCGACGCCTAGCGCGGCCGTGCGGGTCAGCGCCCAGCGCGACGGCGACCTGAACCCGCCGTTCGCCCGGATCGGCAACGTGGCCCGCGCCCGGATCGGGTCCCGCTGGCAAATCGGTGACCGGGGCCCACCCGGGGCGCTCGGGTGCCGGGCGCCCCGGTCAGAGACCGACGTCCGGCCGGTTGATCAGGTCGCGCACGGCCATGCAGTTCTCGCCGGTCAGCCGGCGTACGGCGTGGTAGAGGACGGTGCCGAGATCGAACGAGGGATCGTTGATCCACATCGTGTGCAGGCCGTCCCAGAGCGCCACGATCTGCCGGGCGACCTCGGTTGCGCCCAGGCCGGGATGAGCCAGCCCGGCCTGCTGCCGCTTGGCGACCATGGCGGCGAAGACGCGTACGCCGCGCTCGGTGCGGCGGGCGAAGTAGTCTGCGGCGGGATGCTGGGGCGTGGCGGCCTGGCCTCGGAGCATCACGCACAGCCGGACGCGTCGCTCGCCCGGACGATGGTCGCTGTTGGCCAGCTGCCGAAGTTGGTCGAGGTCAAGCCAGGCACCGTCCCTCTCGGCGCCGGCCAGCGCGGCGACCAGCAGATGATCCTTCGTCGCGAAGTGATACAGGACGGTTGGTGCCGTTGACGCCGGCAGCGCCGCTGGGGGAACACCAGCGCCCGCTCTCCGACTTGGACACCGCCCGGGCCCGGGCGCTCTCCCCGGTCACCGCCATGGGCGTGATCGTGACGATGCTCGGTGACCCGATCGAGGCCGGCGGTGTGCTACCGCGTGGCGAGCAGCCGGTCGAGGTCGCCGTGCACCTCAAGCGCGGCGCAGTGACCGGTATCCGAGAGCAGCACCCGCCCGGCCGGGTCGGCGAGCCGTACCTGGACCCGGCCATCGAGTGTCTCCTCCACCCGGCGGTGCATCTGGGTGCGCACCGGGGCGTGCAGGAGGCCTCCGCGTCGGCGCCGGGCGACCAGATCGAGGGTGGCACCCCGCCGGGAGCGCAGGCTCCACCGGACGTGGTCGTCGTCGAGGCGCAGCGACGTCGTGCGGGCGCCGGTGTACGTCGCGAACCGGTGCACCTCGCCCGCATGACGCACGCCCACGATGAAGCCCCGAAACTCCCCGCGTAGCCAGGGGACCAGGGCGATCGAGGCGGTGAGGCAGGTCCCGGGCCGCGCGAAGTGGTTGGTCTGCATCCAGACATACCCGGAGGGAAAGGCATGACCCCAGTCTTTTTCCAGGTAGCCGCGCCCGCCGTCGAACCGGACCGGTTCGCCGTCCCGCTCCAGGACTCCGGCCAGGCCATGGTCGAAGGAGAGCACCCCGTGATAGCACTCCATCCGGGGCACCCAGGCGTACCAGCCCATGCTCCCCGGAGACCACGGCCTGACCGGCCAGGGGGCCAGCGGATCGGTGAAGCGCACCGCTCCCCGGAGCCCGGCGTCCGTGACATCGAGGGTCACGCCCTCGGCGGTGAACCGGTTCGGGCCCACCGTGACATCGAGGGCGTTGTCTCGGGCGTGGAACTCCGACCGGTCATAGCGCTGGTACCAGGACTGTCCGGTAGTGCCGTCGAGCACCTGGACGAAGGCTTCGGCGTCGTCGCCGAGTCCGAGGAACACCCCCGGGATGATCGCCCAGCGGTGGACTCGGTCGGCGCTCACGAGCTTGACGTACCAGCCCTCGAAGAAACCGTGACGCTCGTGGGTGCCGTGGAAGCCCTGCGGGTGCATCGTCGACCGGATCCGCGCCGCGAGCCGTCCAGGAGTGAGGACCATCTATCGGACTCTATCCGGAGGCCGAGGAATTCGCGTCGGCCCTCGCTCGATCGCTGCTGGCCGAAGGCGGCTGGTACGCGGACTTCACGGTCGGCGATGACCATGTCGTGGTGTTCGCGGGCAGGGTCTTCCGGTACCGCCGCGGTGACCGGTCGGGTCGGGCCGAAGCCGTCGAGTACGGCGCGGCGGTGGGCGTGCCGGCACACCAGCTGGACTGGCCGGGTTGACTCCCGGGCACGGGGGAGAGAGTCAACCGGCCGGCTCGCCGATCGGTGCCGAGACGGGGAGTGCCCTGACTTCCCGCGGCTTCCTCGACGGCCAGCGGGGACGCCGAACGACGCTCACCCGGGTCGCCTATCTGGGCGGCGTCCTTCCCGGACCCGCCGAGCCAGGGTCCCTACGCGGAGGGCGACGGGGGACAGCCGGTGCCGGCGGTGCACCCGGTGTCTGGTTCGTCGGTGCCGATCCAGGTCACGGTCACGTTGTCCACGGCGAAGGACACCGGCGGGAGATCGTCGCCGACGGCGACCGGCGCGATCAGGAAGGAGATCGGGGTGAACGTCCGCTCACCGATGAACGTCTCGGACAGCACCACGTTGTACCCGGTGAGTTCGGTCCACCCCAGGCCGCTGATCGGCTGGTAGGACGTCGCCTGGGCCCAGGGGCTGACGGCGGCGATCATGACCGGCGGACCGTCGTCCGTGCGGATGACGTGGCCCGTGATCCGGTAGTAGCCGATGGGCATGGTGGTGGTCTCGCGGAGGACCGAAGCGCCGCTCACCTCGCCGCCCGTCCCTTCGACGAGCAGGGCGTGATCGCCGGTGTGCGCGGTGCCGGTCACCGAGACGCGGCCGTCGCCCACGCCGGTCCACGCCTGCGTGGTGCCATCCTCGAAGTCCCAGGAGTCGACGACGGTTCCGAGCGGCGGGGTGATGGTGGGCACGGTGCACTGCCAGGTGGGGGCGGGACCGGTCGTGGGCACCGGGTCGACGGTGGTGGCCGGCACGAGGCCCAGCTGCTGGATGCTCAGGTTGTCGAGTTCGACCGCTGTCGCCGGGGTCGCCGGGTCGTAGTCGCACCGCTGGGCCGCGGAGAGGACGGCGTCGATGGCCGCATCGTGCGCGGCCAGGCCGGTGGCGATGAAGGTCGTGGAGACGTGCGCCCAGCCGGTGTCGGTGCCATATCCGGGCTGGCCAGGATAGCCGGGGCGGGACATGGTGAACCCGGACCTGGGCTGGCCGGAGGGCACCCGGACCTGGGCGCTCAGGCTGTACTGGTACCCCTTGCGCAGTGGTGCTTCGCGGATCGTGTACCGGCCGATCTCGCCGTACTGGCTGACGCCGTCGAACCGGACCACCGTGTTGCCGGAGGCTTCGACGACGATGCTCGCCGTGATCCCGGGCTGCACCGACCAGTCGGTGGCAGCGGTGTCCGAGAAGTCGATGACCAGCGGGGGCGGGGTGGAGGTGCCGCTCGGCGGGGTCGTGCTCCCCCCTGGCGACTGGGACGGAGAGGCGGCCGTCGACCCTACCCCGTCCGGGGTGGACGTTGTCGACGCGCTGGGGGCCGTTCCGGGCGTCACCGCGGCGTTCGCGCTGCCCGTGCCGGACAGGAGCGACACGACTACCAGGATCCCGGTGGTCGAGGCAGCGGCGATCAGCCAGCGCTGCCGGATGGCGGTACGATAGTTCATAAGATCATCTCCCCAAGATGCTGCTACCGTCGTCCGGCCGTTCGGAGTAACGGTTCCGGAAGCGGCTCATGGCCAGAAGGCGATCCGCGGGGCATGCTCGGCGAGCGACGTGTGCGGCCCGGTGGAGGCGGCGCCGACGATGCCAGACAGGGGCGTGCGGGACCGAGGGTGAGGTACGCCAAAGTTATTCAGTTTCATTGTGGACCGTCAATGTACGTTTGATCACAAGCATTCGCAGCTGGCCGGGGGCGACGGTACGGGTGCGCGAACACGGATAGGCGTGGGATCGCGACTCGCTTCGATGCCATCCCACGCCCATCCATACCCCGTCACCGGCTTTCCGGCACCAGCTGTGGGGTGTCAGGCGGCCGGACAGGTGACTGCCGGCCACGTCCAGTTGCCGTCCGGCCGCCCTGCGCGGCGGCGGCCCCGGGTGTGCTGGCCGCGTCGGCCGTGGCGGCCATCGTCACGATCGTCTGTTCCTCCCCCGCTTCAACCGGTACCCCGGCATCGGCTGGTGTTGGCTCGTTGAGATGGCGGACATCGATATGGTGACTGAAAAGTTTCAGGGAACCTTGCGAATGCTTTCAATCTAGGGTGCATGCGGTATGGCGTGCAAGATGCTGCATCGGATTCGGGCGAGCAAGCCCGGCAATGGCGCATCTGTCCGGGGAGTTCGAGGGTATGAAGGATCGCGGCTGACTGAAAGTATCAGCGCCTTCCGGAGGGTTCCGGATGCCGATTGATCCACATGGCGGTCCACCCGGGGCGTCCGGTCGGGTCCGGCAACGCAGAGCGTCGCGCTTCGCCGCATAGCAGATCCATTGAAGACGGGCGAGGGGTAGGTCGACCCTATCGAAGGATCGATAAGAATAGATACCATGCGGCATGGTCTCTCGTAGGTCGTGCCTGATGGCGGTGCCGCTGAGTGTCGCCGCCATGGCCTGGGGCGCACGGCGCCCGCTCATCCTCGATCCGCGAATGTCCCTGGTGGAACGGGCCGAACCCGACCCGGCGGCGATCGCCGCGGCGGCCGGGGCGGTGCGCGGATTCACCGCCGACATGTACCGCGACCTGGCCCTGACCGGTGACGAGCGGAACAACCTGGTGTGCTCGCCGTACTCCGCCGTCATGGCGCTGGCGATGGCCCGGGCCGGAGCCGCCGGCGTGACCGCCCAGGAGATGGACACCGTTCTGCATGCGCCGACGCCCCGGCCGCAGGCCCTTGACGCCGGGCTGAATGCCCTCGACCAGCTGCTGGTCGCCGCCTACCACGATCCCGGCGGCAGCGGCGAGGAATGCCCGCGCCTGGACACCGCGAATGCCCTGTGGACCCAGTACGACCTCCCGCTGGAGGAGGCGTTCCTGGGGATCCTCGCCCGGTACTACGGCGCCGGGGCCAACTCGGTCGACTTCTGGGGTGCGACCGAGGCCGCACGGCAGGAGATCAACGCCTGGGTCAGCGCCCGCACCAACGAGCGGATTCCAGAGTTGCTGGCGCAGGGCGCGCTGACTCCGATGACCTGCCTGGTCCTCACCAACGCCATCTACCTCAAGGCGAACTGGCAGTTCCCCTTCCCGGAGGAGGCCACCGAGCCGGCGGCCTTCGCCCGCGACGATGGCGGAACCGTGTCGGTGCCGATGATGGCGTCGCCGACGAACGACATCGGATACCTCAGCGGCGGGGACTGGCGGGCGGTCGACCTGCCGTACGTCGGGTCGGGGCTGGCGATGGCGATCGTCGTCCCGGAACCGGGTGCCCTGGCCTCGCTCGAGCAGCGCGTCGACGAGCGGTGGCTGCGGGACCTGCTGACCGGGTTCGTCCAGCTGCCGGTGCGGGTGCGCCTGCCACGCTGGACCTTCCGCCTGCCGACCGAGTTGGGGGACCTGCTGGCACGCCTGGGCATGCCGACCGCGTTCAGCGCACTGGCCGACTTCTCTGGCATGAGCTCGGCCGCTGGCCTGTCCATCAGCAAGGTCGTGCATGAGGCGTTCATCGCGGTGGACGAGTATGGCACCGAGGCCGCCGCGGCCACCGCCGTCATCATCGACCGCACCGCCATCGGGCCCACGGTCGTGGCCGATCGGCCCTTCCTGTTCGTCATCCATGACGTCGCCACCGCGACGCCGATATTCATCGGGAGGGTCACCGATCCCACCATCGAGCAGTAGGCGGGATCTGGCTGGTTAGGCTGCGGTCCGGGCCGGTGTGCCATCGCTGGGGCTACCCGATCGCATCCAGCACGTCGAGATAGCCGTTGCTGGCCCGCCACCGGGCGTCCGCGATCGGTTCGAGCGTGCCCGGCCGCCATCGCCGCTCGTTGAACGCCCGCGGACACGCACGGAGTGTTCGCGGGCTGACGGCCAGTTCGTCGTGCAGGCGCGCCCGCAGGACGTCCTCTGCGGGAGCGGCCACCCGGACGGTCGCACCATCGCTGTTGCGCAGTGCGGCCAGCGTCTCCTCCCATACCCCGCCCGTCTCGTCCCAGACGAGGGCCGGCCGGTGGATGCGGTGGCTCCACACCGGAGCTTGCGCGGATCGCCACCAGGCCAGCAGCGGATTCTTGGCCAGACCAGTGGCGTTGGCCCAGTGCTGGGCGCCCGGCGGCTCGCTGCAGATCGTGCGGCGCCGGGCCTGCGCGATCAAACCGGCCAGCATCGCCAAGCACCGTCGATGCTTCTGTGTGTAGGTCCAATCACCCGGACTCAATGTCCGACACGCTGCCAAAGAACGTCAAACAAGATCAAAAGAAGTGTGTCGCGCGAGAGGGAATCCCAGTTTGCAAAATGCCTGTTCAGAGCCCGTATTGGCGAGTCGCACCGGATAGATCCCCATCAGGGTAGAGGTGCACACCAGAACTCAGACTGGTCTACACGTGAAGATGTTTCTGATTATAAAACTATGTGTAGTATTACACTATCTTGTATGCGTGAGAACAGTGCCGTGAATCAAGCGGTCGGCGCCGTTCAGCTCATGGGGTTGGCGCTGGCCTCTCCGGGACGCGGGCACCGCAGGGAGGGGAGGCGGCGATGATCGAGATTCGTGGCACGACGGACGGCGAGTCAAGAGCGTCGGCGTCGAGGGGTTCGCACAGCTTCGAACGTGCCAGCGATGCCGGGTCCACTCTGGTACAGCGACGCTGGGAGTACCCGGCGCAGCGCAGTTTCTGGCATTCGCTGGACGCCACCGAGCGGAAGGCCTTTGCCGCGGCGGCGCGGGAGCAGGCGTTCGGGGGCGGAACGACGCTGTGCTGGCAGGACGACACCACGACCGACGTCATTATGATCGAATCTGGTTGGACCAAAGTCACGGTAGCCGCGGAGGGCCGGGAGAGAATCATTGCCGTGCGGGGGCCGGGAGACACCATCGGAGAGCGGGCTGCTCTCGTCAAAACAGGCCGATCGGCCACGGTCGTCGCCTTGGAGAACGTGCAGGCCCTGGTGGTTACGGCAGACCGGTTTCACGAACTGCTGATCGAGCACCCGCACATCCTCGAGGTTCTCAAGCGCCAGGAGTACGAGCGCCAAGCCGAGGACCTTGGGGGTGTGCCGCACGGCGAGTCGGTCGGCAAGGAACGTCGGCTGGCCAGCCTGCTCCTTGAGTTCGCCCTTCGCCGCGGGGGGTATGAGCGGGACGGCGCGGTGACGATCACCCTGCCGATGTCCTGCACCGAACTTGCCGACTGGGTCGATGCACCGGATGAGGCCGTCGACCGGTACCTCAACTCCTGGCAGCAACGCGGGGTCGTTCACGTCGCGCAACGCCACGTCACCGTCGTTGACGCCGCCGGGCTGGAAAAGATCTACAGAACGCCGGCGGGCGACTTGGCCTCGCAACGGTCCGACCAGGCGCTGTCCAGCCTGCCCGGAACAATGCCACTCAACCACTCGATCTTCTTCACCGATATCGCCGCCTTCGGCGATCCGAGCCGCGACGACGATGATCGGCGAGTGGTCCACAACGCCCTGTACACAATGCTCCGGGAATCGTTCGAGGGATCGAACGTGCCCTGGCAGAGGTGCATCCACGAGGACCGCGGCGACGGCATTCTCACCGTTGTTCCGCCCACGGTGTCGACCGTTTCGCTGGTCGAGCCGCTGATCGCTCTGCTGGCGGCCAGGCTGCGACGGCACAACCGCAGGGCGGGAAGTCCGGTGCGGATCCAGCTGCGGGCGGCTCTGCACGTCGGGCCGGTCCGTGTGGACCATACGGGCCTGTCCGGGCACTCCCTGATCCACACCGCGCGGCTGCTCGACGCCCCGGTGCTCAAGCGGGCACTCGCCACGATGGAAGCGGACCTGGCCTTCATCGCGTCCGACCACGTGTACGACACAGTGATCAAGCACGCTGGCGGGTTCGTGGATCCGGCCGCGTACCAGCGGCTCAAGGTCCAGGCCAAGCGGAACGAATCGCCGATAGCGGGCTGGATGTCCCTGGCCGGTGGGAGCGGTGCGATGTCGCGGTTGCCGGAGGCACGCCAGGAGGCGTGTTGAAACCGCTGTCCACCGGTGCGTCCTGGAGAGGTCCACACCAGAACTCAGATTGATCTACATGTGAAGACGTCGCTGGTCATAGCGCTGCGTGCAGTACTACACTGTCGTCTATGGCGGAAGACAGGCTCGTCCGCATCATGGATGTGCTGACCGAGGGTCAGCGCACGGCACTGGAATCCCTCGGCGAGCCGATCCGGTACCGGGCTGATGAAACGATCTTCCGTGAGGGGCAACATCCACACTGGGTGTTGCTCATCCAGAGCGGCAGCGTCAAAGTCACCCGAGTCGCGGCCGACGGAGCGGAGATGATCCTCGCCATTCGCGGCGTCGGCGAAGTCATGGGTGACGAGGGCGTACTCATGGGCGAACCGCGATCCGCCACCGTCACCACCATCACGGAGGTTGTTGGCATCGAGGTGAAGGCCGAGGACCTCCTCGACTTCGTTGGCCAGCATGACCTGTGGCCGGTGATGTATCGAGCCGCTGTGCAGCGGGGGCGGCAGTCCGACCGGCGTGCGCTACTCGCCCGGCTCGACGTCAAGAGTCGCTTGGCCCGCTGGTTGCTCGAACTGGCCGGCGAGGTCGGCGAGCCGTACCCGGACGGCAGTATGATCATCGCGGCGACGCTGTCGCAGCAGGATCTCGCCAGCCGGATCGGTGCCTCCCGGGAAGCCGTGGCCATCGAGCTTCGGCGGATGCGCGAGCAGCGGCTGGTGACCACCGGCCGGCAACGCATCGTGCTGCACGATCTCGATGCGCTGCGGACGATCTCCACAAGTGATTGACACCGACATGGTGCACGACGAAGGAGCGGTCATGCGGCCCAACCAGGGTTCGGATTCCGGAACTGACAGTCCCGCCCCGGCGTCGTCCGCCCTGTGGAATGGGGGACCAGCGCTCGGTCCGTTCCAGCCGATCTGGAACGCGTGGGACGTGGCGGACGGCGAGGTCCGCGAGCTGCCCCTGGCACATTTTCGGGAGGCCCTCCGACGCCAGGTCGAGGAGATGCAGGAACACCTCGACAACGGCAGGCCCGACGCCGCGGCCAACGAGGGCATCGACATGATCAGCATTGCGCTCAACGTGCTGCGCTGGCTCGGCCGTAACCCCGAGGACATCGGCAGAATCGCCGAAGAGCGGGCCAGGAAGCGGCTGGAGGGCCAGACCGCGGCGATCCTCGAGAAGTACCGGGTGTAGTTGCCCGTGCCCGTGCTATCCGCGGCGCGGGACACCAGCCGGCGGGCGCGCCCGGTCGTGCACCGGGCCGCCGAGCAGCAGGTGCCCTGCCTCGCGGGCAACTGCTGCTCTTCGACGAGATCGACGCCAGCCTTCACCCCCGGCTGCCGGCACGGTTCCTGGAGCTGTTTCAGGATCCCGAGACGAAATCGCAGGGAATGTTCCAGATCGGCCGGCACCTGATGCTCACACCTTCGGGTGAAGACCGGGCTTCTGGGCCGTGCGATGTCGCGTTGCACGGCATTCCGTAGCCACGGCGGGCCTACCATGCAGGCCACTGAAGCCTGATCGCTGATTTTTCTTCATGGGCGCCGTTCGTGCCACGGGGAGGAGTGCAGGTGTCGCATTTCACGCGGGTGCGGACGAGACTGGTTGATGAGCGGACCCTGCGGGAGGCGCTTACCCGGATGGGCCACGAGGTTCTTTCACCCGATGGCGGGGTGCACGGCTGGCGAGGGCAGAAAGCGAATGCCGCTTTCAAAGTGCGCCCGTCCGGGACGAAATACGAGATTGGATTCGTGGCGAAGCCAGGCTGCGGATTCACCGTCATCGCCGATTGGTGGGGTGTTCGTGTGGTGCGGCAGCAACCGTTCATGCAGCGCCTGACCCGTGAGTATGCCCTGGCCGGCACCATTTCCACCTTGGCGGCCAAGGGTTTTGAAGTGCAGGAACAAACCGAGAAGACCTCAGGAGAGATCCGAGTGGTGTTGCGGCGAGTGGGGGCGTAGCGCATGGCCGAGGAGATCGTCGAGGTGACCATCAGCGCCGAGGGCAAGGTGGACATGCACCTGCGCGGCGTGGAGGGGATGGCCTGTCTCGCCGAAACCCAAGAGCTGATCGCGCTGCTCGGCGGTGACGTCGAGAGTCAGGAACTGACCGCCGAGGCATACGTACAGGTGGATGAGGAACAGCAGGACCGGTTGTGGCACTAGCCCAGGCCACGCCGTGGAGACTGCATGCGACGGTGCCGCGTTCCCTGGCCAACGGCCCAGGTGAGCGGTTCGTGGTGTGGACCCAGGGCTGCGCGCTGGCCTGTCCCGGGTGCTTCAACCCGGACGCCCATCCCGCCACCGGCGGTTTCACCAGGGCCGTGCACGGGGTGGCCGACGAGGTGCTGACCACACCGGGGATCGAGGGCGTGACCGTGACCGGTGGTGAGCCGTTGCGGCAGCCGGAGGCGCTGGCGGCGTTCGCGGACATGGTGGGCGCCGCCGGGCTGGGCATTGTCGTGCTGACCGGATACAGCCGTAGTGAAATCGAGTCGAGCCCCACCCTGGCAGCGGCGGTGACCGGGGTGGACACGGTGATCGCGGGTCGATATGACCAGCGCCTCCATCTCGGCTCGGGGCTGCGCGGATCGGCCAACAAGGAGTACTGGGCCCGGACCGGCCGGTACTCGACGAGCATGTTCGTGGCGGTGCCGGATGCCGAGGTGCTGGTCGGACCGGACGGAACGGTGATGGTCACCGGGATGGTGGCCGTCGCGGGCAGGGAGCTCGGATGACGATCGCCGACGAGATCAGGCTGTATCTGCGGGCGAGGGTTCCCCTCATCGTTCTCATCACGGTCGAGGAGCAGCGCGCCTTGGCGGTGCTGGATCAGGTCCGTCGGGATCGGGATGCCAACGCGGACCTCATCACGTGGGACATCGCGGACCGGCTCAGGTCCACCAGCGGCCGGCAGATGCCGGAGGCGGCCAGCCCGGAGATGGCCTTGGAGAAGATCCGTGAAATGGTCGAGGCCCAATCGGCCCGACGTGACCTGTACGTACTCAAGGACTTTCACGAGTTCTGGACGAAGAGCCCGGCGGTGAAGCGCAAGATTCGAAACCTGGCGCACCGACTGGTGTTCACCGGCGCTTCCTTGGTGGTCACGATGCCCGGCAGGGAGGTGCCGGCGGAGCTGAGCGACGATGTCGTGGTTGTGGACATGCCGTTACCTGATGCTGCCGCCCTGCGGGTGCAGCTCGACAACCTGATCAACGAGACGAGGGGCGTACACGCGGAGCTGACGCCGCACGGCCGGGCGCGCCTGGCACAGGCAGCGCTCGGGTTGACCTCGACGCAGGCGAACCGGGCATTCGCGAAGGCCATTGTGCGAGACCAGGTTCTCGATGAACGCGATATTCAGGCCGTGCTGGAGGAGAAGAAGGCGGTCATCCGTCAGTCTCAGGCACTCGAGTTCTACTCCGCCGAGGAGACCCCCGACGATGTCGGCGGCCTAGAAGTCCTCAAACACTGGCTTGAGCTGCGGGAACGAGCGTTCGGAGACGAGGCCGTCGCATATGGGCTGCCCGCCCCGAAGGGCGTCGCGCTGATCGGCATTCCGGGTACGGGCAAGAGCCTGACCGCGAAGATGGTCGGTGGACTGTGGCGGCTACCGCTGCTACGGCTGGACGTCGGGGCACTGTTCGGCTCCCTGGTCGGCGAATCCGAGGAGCGGGTGCGCCGGGCCCTGGACCTTGCCGAGACGGTGGCCCCGTGCGTGTTGTGGATTGACGAACTGGAGAAGTCGCTGGCCAACGGCGGCAACGACGGCGGCACCAGCCAGCGGGTGTTTGGCACGATCCTTACTTGGATGCAGGAGAAGACGAAACCGGTGTTCGTCGTCGCCACAGCGAACGACGTGAGCGCGCTGCCGCCGGAAATGCTGCGCCGTGGTCGGTTCGACGAGATCTTCTTCCTCGACCTGCCGGCAGAAGCCGAGCGGCGGCAAATCGTTGCCGTGCATCTGCGCAAGCGAGGCCGCGATCCGCGCATGTTCGACATCGCGCTCCTCGCCCGGGTCTCCGATGGCTATGTCGGCGCGGAACTGGAACAGGCGATCATCGACGCCATGTACCGGGCGTTCTCGGAAGGCGGTCGCGACATCGTTACCGAGGACGTGGCTGCCGCGATTCGGCGAATGGTGCCGTTGAGTCGCTCCCAGCGCGAGACGATTGAGAACCTGCGGGCGTGGCTACGCGAGGGCCGGGCCCAGTCCGCCTCCTTTGCCGAGGCCTCCCTGGCCGCGCAGGCCCAGGTACGGTTGGAACTGGCCTGAGGCCGAGGCTGCGGGAGACGAGGATGCTCAGCGAGCGTCGCGCGCAGCGGCTGGCTCATCGCGCGGCGCGCGCCGACGCAGGTGGCGCATTTGGCTTCTGGGCGCGGCGTGCGTGGCGGAAACTGACCACATCGGCGGGCAACGGCGATCCGGTTGCGCTCGGTCTGCTGTGCCGGCTGGTGGCCGAGCCGGCAGCACCGCGACGCCGCGACGCGCGATCGGCGGTCGCCAGCCTGTGGTGCGGCAGTCGTGACCTGGGTCTGCGTGAGATTGTCCGCCGGACCGGCGCGATCGCGGAGGGGCCGGCCCGGCTGGTCACCGCAGCACTCCACAACCGTTTGACCGAGTACTGGTCGGTCAGCGACGTGCGGGTCACGCCGACGTTGCTGGCCGATCCGGACCCCGATGTCCGCGCCGGCACGCTGGCCGCGGTGCGGGCGGCTGATCCCGGCATGTTGTCTGCACTGTGGGAGGTCGTCGAGGCACTGACCAGGCAGCGGTCGCAGCCGGGGACAGATCCCTGGTGGTCCGGCCCCCTGCCGATGGTGCTGCTCGCCGCCACGTCACCCGCTCCCGCCCGGTCGCTGGACGCGCTGTGGCGGACCTGGCTGGCGACGCCGCACGAGACGCTGTGGCGGTCGCTGAGCCGCTGGCAGATGCCCGGATCTACCGCTGACGTGCGGGCATTGAGCTTGGTGGCCATCGAACCCGATGCTCGCCGGCTGGCGGCGCCTGACATGCGGGCCACGCTGCTCGACGCCGCCAGCCGTCGGGGAGACCACCCCATCGCGGCACTCGCCCAGCAGAAGATCATCGATGCCGACGATCAGGATCTTGTGGACGCGGTCTGCGAAACCGCGATGACACGTCCGGAACTGGTGTCGTTCTGCCGGACGAACCGACTGGCGCCGGCCGATCCTGTTCGTCGCTCAGTGTATTTTGCCCTGACGGGCCAGCCGGACCAGCTGCAGGCATTCGACCCGGACGGTTCACTGCTGGCACTGGCGTACGCCAGTGCGGACCAGGCAACCCGCACCCGTCTCCGGAAGGCGATGCTGTCCGGTGGCGGACTGGACCTGGTCCGGGTGCTGGTCGGCGAGGACCGGCGCGGACGTATCCAGACGATGACCGAGGCCGAGATCCGGTACCTGGCCGAGCAGCTGGCCGCACGCGGTGCATGGGCAGACCTGTGGCAGATCCTCCTGGACCTGCCGGTGGTCCGCGCGGCACACCTGATGGCGCTGTTCAGCGACGGGTGGCAACCGGGGGACGGCGACTCCCGCGAGCTTTTCGCCAGGCTGGTCGCCGTGGACGCGAGCGTCCTCGAACGCGGTGTCAACGACCTGCTCGGGATCTGGCCACCGGCGGTTCGGCAGGCTCGGGTCACGTTTCAAGGGCGAGTCAACGACGTGTCGTTCGCGCCGGACACGCCGCACCTGGTGGTAGCCGGAACGGCCCGCGTCGCGGGCGTCGTGGACCTTACCCGCGGGCGGCTCGTTGAACGGTATGACGGATTCGCTGCATCGGTCGGCCGGGTTCTGCACCTTGGCGGTGGCACGTTCCTGGCAGGCGAGCGTACGAACAGCACGACGAACCCGTGCCGGATACTGCGCTGCGCTGATCGGAAACTGGCGACCGTGGCACAGGTCTCCGGGCCGGTGACGGCACTGGCACCGGCTGGCGCCGGCCGGTTCGTCGCGGGCACCCGCGCCGGGGACCTCCTGCTCGGAGCGGTTGGCGACGCGGCTCCGACGCGGGTGCCAGTATCGCGGCTGGGGCTGGACCACGACCAGGACTGGCCGCGGGCGGTGGCCGCGGATCCGGGCGGGGAGCGGCTAGCCGTGCTCGGCCGCAGCCTCACGCTGACGGACTCGACTGCCTCGCGAGTGCTGGCCCGCGGCTACCAGCAGACCGTCGTGGCCAGAGCGGTCCTGCTCGAACCCGATCTACTGGCTACTTCCGACCAGCGTGGCAACGTCAATCTCCTTCGGAGGGTCCACAACGACCTACGTCCGACCGCGCGGACCTCAGTGCCGGGCCTGGGCGGGCTGGCACCGGTCGGGCCCAGACGGCAGATCGTGATAGCCAGCCGGGAAGGCGACCTCCATTTCCACAACCAGACCACGTTCGCCGCGACCGGCACCGTTCCCGGGCTGGGCGACGGACAGGCCACGAGCGTGCACGTCGCCCCGCGCGGGGACTTCCTCGCCGTGGGATTCGCGGCCGGATTCACCGATCTCTACGATCTGCGTATCGGGGACGTTCCGGCACTGGCGACTCGTCCGCTAGCGGCCATGGTGCCCGCGCACCTCGGTATATTGACCGCTGCCAGACGTGCCCGGGTGGTGACCGGACCGTCCGCCGAAATACTCGATCTGCTCCAGACATGCCTGGAACACCGATTCCGGTTCGATATCGAAATCAGCGACACCGTCACCCTCGCCACCGGCGAGTACGACATCGCTTTGACCTGAAGGACGACGCATGGCGACCCGGATCGGCATCGATTTCGGTACCGCGAACACCGTCGTGGCGCGCTGGGACGACGTGCTGAACCGAGGCGAGCCGATCGACCTGGGCGCGTTGGACCTTCTACGTCCAGGAGCAGCCGGCGTCACCCAACGGGTGGTGCCATCGCGGATCTCCTACGCCACCGATCCGGACCTCAGGGTCGTCGGGGCCAGCGTGACTCCGGAGATGTTCAGAGACCCCCGCCACGCGGTATTCCAATCGACGAAGAATGTCATCACCGGCCGGATCAAGGACATCCCACGAATCGTCGGCGCCCGGTCGATCAGCCGGAGACAGGCGGCCACCCAGTTCCTGACCGACGTGATGGCCGCGACCATGCTCGCCGTTGACGCCGCCGATCTCGAGATCGTGGCAACCGCACCGGTGGAATCGTTCGACACCTACCGAGACTGGCTGGTCCGTGAGGTCGGCGACCAGATCGGGCTGGCCAGGCTCCGCGTGGTCGACGAGGCCACGGCCGCCGCTGTCGGCTACAGCGCCCGGCTCAACCCCGGCGACACCTTCCTGGTGTTCGACTTCGGCGCCGGCACCCTCGACATCTCAGTGGTGCGGGTACAGGCTTCCCAATCCAGCCAGCGCGGCGGCGCTGGCGTCCGGGTGGTCGGCAAGTGCGGCATCGACCTCGGCGGCGACAACATCGACATCCTGCTGGCAGAGCATGTCGCGACTCAGGCCCGGCTGCCGTTTGGCGACGCCCACCTGTACAACCAGGTGTTCGGGCAACTGCTGCGCTCGGCTGAATCCGCGAAAGTGGCCTTGACCGGCGGGTCCCAGGCGACCATTTCCGCGGTCGATCCGGATACCGGCACCGAGTACACCGCGGACCTCACGCGAGGCGACTTCGACTCGCTGCTGCGGGACAAGGATGTGACCAGCCGCGTCGGACGAACCCTTCGCGCGGCCCTGGACAAGGCCGCTGCGGCCGGCTATCTCGCTGATGAGATCCGTCACGTCTTTCTGGTCGGCGGTACCAGCCTCATCCCCGCTATCCAGGAGATCGTGTACATGCAATTCCCGCGCGATCGGGTGCGCATCGACCGACCGCTGGAAGCGGTTGCCGCCGGTGCCGCCGGGATCGCGGGTGGATATGAACTCCACGACCACATCCAGCACGACTACGTCATTCGCCACGTCAACCGGGACACCGGGGTGTACGAGTTCGAGCCGCTTGTGCCCGCTGGCACCGAGTACCCCACGCCGACGCCCATCAAGACGATAATGATCAGGGCGGTCCGGGACGGGCAGCGGAACCTTGGCCTGGCAATCTACGAACGCGCACACGCCACCTACCGGGACGCGAGCGCAGATCTGGAAATCATGTTCGACGCCAAGGGCGGCGCGCGGGCCGTGTCTGTGACGAGCCAGCAACTCCAGGAGCGCTCCAGCCTGTGGCTTAATGAGGACAGTCCGACGTTCCTTGAGGCCAACCCGCCCGGTCGGGCCGGAGCCGAGCGATTCCGCCTCGAATTCCGCGTCGACGCGCAGAAACGGCTGACTGTTTCGGCCTTCGATCTGGAACGGCGTTCGTGGGTCCTCGACCAGCAAGCAGTCGTCCGGTTGTCCTGATCAGAAGGGACTGTGGCGTCGCAGTACACCCGCATTCGTACGGCCCCGCACGATCCTCACAACGGATGACCTCCGCAGGATCTGACCGGTCCTTGTCCGGCGCGGGAGGGGGAAGTGACATTCCACATCTCGGTGGGGACCTGGTTGGGTACGTCAGCCTTGCCTTGGGCCAGCTGGGGGACGCTCAATCCGAGGCGATACTCGACACGCTGCTCGCGAAGATCCCTGTGGTGTCCGGGGAACAGGCAATCCGGGTTGTGGAAGGAGCACTGCGCCGAACGTTTCCGGTACCCGCATCTCGGCTTTCTCACGATGCTCAACACGTATGGTCTACCGGACAATATGCACAGTATGCGTGCCTACGTATCCTGACTCGGCACATCCTGGAAGGCCTCCCGGGGGGGCATGACGATCCGGATGCTTGAGGGTTCCCTTGCCTGTGGGTGGCGCGGGCGGCCGACCCCCTATCAAGCGCGGAAGGCCGCAAACCGGGGTGTTGGGCGCCCTGGTGGCTGAGAAACTGTGGCATGGATGCGGAACCGATCGTCTACTTTGCGCGTGCCGTCGATGGGCGTCGTCGTGAGATTGTGCTGGACGAGGGGCGGGCGATCGCGGCGGAGGTGGCATCCTCGGGGATGCGGCTGCTGGATCCGGTGGCCGAGTGGGATACCCGGGTGCCAGGCGATGCCACGGACGACCCGGTCCAGGCTGATTTGCGGTTGCTGCACACCGCCGACGGGGTACTGATGGACATGACGGTTCCCGGCCACCAGTACATCGGTTGTATATGCGAGCTGACCTATGCGCATCTGTGGCAGCTTCCGTCGGTGGTCTGGGTTGCCGATACTGGGCTGGAACAGCGGATGTGGCTGCGCCACCACGCCACCGTCATCGTCCGGAAGCAGAGCGAGGCGATCGATACTCTCGCGGCCTTGCTGGGCGGGCCGTTCGCAACGGGAGACTAGCGCTCCGGGCGGGTGTGTGGGAGACCGATCTGGATCAGCAGCAGAATGATCGGGACAACCATCCCGAGACCGAACTCTCGCCAGCGGATCATGCCCAGCAGAGCGAGCCATACGCCTCCGATGGTGAATAGTGCCAGCACGAATGCTGCCCAGCGGCGACGGATGCCGGCCAGCCCCCGGCGGGGGAGTGGCCGCCACACCGTGCGGAAGACGCCCCGTTCTCGGGCTGCTCCGGTTCGGAGGATGATGGCGTCCGGGGCGACAACGGTCAGGAGCCCCCCGCTGGCGACCGGGCTGCGGAACCGGACATCGGCGAGGGCCTCGATGTACGGCCAGATCGTCCACACCGAGAGCGTGGCCGCACCGTCGGTGCTCGGCCATCTGCCATCGTCCAGCTGGGCATCGACGATGGTTTGCACGGCGCGACACAGCGCACTGGTGTGGCTGGTCGATGGTCTGCGGGCGAGCGCCGAGACCGCGTACGGCAGGCCAGGATGCCAGACGGTGCTGTGCCAGGTGATCCGGTGGTCGGTGGGGGTGCTGCCAGTGACGTTGTAGCTTTCCACTCTGGCGTCGTCGTCGTGGACCGTTGCGGGGTCGAGATGCCCGATCAACCAGGTGTATCCCTGCTCGACGGCCTCCGCGAAGCTTCTCTCGGCGGTGGGCAGTCCACTGTCGACCAGTGCGCTGAGAGCGTACGCGGTGTGCGTTTTTCGCTGAGTGACCTGCGTGACGGGTGTCGATGTCTGCCTGTTGCGGTGACCGGTGGCCGGTTGATAGGGGTTGGTTGACCGGTTCTCGGTGAGGGTGGGCGGGTGGATCGTGATCAGATCCTGCGGGTGCTGGGCGAGCGGGAAGCGGTGGGCCGGGCCGAGGTGGCCCGGTTGGAAGAGGAAGCCGCACGGCTCGCCGTGTTGATCGAGGAGTGCCGGCGGGAGGTCGATCGGCTGGCGACGGCGCGGGAGGTGCTGTCCGGGCTGGCCGAACAGTTGCCGGGCGCTCAACCGGCGGGGCATGCTCTACGGCCGGAACCGATGCTCATGGATCAGTTGCTGGCGGTCCTCGCCGCGGCGGGTCGGCCGGTGCGGTGCCGGGATGTGGTCGCCGCGCTGGGTGAGGATGCGGCGGTGGCCCGGCGTGTCGAACGGGTTCGGCACCGGTTGAAAAGGCTGGTGGCGGCGGGCCAGGTGGTCGAGACCGAGCCGGGGCTGTTCGCCCTCGCGGGTGGTTTCGATCCCTCGCCGGGGTGAACCGGCCGGAGTGGCATCGGCGAGTTTGGGGGTCTTCCTGGGTGGTTTGGGTTCGTCGAACATCCGCCCGACCCGAGGAAGACCCGATGGCACACTATCCCCGCACGAGGCCCGGCACCGGCGCTTACGCCGCTTCCCACGCCTTGTTCGACGCTCTGATCACCCGCGTGGGTGACGTGGAGATGGCCGCCCGTCCGGAACACGCCGTGGAGGAGTTCATCGCCGGTGACGGCCGCGAGGTGCTCAAGCAGGTGTTGCAGGATCATCTCGACGCCCGGGCCGTCGCCGAGCCGCGACTGGCCGAGGTGGCCGGCGCTGATCAGGTGGTGCGGCGGCGCGCTGAGCCGGGACACGCCCGGCTGCTGGCCACCACTCTCGGCGAAGTCGAGGTCACCCGGATCGCCTACCGGGCACCCGCGGTGCCCGGTCTGCGCCCTACCGACGCCCGGCTGGCGTTACCGGAGGGCCACCCGCTGTGCACAGCGGTGGTGCACGAGACCGTGGCCGGCGCACTGCGTGAGGCCCGTGACGGCCTGGCCCGGCTGACCGGTCAGCAGGTCGGTCGTCGTGGCACGTTCTGGAGGAAGGCCGACCGCAGCGTGCTGTGTACAGGGTCATCTCCGGAAGCGCCCTTGGTACGGTGCCATTGGTCCCAGAGCGTGTGCTGATCGGGTAATTGGATGATCGTCGAAGGCATGGATTCGCGGCAATCTGTCTTGGGTGGTGAGGGCGGGCTGATCATGTTATGGGAGGCGGGGAACTGTCTAAGCCATCTATGGTCGCGCGGATCCGGCCGAAATGGGGAAAGAGAGCGTAGTCCCACTCATCCGGCGTACCGAGCCTGCGTGCAATATGTCGACGGAAGAACTGGGAAATACCTGGATCTGGCGCATATCGAACATTGCCACCGGGTTCCTGGTACAGAAGGTAGCCGTCAAATCGTTCGTGTTCTGAAGCGGTCAGCGTATCCGTGAGGGTGGCGTAGGTGCGGGCGTCGAGTCCGAGGGACTCCAGGTTGTATGAGCCGGGAACGATGTGCAGGTGCGCATGGGTGATGCAGGCGGCTCGGCAGCGGGTGGTGCCCAGGCATGATCCATGCTCGAAGACCGTCGTAGGGCCGAAGCGGTTTTCAACGCGCTTGCGGACCTGCTCGAAGAAGCCCATGAACTGTCGGATGGACGGCTGGAACAGTGCCTGGACCGATCGGCAGTGCCTGGCGGGTGCGACCAAGACATAGCCGGGGACCAGAGCGCCCACACCGACGATCGCGATGCCCACCTCCGGGGACTTCATGAGCGGACGGTCAAACCACGTGAGGAGCGGCTCTGCCGTGCTGTAGACCATGCAGAACAGGCATTCCAGCGTTGGGGAACCACCGATTGGCGACGGCACGACTCTCCCCTGTGGCGAGACTCGGGAAGCTGAGTGTTGCCATTCTGTTACCCAGGGAACGGTTTGTCGAATCTGGCTGCCTGGCTGCGCGCGGGCCGGTGAACGTGACCAGGCCACCTCGGGCGATGACCGGGAATGACCCCACGAACGAGTGAATGCGAGTGGCTCCGGTCTGGGCTCAGCGGCCAGATGTGCCCGCTGTGGTGGTTCGGCGGAGGTCGATTGGTGGGCAGACGCCGACGGCCTGCGGGAAGGACCCGAGGCGGGAAGCTCCCCGAGGGCGATCCGTGCCCGGCCCTGGCCCGGCTGGAGGCCATGCGCGCGACGGTGCCGCATCATGCCGATCGGCTCTCCCCGGGTACCGCCGGGATCGTGATCTCGATACGCATGCCCCCGGAGTCGCGGGAGGTCGCCGCGAGATCGCCATGATGTGCCCGAACGATCGCCCGGACGATGGACAGGCCGAGACCCGTGCCGGATCGAGATCCGGTCCGGTCGGCCACCCCACGCCGGAACGGCTCGAACAGTTGAATAATTCGATGATCATCGATCAGCGGGCCGCTGTTTTCGACCGTCAGGACCGCGACGGGTCGCGGAGATCGGCGGTGGGCCAGGACAACGGTGACCCAGGGGCCATCGGTGACGTTGTAGCGAACCGCGTTGTCGACGAGATTGCGGACCAGCAGCGCGAGCAGGGCCGGCTCACCCTCGACCCTGACCCGCGCGATCGATTCCTGGATCACGGTGTCGCCCGCCTCGACGGTGGACAGCTCCGCCGCAACGATGGCGTCGAGATCCACCGGCAGCATGCCCAGCGCGGCCTGATCGGCCTGAGCGAGGACGAGGAGGCCATTGAGCAGGTCAGACTGCCTGCGGTTCGCTTCGAGAAGGCGGTCTCTGGCGGTGGCGATCCCGGACTCTTGGGTGTCCAGGCCCACCTGCAAGACGGTGCGCTCGATAGCCAGCGGTGTGCGCAGCTCGTGGGCCGCATTGGCCACGAACTGCCGTTGCGCTGCGAAGGCCCTGTCCAGCCGCTGGAGCATCTCATTGAAGGCCTCGCTCAGAGCCCGGACCTCGTCGCGCGGTCCGCGCACCGCGATCCGCGTCGTCAGGCCCTTCTCCGCCGGGGTACGGGAGATATGCCATGCCGTGTCCGTGACGTTCCGCAGCGGGCGCAGCCCTCTGCTGGCGGCCATCCATCCGAGCAGGAGCGATATCGGGGAGACCGCTCCGAGTGCCAGTCCACCCCTGGTCAGCAGCGCCCGGAGAATCTCGCCGTGGTACTGGTCGTTGGCGGCTCTGCTCCTCGCGAGATCCGCGGCGAGTTCGCGCTCGAACTGCTCGGTGCTGATGATGCGGCCGTCCGCCAGGTGCACCGTGTCGGGATCGCCCGTCTGGTTCACCGCGATGACCTTGGATGGGGTCGGCGGCTGGTCGGAGAGGACCCCCCGAACCAGAAGGTAGGACGCGGCGATCACCAGGCCGCCGCAGAGCAGAAACAGCAGTTCGTACAGCAGCGTCAGGCGCCAGCGCAGCGTGAGGCGGGACATTATCGAATCTGGTATCCCACGCCGGTGACCGTCGCGATGACCGGTGGATCGCCGAGCTTGCGCCGCAGGGACAGCATCGTGACGCGGACGACATTGGTGAACGGGTCGATGTTCTCGTCCCAGACCTTTTCCAGCAGCTGCTCGGAGGACACGACGGCGCCGTCGCCCCGCAGCAGCTCTTCGAGCACCCCGAACTCCTTGCGGGTCAGAGACAGCGCCCGCCCGGCGCGGCTGGCCTCGTGCCGCACCGGGTCGAGGGCGATGCTCTCCCGTTGCAGGACCGGGCTCGTCACCGGCCGCGTTCTGCGGCCGAGAGCGCGAACCCGTGCCACGAGCTCGGCGAAGTCGAACGGCTTGACCAGATAGTCGTCGGCGCCCAGGTCCAGGCCGGCGATCCGGTCGCCGACGGCCGCCGCCGCCGTGAGCATCAGGACCCGGGTATCCGTTGCCTGGTCGACGAGGGTGCGGCAGACCTGGTCTCCGCTGACGTCCGGCAGATCCCGGTCGAGGACGACCACGTCGTACGCGTTGACTCCGAGTCGGGTCAGGGCCGTGTTCCCGTCGTACGCGACGTCAACGGCGTAGGTGTGCCGGCGCAGTCCGTCGGCGATGCTGTCGGCAAGGACCGGTTCATCTTCGACCACGAGTAGTCGCATGGAAGTAGCATACTGACGCCCTCCGGCGGGTCCGTTCACGGTTTTCCTTGATCGTCGGCAGTGCATGTCTGGCCGGTTAACGCGGGTCTTATACGCGGTTCTGTGTAATCGGCGTCATGCGCAGAACTCTTGCTTTGCTCGTTGCGTTTTTCCTGCTCGGTGCCTGCGCGGACAAGGGAACCGACCCCGGTGTGGCGACCGCGCAGACGGGCCAGGGGGACTCGGCCTCGTCCGGTGCGGGCAGTGGCACGGACGACCGGCTCCGGCAGTACGTCCAGTGCCTGCGTGACCATGGTCTGGACGTGCCGGATCCCACCCCGGGGCAGGAGATGGTCCGCATCGATCCCAAGAACCCGGAGGATCAGGCGGAGCGTGCGCTCATGGCGTGCCGGACCTTTGCCGTGGCCCCGGAGCATTCGGCCCAGGTGACCGCGGCGGATCTGGCGAAGCTGCGGGACTACGCGAAATGCATGCGTGATCACGGGGTATCGAATTTTCCTGATCCTGACCCCAAGACCGGCTATTTTCCTGGTCTGGACAAATCAAACTACGACCCGAATTCCGAGCCGGTGAAGTCAGCCATTCAGGCATGCCAGGCTCTGGCCCCCGAGGTGGCACCCGGTGGGTGAGCAGCGGGCGCGGGGCCGGCTGCGCGCCCTCCGGTGGCTGCCGTCTCGGCAGTGGGTGCTGCCCGGCCTCGGGGTAATGGCCGTAGCGGCCGGGTGTGCCGCGGCGGTCGGATTCGGGGGCGTCGGCCAGGGCGACGACAGTTCCGGCACGAGCACCCTGCCTCCGGGAACGGCCACCGTGACCCGTGCGGATCTGGTCGACTACCTGGATGTCTCCGGCACTCTGGGATACGGGCCGGCCTCGGCGCTCACGGCCCGTGCCATCGATGACGCCGCGGGCGGCGGGACGGCTGGGGCGACAGGCACCTCACCGGCAGACGGACCGGCAGACGGGCGCGGCACCGGCGCCGCTGGTACTTCTGGATCCTCCGGCACCGCTGGCGCTTCGGGTACCTCCGATGTGGCGGGCGGCGGCATCATCACGGCGCTGGCTGATGTCGGGGCGACGGTGGGCCGGGGGCAGCCGCTGTATTTCGTCGATACCCGGCCGATCGTGCTCCTCTATGGGGCTGTTCCGGCTTACCGTGCGCTTCGGGCGGGGGTGGCGGGGGACGACGTCCGCCAGCTCGAAGAGAACCTTCGGGCGCTGGGCTACCGGGGGTTCACCGTGGACAAGACCTTCGGCGCCGCCACCACGACGGCGGTCCGCCGGTGGCAGACGGATCTGGGACTGCCGGTCACCGGCGTCGTCCCGCCCGGACGCATCGTCTACGCGAGCGGTCCCATCAGGATCGCCACGCACACGGTGGAGGCCGGGGCCGAGGCGGCAGGTGAGGTTCTCACATTTACCGGTACGACAAAATTGGTGCTGGTGAATCTCAAGGTGGAGAATTCGAGACTGGCCGTCCAAGACGCCCCGGTGACCGTCACCATGGGCGGTGTGGGGTCGACGCCCGGCACCATCGTCAAGGTCGGCACGGTCGCGACGGCCGTGGGGGACGGTGCCGGCGGTGGGCAGCAGAATGCCGATCTGACCATTCCCGTGACGATCCAGTTGACCGATCAGGCCCAGCAATACCCGTATGACGGCGCACCCGTCACCGTGCGGCTGACCGCACAGACGCGGAGCAGGGTGCTGTGCGTGCCGGTCGAGGCGCTGCTGGCGCTGCGCGAGGGTGGTTTCGGCGTCGAGGTCATCGAACACGGGACGACGCGGATCGTCCCCGTGACGGTGGGACTGTTTGCCAACGGGCGCGTCGAGATCGTCGAGGGAGACCTGACCGAGGGCACAGCGGTGGGAGTCCCGAAGTGATCGTCGAACTCGCCGATGTCTGGAAGACCTATCCCGCCGGTACGACGGCCCTGCGCGGGGTGTCTCTCACCATTGACTACGGGGATTCCGTCGCGATCGTCGGGCCGTCCGGATCGGGGAAATCGACGATGCTCCACCTGATCGGAACGCTTGACCGGCCGTCCAGGGGAAGCGTGCGGATCGACGGTTATGACATCCGGGAGCTGCCGGACCGGTCGATTTCGGCCCTTCGGGCGAGGCGGATCGGTTTCGTCTTTCAGCAGTTCCATCTGGCCTCGGGGGTTCCGGCCATCGACAACGTCGCCGATGGCCTGCTGTACGCGGGTGCTCGGCAGCGGGAGCGCCGGCACCGGGCCGCCGAGGCGCTCGAACGCGTGGGGCTCGGGCGACGGATGCGCCACAAGCCCCACGAGCTTTCTGGAGGCGAACGCCAGCGGGTCGCGATCGCCAGGGCGGTTGTCGGAGATCCGCCCCTGCTGCTCGCTGACGAGCCCACGGGCAACCTCGACTCGGCCTCTGGTGCATCCATCATGTTGCTGCTGGGGGAACTCAACGCCGGGGGAACGACCGTTGTGGTCATCACCCACGACCGTGATGTGTCGAACGCTATGCCGCGCCAGATCAGCATTCGAGACGGGCAGGTCGTCCCGGAACCGAGCGCCGTCGGATGAGCGGGCGCCCCACGAGTCCGGAATCGTCCGGCCCGCAACGGCGGGAGCACCCTCGGCCGTCGCGGCTGTCGGTCGCGGACATCGTGCGCGTCGGCGGCGTCGGCCTGCGCACCCGCCCGCTGCGGGTGTTCCTTTCCGCGCTGGGCATCGCCATCGGCATCGCTGCCATGGTCTCTGTCGTCGGCATCTCGTCCTCCAGCCGGGAGGACCTGAACCAGACGTTGCGGCGACTGGGCACCAACCTTCTGACCGTGTCGCCGGGCACGTCGGTACTCGGGGCGGAGTCGTCGCTGCCGGACACCGCCGTGGAGATGGTGTCCAGGGTCGGGCCTGTCGAGTCGGCGACGGCCGTCGGCACGGTCGAGGGCGCCTGGATCTACCGTAATGATCACATCCCGACCGGGCAGACCGGCAGCATCGCGGTCCTGGCGGCACGCACCGACCTGACGGCTACCCTGGGCGCCGCCGTGGCGGACGGCACGTGGCTCAACCCAGCGACGGAGAAGTACCCGGCCGTGGTGCTCGGCGCCGTCGCCGCGCGGCGCCTTGGCTTCGGGCAGGCCCGGCCGGATGTGACGGTGTGGCTGGGCGGACGCTGGTTCACCCTGGTCGGAATCCTCAGGCCCGTGCCGCTGGCTCCGGAAATCGATTCGGCGGCGCTCGTCGGATGGGACGCGGCGACGACGTACCTCAATTTTGACGGTCATCCTACGACGATCTACACCAGGGCCCGGTCGGATGCGGTGACGCAGGTGCGGTCGGTGCTGGCCGCGACGGCCAATCCGCAGCATCCCGAACAGGTCCGGGTATCCAGGCCGTCGGACGCCCTGGCGGCTCAGCAGGCGACAGACAAGACTTTTTCCGGGCTCCTGCTGGGCCTGGGAGCCGTGGCGTTGCTGGTCGGCGGGGTGGGAGTGGCGAACACGATGGTCATCTCCGCGCTGGAGCGGCGATCCGAAATCGGGTTGCGGCGGTCGCTCGGCGCGACCAGGGGGCAGATCCGCACCCAGTTTCTGGCCGAGTCCCTGCTGCTGTCGGTCCTCGGCGGGCTGGGGGGCACGGTGCTGGGCGTTGTCCTGAGCACGGTGTACGCGTCGACGAGACACTGGCCGACCGTCGTGCCGGCTTGGGCATCATTGGGCGGTATGGGGGCTACATTAGTAATTGGGGTACTCGCGGGGGTCTACCCTGCGGTGCGTGCCTCTCGGATGGCGCCGACAGCGGCATTGGCTGCGGTGTAGGATAAACCGGATTCGTGTACCGCGAATGGCGTCGACAAATTCGCAGTAACAATTGACGTGAGTTGTTATTATCCACCGTCGGGCGGACCTATGGTCTAGCGATGGGGGATGATTATGTCAATTGAAGATCATGATGCTAACTCCGTGTCGTACCGTATGTTTACCGACACCCTGTCACGACGAGAATTTGACATCCTCGTGATGTTGGGACAAGGGTGCAGCAACCGTGAGATCGCAAAGAACCTTGAGATCGCCGAGCGCACCGTCAAGGCCCACGTGACCAGTGTCTTAGCCAAGCTAGGGCTTGAATCAAGGCTTCAGGCGGGACTCTTCGCCCTCAGTATTGGCGTCAGTAGCTTTGATCACCACCATTTTGAGATGCCCAAAGGTCCAATGGCCGGCTCGGCCGGCTCGCGGAAGACTCTCCCGTAGCGGCTCGCACGTCAGGGTGAGCCAGGATCCCGTAGGGAGAACTTTCGTGATCAGAAACAAGGCCATGAAGATCGCCGCAATCGCCGCGATCGGGCTCGCTGGAGCCCTTGCCGCTGAGACCGCTGCCAGCGCGTATGTCTACGGCGACTACACGGCGGGTGGCGTGAGGATTCGCACCGGCCCGAGTACGGGTTACACCGCCGTGGGCGCCGGATATCCCGGTCAGCACCTCTACGACTACTGCTACGTCGTCGGTCAGACCATCAACGGAAACGTGTTCTGGGACTACCACAAGAACGCAGCAACCGGTGTCACCGGATACAGCTCCGAGTACTACCTGACGAGCGGTTCCTCGCAGTACACGCACTGCTGACGCACACATTACCCGGGTTCGTGGGGACGGGGATAGCGCCCCCACGAACCATCCAATTCTACGGTGGGCTGGCGAACCGAGATGGACACGCCGCGATGTATTCGCTACCTTCTTGTTTTCGCGACAATGACCGGGAGCCTCGCCGCGTGCGATGGTTCCAGAAACTCTGTGGCGGCCGAACCGTCCATTGGAGTCGTTCCGACGGTCACCTCATTTGTCACCCAGGCACTGCCGCTCGATCGCTATCAGGCCTCGGTGGAAGAGAACCGCACCATCCGTATGGCCCATGACATTCTCATCCGGGACTGCATGCGCAGGATCGGCTTTTCGGACTATACGGAACCATCAGCTGAAAATGAGCATCTTGCCGAGAAGCCGACTAAATTCGGATTTCTCGACGAGGGGAGGGCGGCCAACGCGGGATTTCACGATCCCCAAGCGGTGGATCGCCAGAGCCCCGCGCACCAGGACGCCTCGGGCGCCTCCGACTCGGCCACGTCGAATCCCGTGGAGATCGCCGCATTGGCCGGCGCAGCGCCACCGGGCACCGATGCCACGGCCCCGGCGGCGACACCACCGGGCGGCTGCACGGCGGCGGCGACCCGGCTCTTCCGGGAGGGACTGCGCTCGGACGACCGGCCGCTGGCGGCCGACCTCCAGGCCGCGGCGGAGGAGCGGACCCTCGCCGACAGCCGCGTCATCACGGCGACCCGGAGCTGGGCGGCATGCATGCGCCGCGCTGGCTACACATACCGGACCCCGGCCGATCCGCTGACCGAGCAGTGGGCGGCACGGCCAACCCCGACCGAGATCGCCATTGCGAAGGCCGACGTGGTGTGCACCAGGGAGACCAACCTGCCTGGCATCGCCGTGGCCGTCATGGCGGCCATCCAGCGCGAGCAGGTCGCAACACATCGCGCGGCGCTGGAGACCGGCAGGTCAGTCATTGACGAGTACGTGCGAAAGGCGCGGACGATCATCGACGGAGGCAGCGGATGAACCGTCACGATCGGCGTGCCTGGATTCTTGTCGCCGCGGCCCTCGTGGCGATCTGCGGGGCGACTCTCGTCATCCACAACAGGGCGGCGGTGTCGGCCCCCGCGGCGGATCGGCTGGTGCCGCTGTCCGCCGAGGTGCACACGGCGTACCACGAGTTCTGGGCCGCATGGTTGGCGGCCAGCGCGCGGTCGGACCCCGACCTGCCGGCCCTGTCGGCTCGTGCGGCCAACCCGTATCTGGAAGTCCTGCGAGCGAACCTGGATGCCTCTCGGCAGCAGAATCGGGTCGTCAAGGGCACCGTCGGCCACGGCATCCGAGGCATGTACGACTTCGGATCCTGGTACAGGGTGGTGGACTGTGTGGACGTCACCCAGTGGACCATCTACGACAGGGCGACGGAGCGGCGGATCAAGCAGGCGCTGGAGCGCCCGAACCAGCTGGGGGCCACCACATTTGAGCGGGTCGACGGGACGTGGAAGGCCACCCACGGCCAGATCCTCGGCGAGTGTCCGTAGGGCTCCGTGCCGTGCGGTTGCGGATGCCGGTCCGACGGGCAGTGCCCGAAGGAGCGCCCGCCCGCGAAGATCCCGGCTTTGAATGGGTGACCGTTCTCGTCGCGGCTGGTTGTGACCTGGCCGAGGACGGTGTCCAACTCGTCGGGTGTGGACACGGCAGCCGCGCCGTCGGCGCCCCATTCCACGTGGTACGTCGTCATGGGGGTGGCTCCTTCGCCGGCTTGCCTATCGGTACGTGATCAGAGATCTCCAGGAGAACGGGGTGAACTCATCCCCGCGGTGCGTCCCTCACCATGTGCGAGCGCGACGTCCAGACGATGCCATTCCGGCCGTAGCCGGTGGCGGTTGTCAGCCACCGGTCATCTCAAGCCGGAACAACGTCGGGGCCGTGGCTTGACGTGGTCTTCGAAATGCCTGACTACGACTCTTTCGCGGGGTTTGGTATCATTTGAACATGATCGATGAGTCGCGTGTGAAGAACTTTCGTGGCCTTCTGGTTGTTGTTGTTATCGTAAATATTTTGATGGCGATATCTTGTTGGACATCGACGGCAGCACCCAGCTGGGTGGTGGAATCGTTGTTTGTTGAGCCCGACAACACGGTGTCACTGCTGTTCTACCGCTCGGCGGGCAAGCTGCTTGCGGCGGTGGTTGTCGTTGGCTCGCTGTTGCTGATCGTCGGCTGGTTACGCAAGGGCATCCGTATCCATTGGTGGTATTCGATTCTTGTCGTTCTTGGGGCGGCCATCGGGACATGGGTGAGTATGCTGTACTCCATCGATATCTCCTATCGATCTGGGATCACCATACGATACAGCGTCTTGCAGGGCTATCCTTTCGCCACCTGGACAGATCATCTCTCCTGGGCGATGGCTTCTTCTATGCCCACGTCAGTATCATCTCAATCTTCGTGGCCCGATGGTTTGGTGGTATCGTGTCTCGTTTCCTCGGAAAACGTTGACTGAAGGGCCCTGCAACCTCCGGATAGGGAACCCCACAAGATGAACTGTTCCCGGTTTCGTTGACTCCGGGTTAGGCGGCTTTCAGCCGCAGTGGCGCGTATGTCAGTTCGTATTCGGCTGGCGTGTGATAGGCAATGGAAGAATGCCTGCGCTGCCGATTATAGTACGACTCGATGTATTCAAACACAGCCACCTTCAGATGTGCAAGTGTTGGCCACGGGTGAAGGTGTATGAG
>JABDRL010000142.1 GCA_013041765.1 Dactylosporangium sp. | reverse complement strand
CGCGTGCCCGGCGACCTGCCCGACGGCCATCGACCGGACCTCGGCGGTGGCTGTGGCGCCATCAGGCAGGACGTTGACGAAGGACTCCAGCACCCCCTGCCGGATCTGCGCGATGAGCTGGCCGTATCCGCAGAACAGCACGGTCTGACCGGCGACCTGCCCGGCGGCTACCGCCGTCATGCTCCCCGTCGGCGCACCGATGATCCGCTGAACCATGCTGCGGGTGCCGAGATCCCACACGCCCACCGTCTGGTCATCGCTGCCGGAGACGATGACGGGTCGCCCGTCGATCTCGCCGACGGCCACGCCCATCACGTCATCGGTGTGGCCGGTGAGGGGCTGGCCGATGGGGGCGCCGGTGGCCAGGTCCCACAGCCTGATCTCGTTGTCCCGGCTGCCGGAGACGATGATGGGTCGGCCGTCGAGTTCGGCGGTGGCGATGGACAGGACGTATGCGGTGTGGCCGGTGAGGGGCTGGCCGATGGGGGCGCCGGTGGCCAGGTCCCAGATGCGGATGGTCTTGTCGTCGCTGCCGGAGATGATGACGGCTCGGTCGTTGACGGTTCCGGTGGTGATGGCGCGGATCCAGTCGGTGTGGTCGCTGTTGAACTGGCGGACCAGGTCGCCGGTGGCCAGGTCCCAGATGCGGATGGTCTTGTCGTCGCCGCCGGAGATTACGACGGGCCGACCATCGATGACACTGGTGGCGACAGAGCGTACCCAGTTGGTGTGGCCGGTGCGGGGCTGGCCGATGGGGGCGCCGGTGGTGGCGTCCCAGATGCGGACAGTTCTGTCCTTGCCCCCGGAGACGATGATGGGTCGGCCGTCGAGATCGCCAAGCACGACCGAGCTCACGCCGCCGGTGTGCCCCGCGGTGGTGACCTCCAGCTTGGAGCCGGTGGCCAGGTCCCATGCCGCCAGGCCCTGCTGGCCGCCGGGGTAGGCGATGACGCATGGCCGGTCACCGGCTGGCCCGGCCGAGACGGCGCGGACGGCTGCGGAACTCGCCGTGAGGGGCTTGCCGACCGGGTCTCCGGTGGCGGGGTCCCAGAACCGCACCACCCCGTCCTTGCCCCCGGAGATCACCACGGCGCGACCCCCGACCTCCGTCATCGTGAGGTCGTTCGCGTGGTCCACCGACGGCGTCGCCGGGCGACGGGGCTGGGATCTGATGGACTCCAGGTCCCACACCCGCGCCGGGCTATCGCTGCCGTGCGAGACAACCACAGCCTGACCGTCGATCTCACCCACCGTCACCGACCGTATCTGGTCGTCATGGCCGGTCAGCGAGACGCCGATGGGGCACCCCGACGCCGGATCCCACACCCGCACCGTCCGGTCGTCGCTAGAGACGATCACCGTTCGACCGTGCGCTCGCCCGATGGCCACCGCCGTGACTTCGCCGGTGTGGCCGGCCATCGGTGCGCAGATGGACTCGCCGGTGGTCGCGTCGCAGACCCGGACGGTCTTGTTGGCGTGCCCGGAGACCAGCACCGTCCGACCGTTGATGGCACCGATCGCCATCGCCGTGGACTCCTCCGGATACCGCAGATCTTCCAGCGGGACGCGCCGGCCGGTGACCGGGCTCCGTCCCACCGGGGGCCCCTGCCGGGTGAGGCAGACCGCCACCGGCTGACCGTTCAACTGCCCCACCGTGACCGAGCGGATCGCCTGGCTGCGCCGGGAGAGCGTCACGCCGATCAGCGAGCCGCCAGTGGACAGATCCCAGACCCGTGCGGTCCGGTCGTCGCCGCCGGAGACGACGATCGGACGTCCGTCCAGTTCGCCGATCGCGACGGAGCGGATCCAGTCGGTGTGGCCGGTGAGCGGGGCGCCGACCGGTGCTCCGGTGGCGGCGTCCCAGATCCGCACGCGGTTGTCGTCGCCGCCGGAGACGACGATCGGACGTCCGTCCAGTTCGCCGATCGCGACGGAGCGCACCCAGTCAGTGTGGCCCCGGAGCGGCCCGATGATCGTCGTCCCGGTCCGGGCATCGAGCAGTTCGATTTCGTGGTTGTTGCCTCCGGCGACGATCACTCCTTGGTCGCCGACCCGTCCGATGGCCACCGCCTCGACGCCCCTGACCTGCGTCGGCAAGGGAGCGCCGAGCGGCGCTCCGGTGGCGGCGTCCCAGATCCGTACCGTGCGGTCGTCGCTGCCGGAGACGATGACAACCTGGTCGCCGACCCGTCCGATGGCCACGGCGTTGACGGTTTTCGTATGCCCGGTCAGCGGGGCGCCAAGGGGAACACCCGCCACGGGGTCCCACCTCCGCAGGGTGTTGTCAACGGATCCGGAGACCACGATCATCCGACCGTCGACCTCGCCCAGGGCGACCGCGGTGACTGTCCCCGTGTGCCCGGCCAGGACGGCGGTGGCCACACCCGTGCCGGCGTCCCAGACCCGAACCTCGTCGTCCCGGCTGCCGGAGACGACCATTGGATGCCCGTTGACCTGAGCCATCGCCACGGCCATGACGTAATCCGTGTGCCCCCGGAGCGGTGGTGCGACCTCCTCGCAGGTGCCAGGGTTCCAGATGCGGAGGGTTCTGTCGTCGCTGCCGGAGACGACCACGGGGCGGCCGTCGAGCTGCCCCATCGCCACCGACCGGACGTAGTCACTGTGTCCGGCCGACAGCCGGGTGTCGATCAGCTTGCCAGGCACCGGCAGCCAGAACCGCAGTCCCGGTTCATTGGCGGCCCGGTCGACGATCACCACGAGCACCTCGCCGTCCACGTCGCCAACGGCGAGGGACGTGCGGGCGGTTGCGGCGTCGGTCAGCGGAGCCCCGAGGTCGGTCCCGGTCGTGGCGTCCGTGACCCGAACCGTTCCGTCCCGACCCGCGAGGGCGAGCACGTCTCGGCCGCCGACGCGACCGAGTGCCGCGGCCCATGATTCACCTGGCAGGACCCGGGAACCTGGCCGGGGATCCTGCCTCGCCCACCGTGTTGCCCAGCCCAGCGGAATGTCGCTGGTGGCGATGGCGTCGGCCAGGGCCTGGGCTCCGCACTGCCTGGCCGCCAGCAGCAGCTGCTCGGCGAAGGCCGCTGTGGGATTCTGCCAGCTCCACAGCAGCGCCCGACGGTAGGCATCGGCCGCCCGACCTGCCTCAAGGCTCAGCACCCCAGGCAGTGCGGCCAGCAGCTGCTTTCGATCCGCCGACAGCAGAAACCGGGGATCCAGCACTAGCTGATCAAGGCGACTGGTGTCCAGCTGGCCGTCGTCCGTATCGAAGTTCTCCCTACGCAGCGTCATGGCCGACACCATACCGACGGTGGACGACATGAATCCGAATCAAGATCAGGTATTGCGGTATGGGGGAATCCGGATGTCGGAGGCGGGATCTACAGTGACGCCCGACAACCATCGGATCAGGGAGTCATCGATGCCGAATGTGGAAAGTACCGGGAGGCTCTCCGGAGCACAGACCGACCTGCCGGGGACACTGATCGATCCGGTGTGGGCGGCGGAGCAGGGGCTCGGTCCGGCTGTCGTCGAAGGGCTGGTGACAGCCGTCGAGGACACGGCGCAATGGCGGTCCGGCGAGCGGGAAGCCTGGGGGAACACCTGGTTGAACTGGCCCTCGGTCTGGGCGGACCCGGATCCGGACCGGATGGTCAGCGGCATCGCCAGGTTCAAGGACAAGTCGCTGCTCCCGGAGCACGAGCCCAAGCTGCTGGTGAAGGCGCCGACGGAGCTGGTACGTCCGCTGCTGGCCAAGTGGCGTCCGCAGAACCTGGAGGGAGCGGCCCCGTGGGCGCGGGTCCTCATCGCCCGGTTCGGAGCCGACGCCATCCCCGTAGCGCTGAAGATTGCGAAGAAGAGCCCGGCGCTCGGCGGTGAGCTGCTGCAACCACTGACCGGTCCGGCGATCGCCAGGCTGATGGCCGACTGGCTCGTCGCGCGTCCCAGCCAGCGTCCGGCGGCGGTGGCCTGGCTCGACCGGCACCCGGCCGTGGCGGCCGAGGTACTGGTTCCGGAAGCCCTCGGGGCGCCGGGGCTCGCCCGGTCGGCCGCGGAGGAAACCCTGCGAGTGCTGACCGAGCGGGGCCATCGCGAGGCGGTACTCGCCGCCGCGGCCGGACACGGCCCCGCGGCACGTGACGCGACCGGTGCGATCCTCGCCATCGACCGGCTGGAAGCGCCACCGGCCAGGACGCCGAAGCCGCCGAAGTGGCTGGATCTGGCGAAACTGCCGCCGCTGTTGCTGACCACCGGCACGCCGGTCCCCCAACCGGCCGTCGCGCTGCTGTGCGCGATCCTGGCGCTGCCGGACGTCGGGGAAGTGGCTGGCCGCGTCGGAACGGTGTCCCCGGCCTGCGATCCGACCAGCCTGGCGGCGTTCAGCTGGGGACTGCTGGAGCAGTGGCAGTCCGGTGCCGGCACGCCGCCGGCCAAGGACGCCTGGACCATCACCGCCGTCGGGCTGCTCGGCGGTGACGACGAGGTGCGACGTCTGGTCGAACTCATCCACGACTGGGCGGACTCCGGCAAGGGCGCCCGCGCGGTCAAGGGACTGGACGCGCTGGGGGCGATCGGTTCGGACATCGCGCTGATGTACGTCGATCGGATTTCCCGGACCTCGAAGGTCAAGCGACTGAAGACCCGGGCCGGCAACCTGCTGGCCGAGATCGCCCGGCAGCGGCAGCTGAGCGACGAGCAGCTGGCCGATCGCGTGGTGCCGCGGTTCGGCCTGGACACCCACGGCAGCATGACGCTGGACTACGGGCCGCGCCGATTCACCGTGGGCTTCGACGAGCAGCTCAAGCCATGGGTCGCCGATGACACCGGCGCGCGCAGGGCGCAGCTGCCCAAGCCGTCGGCCAAGGACGACCCGGCCCTGGCCCCCGAGGCGCACGCCCGGTTTGCCGCGCTGCGGCGGGACGTGCGGGCCATCGCCGCCGACCAGATCCGTCGCATGGAGCGTGCCCTGGTCGAGCGGCGACGCTGGTCGGCGGAGGAGTTCCAGCGCCTGCTGGTGGACCACCCCCTGCTGTGGCACCTGGCCCGGCGACTGCTCTGGGGAGTGCCCGCGCCCGACGGGCGGCTGCGAACGGCCTTCCGGGTGGCGGAGGACCGCAGCCTTGCCGACGCCGACGATGAAGCGTTCATGCTCGACCCGGCGGCCAGCGTCGGGATCGTCCACCCAGTGGAACTCGGCGACGGCCTTGCCGGCTGGGCGGAGCTGTTCGCCGACTACGAGATCATCCAACCGTTCCCGCAACTGGGGCGGGGCGTGTTCGCGCTGACCGCAGAGGAGGGGAACGCCGCCGAACTGTCGCGGTTCGAAGGGATCGAGGTTCCGACGGGCAAGCTGCTCGGGCTGCGCTCACGCGGCTGGCAGCTGTGCATCGGGGACGACGGCACGTGGGAGCGGGCCGAGCGGGCGGTCTGCGGCGGGACCCGGACCGTTCGGGTGAGCATCAGTCCGGGAATTCCGCCGGCCTACGTCGCCGAGCATCCGAAGCAGACGCTGGACGGAGTACGGATTGACGGGCAACCGGGCGACGGCGATCCCGCCAGGTTCGGCGACCTCGATGCGCTGGGCGCCTCGGAGATCCTGCGTGATCTGGGGTACCTGGTCAGCTGACAACGGCGCCAGGGATGTCTGGCGGCGGGGCGAAACCACGCGTCCCACCCCACGGGGGTGTCCGTGGAGTGGGACGTTACGGGTTGGCTTCATCTTTCACCCGTACGTGGGACAGATCGATGTCGTTCAGCAAAAGCGCAGTAATCTCCCCGACGACCACGGCTTTTCCTGGCGGGAGTACAAAATGGATAGCCGTGCGGTCGTCCATACCCGACGAAGTGCACGGCCCTTTCCCCGGTCCGGCCGCTGTCGGGTCGCAGATGACTGGAGAAAGGTGCGGGATGAGACTGTCTGCTCGATGGCCGGACGATGCGAGAGGCCCGGTCGCCATGGCGCTGCGGCTGCTGTTGGTACTGGCCCTGGTGGTGCCGATCGCCACGCTTTTCGGACTGGTCTGGCGGTCCACGGAGGACGGCACGCGGTTCGCGACCCTGGAGCGCCACGGCGTCAGCTACGTCGGGACGCTCGTGTCGGTGGAACTGGCCCTCGCAGAGTCCCAGTCCGCGGTGCTGACCGGGCGCCCGGTGTCCACGGAGAAACTCACCAGGGCCATCGACGCCGCCGAAGCCTCCGATGCCCGCTATGGAGACGAGCTGCGCACCCACGAACGGTGGGCGGACGTGCGTGCGAAGATCGAAGCGCTGCCGAGCCGGAACGGCGACCTCGCAGCCGCTTCCTCCGCCTACGCGGAAACCGCCGACCTGCTGCTGGCCCTGATCGAGAAGGTCCGGAGCAATTCGCGGCTCATCCGTGATCCGGAGGCCGACACCTACTACCTTCAGGACGCCGCGGTCCAGGAACTGCCTGAATCGATCGTCTCGGCCAACCGGCTGGTCCACCTGGCACTGCTGACAGCGCAACATCCCGATGGCGCCGACCAGAACACGGGCCTCGCCGACCTGATGTCGCTGCGCGCGGCGCTGGACAGCAACGCCACCGACCTCGCAGACGACGTCCGGCAGGCGGTCGACACCACGGGGAGCAGAACCCTCGGCGGCAACCTGCTCAGCCCGCTGGACCGATTCCGCCAGGCCATCGACGCGCTCATGCCGCCACCGACCCCGATGGGGGAGCGTCCGTCGGCGGCCGGTTCGGCCAGCATCGTCCAGGCGGGGGAAGAGGCACACGCCGCGGCCGGGGTCCTGTCCAACGCGATGCTCGCCGAGATCGACAGTCTGCTTGTCGTCCGGCTCGACGCCCTTGCCGATCGGCGGAACCTGGCGATCGGCGCGATGGCCATCGCCGTGCTGCTGGCCGTGATCCCGCCGGTGGTCACGCTGGTGCGCGATTGCCGTCGTCCAACAGGCCGCTGCGATCCGCCTCGGGGCGCGCCGTCGACCTCAGCACACGCCGAATTCGTGGCGGCCGCGGCTCTGGAGCGTTCCGGTGCTCCTCGGTAGGCTTCGCATCTGGGGAAAACTGATACTGCTCTCGGTGATCCCGCTGCTCGCAGTCGTGGCCCTGACCGTGCCGATCGTCCTGGGACGGGTCGACCAGGCCGAGCGTGCCGACCTCACCGCCCGGACCGTTGACGTGGCCGGTCGCGTCGGCTCGTTGATGCAGGACCTCCAGCAGGAGCGGCTGTTGTCGGTCGGACTGCTGCTGGGCACGGTTGACCAGACCCGACTGGCGCTGCAGATGTCCGCCAGCACCGACCGGGTCACCGACATCCGCCAGGACCTGGGCGCCGACCTCCCCCCCAACGTGGCCCGGTCCATCGATCAGGTTCGCGGCTTGGCCGATCTGCGCCTTGCGGTTCTTGCCCACAGGGTCAGCCCGGAAGAAACGATGGTCACGTACGGATCAGTGATCGTGTCGATCCTGCGGTCCCTGGGCCTAGCCGAGGACCTGGACACGGCAACGGCCGAGGGCCGGCAGGTTCTGGCCCTGGAAGCGTTGCTGATCGCCGACGAGGCCACCACGTCACAGGTGACGGCCATGGCCGTCTACGCCCACAGCCGCAGCGCCCGGTCCCTTGCGATGATCAATACCGGTCGGGCGACGGCGGTGGGCGCGCTCAGCCGGGTCCTCGCGATGGCGACGCCGTCCCAGATCGCGCTGCGAGAGCTGGTCGACGAGGCCTTCGTCAGCAGGTTCGGGGACCAGACCGCCGTGGATCCGCTCACCGCCACCAACCGCTTCTCGGCCGAGAGCCTCTTCGCGACCATCGAATCATTCACGGCCCTGGGGAACTTCGTCCAGAAGCGCATCGTCGCCGACATCGCGGATGCCGTCGAGTCCCACCGCGGCAGGGCCATGACCACCGCCTACGCCATCGGTGGGGGCACGCTGCTGGTGGTCATCGTGGTGCTGGCGCTGGGGTTCGCCATCGCCATCGCCATCGCCCAGCCGCTGATCCAGCTGAGAGCCTCGGCAGAGCGCGTTGCGCGCGCCGCGGAGCAGGAACTCGTCCGTGTCGCGGACGATGAGGCGGACCTGACCGAGCCGATTCGCCTCGATACCTTGCAGGTCAACAGCCAGGACGAGATCGGGGACCTGGCCCGGGCCTTCGACCGCGTGCAGAACACCGCCGCGCTCCTGGTCGAGCGGCAGGCTCTCAGCCGGCGCAACATCGCAGAGATGTTCGGCCACGTCGGCCGGCGTACCCACAACCTGGCCAGCCGGCAGATCGCGCTCGTGGACGGGCTGGAACGGGAGGAGACCGACGCACCCCGGCTGCGGCAGCTCTACCGCCTCGACCACCTGTCCAACCGGCTGCGCCGCAACGCCAGCAGCCTGATCGTGCTGTCCGAATCGGACAGGGTGGACGAGTACCTCACGCCGGTCTCGCTCACCGACGTCGCCCGGCTGGCCCTTGCCGAGATCGAGGGCTACGAGCGGGTGGACGTGCGGGCATCCGGGGACGTCCCCCTGTCCCCGGTCATCGTGGCCGACCTGGTGCTGGTCATCGCCGAGCTGATGGAGAACGCCACGATGTTCTCCCCGCCCAACACCCGGGTCGCGGTCACCGCCGAGCAGACGCGAGCCGGAGCGAAACTGACGATTGTCGACCACGGCATCGGTATGTCCCCGGAACGGCTGGCCGAGGAGAACGCCCGGTTCACCCGGCGGGAACGGCTCGACCTGGTGCCCACGCAGGTCCTCGGCCTGTTCGTCGTCGGCCGACTGGCTCGCCGGCACCGGATGCGGGTCCTCCTGGCTCCGACGTCGGGCGGTGGCGTTACCGCCACCATCGATCTCGACGGGCATCTCCTGGCCGCGGCGCGCCCGCCCGACCCGGGCGACCCCGGTACGGTCCACCGCGCCGATGAGCTGTTCGCCGCGGCCCAGCCCTGGAACGCCTTCGCGATCGCGTCGCGACCGCAGCAGGCCCAACTCGCCGCGGCGGCGGATGCGGACCCGCCGGCCAGCAACCCGCCGGCCAGCAACCCGCCGGCCAACAACCCGACGCCCAACCGGCGGCGGGTTCCGGGCGCGACCCTGGCCGGGACGCCACCGCCGGCTCCCGCCGGCGTGGCTCCGAACCCTGCCGCGCAGCAGCCCGACGAGGTACGAGATCTGATCGAACAGTTCGAGTCCGGCGTCGCCCAGGCGTTGCGGGACGCCCGGACCGACCAGTAGGAATCAGGGGGAAGCAGCATTATGAGCATCGTTCACTCGTCTGGCAAGGGTGTTGGCGGGCACGAGTGCGCGCCGGTGCAGTTGAGCGCGGAGGCGAAGACATTCAACTGGCTGCTGGACAGCTTCACGACCAACACCGCCGGCGTGGTGGAGGCTATCGCCGTGTCCTCGGACGGGCTACCGATGGCGATGTCCTCGGTGCGGGAACGGGCCAACGCCGATCGGCTCGCCGCTGTGGTTTCCGGCATGACGAGCCTGGCGGGCGGGGTCGCGCACTGCTACTCGCTCGGCGTGCTCAACCGCGTCATTGTCGATCTCAGCGAGGGCTACCTGCTCGTCACCTCGATCAGCGCCGGGTCGGTGCTCGGCGTCATCGCCGACCGGAGCGCGAATCTCGGCACCGTGGCGTACGAGATGACGCTGTTCGTCGGTAGGGCCGGCAGCGCGCTCACGCCGCAGCTGATTGTCGAACTGAAGAACTCGGTCCAGCAATGAGCCCGCCGCGGCGTCCGGACGATCCGTCCCCGGGCGGCCCGGCTCCGCGCCTGCCGCCGTACCTGCGGCCCGCGTCCGGCATGAGCGGTGCGCCGGACGCTTCAGAAC
>JABDRL010000118.1 GCA_013041765.1 Dactylosporangium sp. | reverse complement strand
GCCCCAGCCCGGCCCCCAGCCCGGCCCCCAGCCCGCGCCGCCGGGGACTGCGCCCCCGACCGGGCCGGGCCCGTCCCCGCGGCCGTGGCACCAGTCCCGGCCCCTGTGGTACGGCCTGGCCGCGGGTATCACCCTTATCGTGATCATGGTGGTGGCGCTGGTGGCCAGCGCCGATCCGGCGACACCCCCGTCGGCGAAGGCGCCGGCCAAGGCGTCCGCGGGTCCGTCGCACCCGGCCGATTCGGGAACGACAACGCCCTCCTCCCCGCCGGCCGGCCCCAGCCCGAGTTCGCGGGGCTTCGAGGTACCCCAGGGATGGACGTACCATGCGGATCCCAGCGGGTTCCAGATCGCCGTACCCCGCGGATGGTCGCAGTCGAAGGAAGGCACCATGGTGTACTTCCGGGAGCCCGGTGGGGGACGGGCACTCGGGATCGACCAGACCAGGACCCCCCGTCCGGACCCGGTCGCGGACTGGACCAAGCAGGAGATCAGCCGCTCCAAGCGGCTGCGAGACTACCAGCGCGTCAAGATCGAAAAGGTGGACTACTTCCTGAACTGCGCCGACTGGGAGTACACGTACAGTTCCAGCGGGACCCGGCTGCACGTGCTCGACCGGGGTTTCATCACGGCTGCCGACCGTGCCTACGCGATCTTCTGGCTGGTCCCGGACGCCCGGTGGCAGGAGAGCCTCGGGATGTTCGAGATCTTCGCGGAGAGCTTCAAGCCGGCATCGTAGACCGGCGCCGTAGGACCGCACCGGCCAGCGACCAGGTCGCTGGCCGGCGGACCGCTGACCACCCGGAACACTCCGGACGGCCGGGGCCGATCAGGTCGCGGCCAGCGTGCCGGCGGCCAGCGCCGCGCCGATCGCCAGGCCGACGGCGACCCGGTAGCCGGCGAACCAGCTCAGCGAGTGGTGGGCGACGAAGCGCAGCAGCCACGCGATCGACGCATAGGCGACGATGAAACTGACCGCCGTGCCGACGACCAGGGCCGGCACGCCGACGGCGTCGCCGCCCAGGGCGTCCTTCAACTCGAACAGGCCGGCCCCGGTCAGCGCCGGAATGCCCAGGAAGAAGGACATCCTGGTCGCCGTGACCCGGTCGATGTCGCGCAGCAGGCCGATGGAGATGGTCGCGCCGGAGCGGGACACCCCCGGAACGAGCGCAAGGCACTGGGCCAGCCCGATGATGATGCCGTCCTTGAGCGTGATGTCCTTCTCGCCCCGCCGCTGGGGACCGGCCCACTCGGCGAACACCATCACCCCGCTCCACAGCACCAGGGCCCCGGCGACCCACCACAGGTTGCGCAGCGGCCCGGTGATCAGATCCTTCCCGAGCAGGCCGACGACGCCGATCGGCAGCGACCCCGCGGCGACGGCCAGGCCGAAGCGGAACTCGAACGTATTCCGCCGGTGCGGGGAGACCAGCCCCACACACACCCCGCGGGCCATGTTCCAGATGTCCCTGGCGAAGTAGATGAGCACCGCCGCGATCGCCCCGATCTGGATCACGGCCGTGAAGCCGGTGATCGCCGGGTCGTCGACCTGGAGCCCCAGAAGCTTTTCCACAATGGTCAAATGTCCGGTCGACGACACCGGAAGGAACTCGGTGACCCCTTCGACCGCGCCCAGCACGATCGCCTGCCAGATGTTCATACTGCCTTTCCCACGCCTCGCGACACCCCGGTGCCATGACCACGACGCGCGGCATTCGCATCGTCGCGGACGGAACCCCGCTCTGGACACAGAACGCCGCCACTGTAGTGAGCACCGGCGAGGGGAGGGATGGCGACCCCCGAGCACCGAGACGCCCGGCAGATCACATCGAACACCAGGGATGGCGTGACCGTCGGGTGGGGGCAGGCACCGTATCGTGTGATGCCATGCAGCAGCGACCGCTCGGCCGAAGCGGTCTGGCGGTTTCCCGACTGGCCCTCGGCACGATGACCTGGGGATGCGATACGGACGCTGACGATGCCGCCGCCCAACTGAAGACATTCTGCGAGGCGGGGGGCAATCTCGTCGACACGGCGGATGTCTACTGCGAGGGCGAGTCGGAACTCGTCGTCGGTAGCCTGCTCGATCGGCTCGTGCCACGCGCGGAACTGCTCATCGCGACCAAGGCGGGGCTGCGCCCGGGGACCAACCGCCGCCGCGACAACTCCCGCTGGCATCTGCTGCACGCCCTGGACACCTCGCTGGGGCGGCTCGGCATCGAATACGTCGACCTGTGGCAGGTTCACGGCTACGACCTGGCAACGCCGCAGGAGGAGACCCTCGCGGCGCTGGACCACGCCGTGTCCTCTGGACGGGCCAGGTACATCGGATTGTCGAACTACACCGGGTGGCAGATCGCCCATGCCGCGACCTGGCAGGCGGCCTGGCCCGGCCGGACCCCGCTGGCCTCCGCACAGATGGAGTACTCCCTGCTGGAACGGGGCATCGAGCGCGAGGTCCAGCCGGCCTGCTGCGCCCTTGGCCTGGGCGTGCTGCCCTGGTCGCCCCTGGGACGGGGGGTACTGACCGGTAAGTACCGCAGTGGGGTGCCCGGGGACTCGCGGGCGGCCTCGCCCCACTTCGAGCGGTTCGTGGAGCCCTACCTGGACCACCGGTGCGCCGGGATCGTCGAGGCGGTCGCCACCGCGGCGGAAGGGCTGGGCGTCTCGCCGCTCGCGGTCGCCCTGGCCTGGGTACGGGACCGGCCGGGGGTCGCAGCCCCCGTCCTCGGCGCACGCACGGCGGGCCAGCTGGTGGACGCGTTGGACTCGGAGGACGTTGACCTGCCCGACGAGATCCGGGCAGCGCTCGACGACGTCTCGGCGCCGCCGATGGGCTACCCGGAGCGTCAGACATGACCAGGCCTCGCCGAACCCCCGGGCGGCTGGCTGCTCATCCCACAGGCGGCAAAGAGAAACAAGACCTGGCATCCGTTGGTTGAGGCGGGCAGGATCAAGGGCCATGGACTACGAATATGCGCCGTTGCGGTTGCCTTCGAACGTCGACCGACCGACCGCCACGGCGCAGCTGACGATCCAGGCCGAGTATTCGGGGTGGGAACTGACCCGGGTCCGGCTGTTCCGGGACGGAACGCGCAAAGTTGTCCTCCGTCGCATGACCACGGTAAAACCGCAGCCGGGCCTGTCGTACTAGCCCGGCTCAACAGCGGCTCAGCGGGACGTGGTGTGCTGGTCGAGGTTCTCGTCCGACTCGGTGGCGAGATCCAGCGAGGCGTGCTCGTCGACTCTGTCGAGGAGCCGGTCGGCAGGCCCAAGATTGAACGGCCCGGTCGCGTCGGTGTCGAGGTGTGTCTCGGGGTCCAATGGGGTAGCGACTTCCGCCACCATGACCACTCCATCGAGTGGTTCCAATTCGGGGATGTCCAGGGAACCCAGAGAACCGTCTCCGGCCTGCATCAGCTCGATGACGGCTTCGCCGACCGATTCCACGGCCTTGACCGACCCGACGTCGACACCACCCGCGACCGCGCGCCGCGCGGCCTCCGCCATCCGAACGAGTGCCGCCACACTGGGCACCCGGTAGTCGCGGCGCTGACGCAGTGAGATCACCTGAGGATGCGGATCGTCGGGCTCGTCGTCGTCGGGGCCGACGCCGAACTGCCGATCGGCCTCGTCCGGGTCGATCGCCTCGACGTCCCACGGGGTAACCTCGCCGAACACGTCGAGCAGGAGTTCGTCGTACTCGAAGGAAGCGTTGTTCAGCTCGACATACGCCCGCCACACCCGGTTGTCGTCTGCCCGCCCGTCCGCGGCCTTGACGGCGGCGAGGTGCTCGCTGGCAGCGGCGATCACTCGGTCGATGGCGGCGTCCAGATCGGCGTGCCGCTCGGTCATGATGATGGCTCCCTTGTACCGGTAGTCGATGGTCGAATAGGCCATGGCTGGGGGTTGGCTGGTGACAGTCAATCGTTGACTATTGATAGCTGATAATTGATGCCGGGCTCGATGTCGATAGTCGCGGAGGGCGTCAACAGTCGCGGAGGAACCGGTCGAGCACCCGCACGCCGAACTGTAGCCCGTCGAGGGGTACGCGCTCGTCAACGCCGTGAAACAGCGCCCCGAAGTTGAGGTCAGCGGCCAACCGTAGCGGAGTGAAGCCGAAACAGCGCAGGCCGAGGCGGGAGAACGCCTTCGCGTCGGTGCCGGCGGACAGCATGTACGGCACCGGCACCGCGCCGGGATCCTCCGCGAGCAGCGCCGCACGCATCGCCGCGACCAGCGGGCCGTCGAAACTGGTTTCCAGCGCGGGCTGCCGCTCGATGAACTCAACCGCGATGTCCGGGCCCACCACGGCGCGTACCTGCTCGACGAACGCCTCGGCCTGGCCGGGCAGCGTCCGGCAGTCGATCGTGGCCGAAGCCCTCGCGGGAATGACATTGTCCTTGTACCCGGCCTCCAGCCGGGTCGGATTGGCGGTGTTCCGCAGGGTCGCGCCGACCATACTGGCGATCGGGCCCAGGGCCGCGACAATGGCATCCGGGGTGGGACCATCGGCGGCGGAAGGCCCGCCGGGGGCGTCGAGCCCCAGCGCCGTGGCCGCGTGGCTGAGGAAGGTCCGCACGGTTGGCGTGAGTACGACCGGGAACTCCTGGCGGCCCAGCCGGGCAACCGCCTCGGCCAGGGCGGTCACGGCGTTGTCCGGGTGCACCATGGAGCCGTGCCCCGGCCGGCCGGTGGCGTGCAGCCGCAGCCAGGCGATGCCCTTCTGGGCGGTCTCGATCAGGTAGAGCCGCCGGCCGGGGGCGACGGTGCAGGAGAACCCGCCGACCTCACCGACGGCCTCGGTACAGTCGGCGAACACGTCGGGATGCTCGTCGACCAGAAAATGGGCGCCGAGACGGCCGCCGGACTCCTCATCGGCGAGGAAGGCGAAAATCAGATCACGCGGAGGCGACCATCCCTCAGCGTGCCACTGGCGGAGGAGCGCGAGCATCATGGCGTCGAAGTGCTTCATGTCGACCGCGCCACGGCCCCACAGGTAGCCGTCGGCGATCTCCCCGCCGAACGGGTCGAACCGCCAGCCGTCGGGCTCGGCGGGCACCACATCCAGGTGCCCGTGCAGCAACAGGGCCGGTCGGGAACGGTCGACCCCGGCGACCCGGGTGACCACACTGATGCGGCCGGGTTCGCTTTCAAACACCATCGGGGTCAGCCCGATGTCGGACAAGACCTCGGCGACATACTCGGCCGCAACCCGTTCGCCGGCACTGGTGGCGGTCTGGCCGGTGTTGGTGGTGTCAATCCGCAGCAGGTCGCGGCAGATCCGAATGACGTCCTCTGTAGCCTGCGTCGGTCGGGTGGAGCCGTCGCTTCGCTGGGTCATGCCCCCGTTCATACCAGCAAGCGGGGACGATCCCGAAGGGGATTGCGGGACCGGCTGAATCACTACCGGGAAGGGCCGGAGGCCCCTCTCCCGGCACCGGGCGTGAAGCGGCCCGGCTGACCCCGTGCGCCGGATGAGCCGCGTGCGGTGGCCTGTCCCAAGCGTGTACAGTGATCCCCCGTGCGACCGGCAAAGCCGGCCAGCACCGCCCAGCGAGCTGATTGCCGTGCTTGTTATAGTTGGGCGTTGTAGCAGGTCCAAGTGGCGGAATGGCAGACGCGCTAGCTTGAGGTGCTAGTGCCCACATAGGGCGTGGGGGTTCAAGTCCCCCCTTGGACACGATCCCTTCCCCAACGGTGTGCGTCCGGTTTGTATCTCGGCTGTGACCTTGATCGGTAGATGGCGGACGGTCTTGGCCAGTATCTGGCGGCCTGGTCTGGCTGCGTCCCGATGACGAGTGACTCCCGCGCGGCCTCGACCACTTCCTTGGTCACGGTCGTGAGCTGGTTGATGTCGAGGATGCGCTGGATCTGGGCGGCGAGTCGGTGGGTGAGGCGGAAGCTGCCGCTGGTGATGCGGGTGATGGCGGCCAGGGCCTTGGTCGCGGTGAAATCGTCAGGGTTGTCCAGACCCAGCTCGGGCCAGTGCTTGGCCAGGACGAACGCCTGCTCGTCAACGGACATGGTGCGGTAGTGGTGGACGAAGCCGACGCGTGAGTACAGCTGGGGGTAGCGAGCGAGGCGCTTCTCGATTCCGGGCATACCGATGAGGACCAGGCCGATGCCGATCTGGTCGTAGAGGTCGCGCAGGACTTCCAGGGCGGTGGTCTTGAGGCGGTCGGCCTCGTCGATGATGACCAGCTCGGTGTACTGCCGTCGGTCGTGGATGAAGTCGGCATATGGGTCGAGGTGGCTCTGGACCGCGACGCTCAGCGAGCTGATGCGGTCGTGGACGTGTTCGCCGACCAGCTTCGGCGTGGTGACCACGCCGGGGTGTAGACGATGCTGCGCCGTTCCAGCAGTTCCGCGGGCGGGGACTGGGTGTGCCAGAGGTGGTCATGGTCGAGGTAGTGCCAGACGACGTCCCAGGCGGCGTAGTGCCGGCTGGAGAGGGTCTTGCCGACGCCGGGCGGGCCGTAGCACAGGCCGATGTAGGCGTGGCGTCGTACCGCGTCGCAGAACTCGGCGAACCGGCGGTGCTCCTTGGTCACCACGAAGGGCGGAGGCTCCGGTCGGCAGCCCGGTGGCAGTTTCTCGTCTCCGTCCTCGGGGGTTCGCTGGGAGCTGGTTCTGGCCTGGGCCTTGCGTCGCCGTTCGAAGTCCCGCTGTTCGAGTTGGTCCACGGGCGCTACCCCTCCCGGTACCGCTTGAGTCGAGGCACGTTCGGGGCCGGGGGTTCGCTGGTGGCCGGGGTCGGATCGCGGGGTGGCTGGTGGACGGCCAGGAGCCGGTCGACCACCGAAGCCCGGTCGGTCAGTCGGTGTCCGAGTTCCCGGCGGCGGGCGTTGCGCGCTGCTGTGATCTCTTTGAGGCCGATGGTGTGCTCGGCCAACTCGGTGGACACGGCCCGGCACAGGAACCGGTCCTCGTGGAAGACGCGGATCTCGGTGATGTCGCGGGGGTCGTAGCGGATCGTGACCGGCTCGCCGACAT
>JABDRL010000083.1 GCA_013041765.1 Dactylosporangium sp. | reverse complement strand
GCCCCAGGCTCCGGCCACCGCGTCGGCCCAGTCGCCGTCGTCGGAACCGGTCGCGACCCCGTCGGCCGCGGAGTCGGCGGCGAATGGCTGAGCGGTCAGATCCCCGGCCCAGCCTGCGCACGCTGATCACGCTGGCGGTCGCCGTGGGCTTCGTGAGCATCCTGCTGGTCGGGGCCTACACCAGCGCGGTGTTCTCCCCGAACGGCGATCCCACACAGACCATCCAGCGGGGCCACCCGGTGCCGACGGCCATCAAGGACGGTGGCCCGATCCTCGACACCACCCACGGGCAGCAGCGCTCATACCATCTGCCGGACAAGACCATCGCGCTGACGTTCGACGACGGACCGGACGCGCGCTGGACCCCGGAGGTACTCGCGATCCTGCGCAAGCACCAGGTGCATGCCACGTTCTTCGTCCTCGGAAAGCAGGTCACCAAGGAACCGGACATCATGCGCAGCATGGTCCGGGAAGGTCACGAGATCGGCATCCACACCTTCACCCATCCGGACCTCTCCCAGCTGGCGGAGTGGCGGCGCAACATCGAGTTGTCGCTGACCCAGCTGGCCATCGCGGGAACGACGGGCAAGACCACGTTGCTGCTGCGCGAGCCGTACTCCTCCGTCGCGTCATCGATCGACGACGCCAGTTGGCAGGTCATCCAGCACTCGGGACGCAACGGCTACCTCGTTGTCGTGTCCGACAACGACAGCCGGGACTGGGCCGCGCCCGACGTGCCGACCATCCTGCGCAACGCGACGCCCGACAACGACCGGGGCTCTGTGGCCCTGTGGCACGACGCCGGGGGGAACCGTTCCCGAACCGTTGCGGCCCTCGACCGGTTCATCCCGACCATGCTGGCCCGGGGGTACCGCTTCACCACCGTCTCGGAAGGGCTCAACCTCGCCCTCGGCCAGCCCGACACCGCAGCCGGGCAGGTCGTCGGCATGGCCGAGGCATCCACCTCCGTCGTCGTGCGGGGCACGATCGTCACCTGGATCGTGACGCTGACCGGAGTCTCGTTCCGATTGTTGTGGCTGCTGTTCATCGCGGTCGGGGTGCTGACGGTCGGCAGGACCCTCGCGCTGTTCGTCTTCGCCGGGCACCATGTCCGCCGTCGACGTCGCCAGGAATGGTCGTGGGGTCCCCCGGTCGTCGATCCGGTCTCGGTCGTCGTCCCCGCATTCAACGAAAAGGAAGGCATCGCGGCGGCCGTGCGTTCGCTGGCCGGCGGCGACTATCCCACCATCGAGGTAATCGTCGTCGATGACGGGTCGACCGATGACACAGCCGACCTCGTCGAAGGGCTGGGCCTGGCCAACGTCCGGGTCATCCGAACTCCCAACAGCGGCAAGCCGTCGGCCCTCAACACGGGAATCCAGCACGCCAGTCACGACCTCATCGTCATGGTCGACGGCGACACCGTCTTCGAGCGGGAATCGATCCGCAGCCTGGTGCAGCCTTTCGGCGATTCCACGGTCGGCGCGGTCGCCGGCAACGTCAAAATCGGCAACCGCACGACGATGGTCGCCCAGTGGCAGCACATCGAGTACGTCATCGGGTTCAATCTCGACCGAAGAATGTACGACATCCTCCACTGCATGCCGACCGTCCCCGGGGCCATCGGCGCGTTCCGCAAGGCGACACTCATCGATGTGGGCGGGGTCAGTGACGACACCCTCGCCGAGGACACCGATCTGACCATGGCGATCTGCCGAGCGGGCTGGCACGTGGTGTACGAGGAAAAGGCGCGAGCCCGAACCGAGGCTCCGACCACGCTCGGGCAGTTGTGGAAACAGCGCTACCGCTGGAGTTACGGCACGATGCAGGCCATGTGGAAGCACCGTGCCGCCCTGCTGGACCGTTCCTCTTTCGGATTGATCGGTCTGCCGATGCTCGCCGTGTTCGGGATCGTGCTGCCGCTGTTCGCGCCCCTGTTCGATGTGCTGGCCATCTACGGTGCTGTCGCCCTCAACACCACGGCGACGGCCATCGCGTGGTTCACGATGCTCGGCGTCCAAGCGGTAACCGCAGTACTCGCCTTCGTCCTGGACAAGGAGCGGCTACGGCCGTTGTGGGTCCTCCCCCTCCAGCAATTCATGTACCGGCAGACGATGTACCTCGTCGCGATTCAATCGGTCATCACCGCGTTCACCGGCGCCCGCCTGCACTGGCAGAAGCTCCGCCGCACGGGCCTGGCCGTCCCCGCGAAACCCGTTGCCCCAGCCGCATCCCAGCCGGTCCAGATCCGACCCGCAGCCGGCCAACTGCCCGTTCACGACACTCCTTGCCGAGACTGACGGGATACGATGGTTGCTGCTACCGGCGGCGATGCCACCCGCCGCGCCCGGGTCGCAGGACCGGCACAGCCAACAAGATCACGAGAAAACTGCTGAGACAGGCAGGAGAGTGATTAATGGCCATGGATCGCCAGGTGCCTGTCGAAGCCAAGAGGCGACTGTGCGATGCGCTTCTTCGCATCGAATCGATGGCCGACCAGAGCGTCCGCAATCTCTACATCTCAGAGCTGGAACGCCAGTTGGGGGAATGCCTGAGTTTCTCGCGCTACCCTGACCCGACCCTCGATGTCTGGTCACTGATCAACGCCTGCATGACGCGGCCCGAAGGACTCCGGCAATTCACCCGGATCGTTCGCACGTTCCACGGGAACCACCATGCCATGGCGGTGGTCGAACGCCTCGTCGCCGACCTTGAACGGGAGCCCGCCCTCACCCTCGATGAGCGCGAGGCTCTCCTCAGGTTGCTGGCGCGAGTCCCGATTCACCAGATCAGAGCCGCCAGCGAGGTGCTACCCGACTGGCCGGATCGGCCACCGCTGGACTCGGACGACATGCGGTCCTTCGTGGAGCAGGTCGCGTCGCTCAACGACCCGGCCGGAGGCCCTCCGGCCCTGCTGCGATTCGCGGATGCCCTGGCCCATGTCAGCGAGGACGGGGTCTCTCATGACCTGCACCAGTGGACCGACGCCCTCGGCCGCCGACTCGACCTCGATCCGGTAGCCGTTCGAGCCCTCTGTGCCTGGTCCCGAGAGGCCCTCAGCGGCCGGCGCCAGCCCGCACCGGCGAGCACGGTGGACTTCGGTGAAACGCCCCTACCCGACGCCCCGGCCGAGCCACCGGGAGAGAGCATGTGGACCGCTCCGGTCATCCCAAGAACCGCCTACCAGCCCTTGAACCTGCCGCGGATCTGGGGCGGAGTTCCATTCCGGAACCCCAACTTCACCGGACGCGACGGGCTGCTGGAACGGCTGTGCAACGAGCTGGCGCACCGGTCCAAGTCCTCGGTGTTCCCGCAGACACTGCACGGTTTCGGAGGGGTCGGCAAGACCCAACTCGCCGTCGAGTACGTCTACCGATACGCCGATCGGTACAACCTCGTCTGGTGGATCTCCGCGGATCGCCCGACCGGGGTGCTCGCGTCCCTCGCGAGCCTCGGAGAACGCCTCGAACTGCCCATCAGCCAGGACAAGCAGCAGAACGCCCGGACTGTGCTGGACGCGCTGGGGACCAGCCCGTACCAGTGGTTACTGGTGTATGACAACGCAGATCGTCCCGACGACATCAGCCCACTCGTGCCTTCCGCCGGCGGCCATGTCATCTTGACGTCGCGGAACGTGGACTGGACCCGCAAGTGGAACACGGTCGAGGTTGACGTCTTCGATCGGCTGGAGAGCGTCGAGCTGCTGGCCAAACGGGACACGGGCATCTCCGCGGAGGCCGCGGACAGCCTGGCCGACAAGCTGGGTGATCTCCCCCTGGCGCTGGAGCAGGCGGTCAACTTTCAGCTGGCCACGGGCATGCCAACCGATGAATACCTGCAGCTGTTCGATGAGCGGGTCCGGGACCTGCTGTCCGAGGGAAAGCCCTCGGACTACCCGACAACCGTCGCGGCCTTTCTCACGCTGGCCTTCGACAGCCTGCGAGACGCCGCTCCGGCGGCGGCAGAGCTGCTGGAGCTGTTCGCCTATCTGGGCCCGGAGCCCATTTCGGCGGGCCTGCTGCGCAGCGGGCGGGCGGCAAATCTTTCCAGCCGGCTTGCCGCGTCCCTGCGCGATCCGATCCAGATGAACCGGATCATTCGCGACCTGCCCCGCTACGGTCTCGCGCGGGTCGAGCCCAAGGGCCAGCAGATCCAGGTCCACCGGCTGGTCCAGGCGGTGCTCCGCACCGAGCTGAGCGAGCAGCGTCGGACGCAGAGCCGGCGCAACGTCTGGAACCTGCTGGGTGCGGCCAGCCCGAGCAACCCCGATGACCAGGAGACCTGGCGGGTTCATGCCGAGCTGGGGCCACACGTGCTACCCGCGGATCTCATCCATGCCACGAACTCCGACGCCCGCCTGGTCGCCCTTGACCAGTCCCGGTACCTCTTCCAGAACGGTGACTACGCCGGTAGCCGGGCCCTCGGCGAGGCGATGGTCGAGGCCTGGTCGAATCCTCCGGGCGAGGACGGGCTCGGTCCCGACCATGAGCAGACGCTGCTCGCCTACCGGCACCTGGCGAACGCCCTGCGAATGATGGGCGACTACGGCGAAGCGCGCCGCCTGGACGAGCGGGCTTTCGAGTTCCTGCACGCCAATCCCAACTTCGGCAACGACCACGAGCACACGGTCGGCGTGGCCTTCGGCCTCGGATTCGACCTCAGCATGGCCGGCGACCTTGCCGGGTCCCTCGACCGGGACCAGGAAAACCTCGCCCGGGCAACCCGGGTGTACGGCCTCACCGACGACTACACCCTCCAGGCCAAGGGCAACGTCGCCGCCGATCTGCGGCAACTTGGCCGGTTTCGGGAGGCCTACGAACTCTCCCGGAGCAGGGCCGAGGAATGCCAGGAGACGCTCGGCGACAGTGACGCCCGGACGCTCTGGGCCATCAGCGAACTCGTGCGGGATGTCTGCGGCCTCGGGCGATATCGCGAAGCCCTGGACATGCAGAACCGGGTGTGGGATCTCTATGGCCAGTTCCTCAAACCGCACCAGCGCGAGTTCCTCCTGGCCGAGCGGAACATCGCGATCGCGCTGCGCAAGGCCGGAGACCACACCGGTGCGCTGAACCTGTCCAGAGACAACTACCAGGCGTTCCGCACCCGTTTCGGCGCTCACCACGAGTACACCCTGGCCTCGGCCATGACCTACACCAACGCGCTCCGAGCCGCGGGCAGGCTTACCGAGGCCCGGGACGCGGGCGCCCCAGCGGTTGACGGGTATCTCAAGAAATTCGGTGAGCGACACCGACTATCACTGTTCGCCCAAGTCAACCAGGGCATTGTTCTTCGGCTCCATGGTGAGCGCCGGGCGGCGCTCACCATGGAGAACCGGGCCGCCCAGGGACTGTCGGAAGTGCTCGGCGCCGCCCATCCGTACACGCTGTGCGCCGCCAACAACTATGCCAACAGCCTGCTCCTCGATCACCGGGTTTCCGAGGCCCGACAGCTGATTGGGCAAACCCTCAACATCTCTCGCCGGGTCCGGGGCACTGGCCATCCCGATACCCTGGCGTGCGAGATCAACGCCGCGCTCGATCTTCAGTCCGACGCCCCCGACGCGGCGCCGCAGCAACACCTTGACCAGGTTCTCGACACCTTCGGACGGGTGCTCGGCCGAGACCATCCGAGCACCGTCGACGCGATCAGAGGCAAACGCGCGGATTGCGATATTGAACCGCCCCCGACCTAGCTCATGAACACTTCTCACGTACCCACCTCGCTGTCGTACCGCGATCTTCCCCAACATCACCTTTCGGGCGTGACTTGTCGTTGGCAGCCACGCATGATGACAGCTGAAACCGATTGTGTATCTGTTCAACCAATGGCTTCGGTCGCTACGATGGAACTTCTCAAGCAGGCTCGGCAACCGGGACGTCGGGCCAGGCCCGGAGACCCATCTCATGACCACGGTAGACTCCGCGACATGGCCGCTCGGGGACAGCGGCCAGCCTGAGCCAATCCCGGACACCACTGATCTCAATGGTGTCCACGCCGCAATCCCATTCATGTATGCCTTTCCTGTCTCCAAGTCACGACGCTCCAGCGAAAGATCATTCATCCCGGTCGCCCACAAGGATCTCGGTCGCACCCCGCCCGTACGCAAACGGTTCCCGTCCGTGGACCAGGAAACGGGTTAGCGTGGCAAGTCGACAAATGCCTGCTGAGCTCAAACCGCAACTCTGCAGTTGCCTGCTCCGGGTCCGGGCCATGGAGGAACAGAACAACCGAAGCCTCTATATCTCCGAATTAGAGGAGAGATTCGGCTCTCCACTCAATGTCCCGCGGTATCCGGACGCGCATCATGATGTCTGGTCAGTTCTCAACGTCTGTTTCGATCACCCTGGTCTGTTACGGTCGTTCGCCGAGATCCTGCGGTGTTTCTTCGGCGAAAGTACCCCTGTTACGGACTTCGAGCGCCTGGTCAACCAGATCGAGCCGACGCCCTTCCTGGAGCCAGCGCACCGCGATCAGCTGATCCGATTAGTCAAGCAAACACCAACACCGAAAGTCGTCGAGGCCTATCGTGTTCTGGCCGAAGCCTCCGCCAGCACAGTCACGCCAGATTGGACGGACCCAGACTCCGTCATCACGGCCGTCGAGTATGCCTGTGTCGCGGCCGAGGACCGTTCCATCCTGCAACGGTTCGTTGAGCTACTACCGAACGGCGGTGGCGGCATGTATTCCAGCACTCCACAATGGGTCGACAATCCGGGGCACCGACCTCCGTTGGATCCACAATCAAGTCGGAAGAACCTGCCCGAGCAGCAGCGCGCATTCGACGAGCCCACGCTGACGGACCGGAATCCGGATGCTTCCGCCACCGGCCCGTCCCGCGATCGTCCACTCCGGGTCTGGGGCGGCGTTCCGCTCCGCAATCCGAAGTTCACCGGGCGGGAGGCGTTGCTCCGGCAGCTCGACAAGGCCATCGAACGAAGCCTGACGACCTCCGTATTTCCCCATGTCCTCCATGGTCTGGGCGGTGTCGGCAAGACCCAACTGGCGGTCGAGTACCTGCACCAGTACGGCGAGCGCTACGACCTTGTCTGGTGGATCGACGCGAGCAAGCCTGGCAGCATCATCGGCTCGCTCAACTGTCTCGGCCAGCGGCTCGGCCTGCCGGCGGACCGGGACAAGCGCCATTCGGCGCACATCGTGCTCGACGCGCTGGGAACGGCCTTCTGCAACTGGCTTCTGGTCTATGACAATGCCGATCAGCCCGACGATGTGAGCCCCTTGATGCCCTCTCGTGGCGGCACCGTCATTCTCACTTCACGCAATGTCGACTGGACGACTCGATGGACCACGACAACGGTTCATGCCTTTGATCGGAAATCCAGCATCGACCTGCTCCGCAAGCACAACAGTGCGATATCAGCAGATCTCGCGGAAAGCGTCGCCGAGAAACTCGGCGACCTTCCGCTGGCGCTGGAACAGGCGGCCAACTTCCAGACCTCCAGCGGAATGTCCCCCCGTGAATATGTCGACCTCGTCGAGGACCGCGCCCAGGAACTCCTGGCTGAGGGAAAGCCGTCGGACTATCCCACCACCATCGCGGTCCTGTTCAAGCGGCTACTCGCCAAGGTCCGGCACGCGGCTCCCGAAGCATCGGAGATACTCGGGCTCTTCGCTCATCTCGGGCCAGCCCCGATTTCGGCGGAACTGCTTCGCAGTGGTTGGTCCATCCAGCTCTCCCCGGGACTGGGCAACACCCTGCGCGATCCGATTCGCCTGAATCACATCATTCGGGAACTGCCGCGACACGGGCTGGCCAGAATCCATTCCCAGGGGCAACGAATTCAGGTCCACCGGCTCGTCCAGCTGATGCTCCGGACAGAACTCGACGACCAGCAACGAGCCCAGTGCCAGAACGACGTACGGAACCTGCTCGCCACCGCCAATCCCAGCCATCCGGACAGCCAGGACACCTGGCATGCCCACGCCGAACTCGGCCCGCATATCCTGCCGGCGGATCTCATCCATGCCGACAGCTACGACGCCCGGCTCGTTGCCCTTGACCAGTCCCGGTACCTCTTCCAGATCGGTAACTTCGCCGGGAGTCGCGATGTCGCGCAGGCGGCGTTTGCCGCATGGTCGAAACCGCAGCAGGAGGGCGGGCTCGGTCCCGACCATGAGCAGACGGTCCTGGCGTCCCGGCACCTGGCGAACGCGCTCCGCAACCTGGGCAGCTACGAGGAGGCCCGCCAACTCGACGAGGACACCTTCACGCTGCTGCGCACCAACCCAGCGTTTGGCGACGACCACGTCCACACCGTCGGCGTTGCCTTCGGGATCGGCATCGACCTGAGCATGGCCGGTGACCTCACCGGTTCACTCCAGCGAGATCGGGAGAACCTCGATCGGGCCGTCCGGGTCTACGGACCGACACACGAGCAGACGCTCCAGGCCAAGGGCAACGTCGCCGCTGATCTACGGCTGCTCGGGCGATACGAAGAAGCTCGGCGGATCTCCCAGTCCCTGGTCGACGAATACCGGCAGGTCATCGGCGAGAGCCACCCCCGGACGCTCTGGGCCGTCAGCGAGCTGGTCCGTGACCTGTACGGACTCGGCGAGTATTCCAAGGCCCTCGAAGCCCAGACCCGGATCTGGGATCGCTATCTCAATCTCAGGGAACCGCAGAACCGCACGGTTCTTCTTGCGGATCACAATGTTGTTATCGCACTTCGCAAGACCGGGAATACCGCCGCCGCGCTGGACCGCGCGCTGGAGAACTACTATTCGTGTCACGCCAAATTCGGCCATGAGCATGAGTACACCCTCATGGCGGCGATGAGCCACGCCAACACGTTGCGCATCGCCGGTCGGCTGGACGAGGCACGCATCGCGTGTGCCGAGGCGGCCGACGGGTACACCCGGAAATTCGGAAAACGACACTGGTTGACCCTGGCGGCCAAGGCCAACCAGGGAATCATCCTGCGCCTACTTGGTGAATTGCAGGACGCCTACCGACTTGAAAAGGCAACGTTTGAGCAGCTGTGCGAGATACTCGGGGACGAACACCCGTACACCCTGTGCACCGCGTGCAACCTCGCGAACAGCCTGGTCCTGGCGCATAAGATGCCCAAAGCGCGCGAACTCACCAGCTGGGCACTTGACGTCTCCCGCCGGGTGCGGGGCGAGAGCCATCCCGATACCCTGGCCTGCGCCCTCAACGCGGCTCTCGACGTGCGGACCACGGATGGCGAGGCAACGGGGCAGCAGCTGTTTGCCGAAGCGATTCAAGCGCTGGAGCGGGTGCTCGGCAGCGATCATCCTGAGACGCTGGACGCGATCAGGGGCAGGCGCGCCAACTCTGACATCGAGCCGCCCCCGATGTGAGCGGCGCTGTCCTGACCCCGGTCGTTGAGATCAGTCAGCACCCGGTGCTGGATGTGGCTGATGAGTCGTCTCAGGTCGGCGCAGTACACCGAGGGGTTCCGGAAACCGGAGCCCGCACGGTACCGGTGGGGATAGTGCCCGCCCCCGCAGATCGGGTGGAGTTCACACGGCCAGCACCGTGGGGAAAGCGCCGCCGGACCGAGCTGGCGGGCCACGATCCCCGGGTGTTCCAGCGCGGCGTCGAACGTGTCGGTCAGGACGGACAGCCCGGTTGAGGCCGCTCCCGCATACGCGGATTTCAGCGAGTCGACCTGCTCGATGGCGCCGTCGGTCTCCACGACGGCGACGACGGCCGGACTCAGGCCGATGTCTTCCGATCGGCTGGCGCACCCGAACACCATATTCATGATTTCCTCGAAGAACCGTATCCGAGTCTCCTGGGACGGTGCGTCGTACCAGCGGTCGAATACCGCCACCAGCCAATCCCCGAACGGATGCGCCAGCTCCGCGCGGGCCGGGCGGGGCGTCGACCAGTTCGCGTGCGGCAGCAGGAAATCGAGTGCTGGTGGCGCATACTTCAGCAGGGCCTCGTAGCAGGCGACCGGAGAGGTCTCGGGGTCAATGGTCGCGAGGATTCCAGAAAACGCGCTGCGGTACCTGGGACTGCCCAGAAGACGCAGGGCCCGATCGATTTCCAGGTAGCTGCCACGTCCGTCGCCGTAATGGCGGTGACGGTCGTTGTCGGCGCGATCGCCGTCCAGGCTGATCCCTACTCGAATATCGTTCCGGTCCAGCACCCGCAGCGTGGCTTCGTCGAGCAGCGTCCCATTGGTCTGCACCGCCATACGGGCCACGGCGGTGCCCCGCAGGGCAGTCCGAATCGCCGTCGTCACCGCGACGATGGTCTCCGGTCCGGCCAGTAGCGGCTCGCCGCCATGCAGAATAACCTGGACTTCGCTGAGATCGTGGGTGGTGACATGCTGGGCAATTGCCGTCGCCGCCGCGGACCAGATTTCCCTGGACATGAGGATGGGACGATCATGCCATGATTGATCAGCCATGGTGTATACGTAGCAGTAGTCGCAGGCAAGATTGCACCGCTGATGAACCTTGAGCACGAACTCCCGAATTGCTTCCGGTTGCCAACCGTCACGCCGCAAACCCGTAAGGTCAAGCTCTCGGTACGGCCACGGCGCTGAGGAGTGGACTGCGCCCGGGTCTGCCTTAGGGTCGTCGGACTGCGCCACCAAGACATCTTGGCAGACCCCATTCGCCGATATCTACCGACGTTGGGCAATAACCCTGCAACGATGCCGCATCACGGACAGTAATCCACATAGCTCTGCCACTGGGCAACCGCGGTCCGGCGAGCGGGAGTCGTGGTTGCGGAGTGACGTTCCCGCAACGCCCGCCGAAGGGCATTGGCCAGAACCGAGGTGTCCCGCGGACCGGACCGGCACCCGCCCGAGTCATCGCTACCCCGAGCAGCCTGACCAGCAACGCCCGTGCCGATCATTGACAGCCTCCTACCAGCGCCGCTGCCCGCACGCGAGCTAATGCGGGCACGCCCGCGGCCGCAGCACGGCCTATACGAACAGGCCCTTACTCGACAGGCTTAGGGTGCCCCAATTGGGCCCCATCAGACTAGCCACCAGACGGCCACTTGCCCAGCGCTGATCGCACACGCTCGCAACAAGATTACTACATAAAGTCAATGTTCTGCTACCTGACGTCGTCCACCCGAGCGTGTTCTCGGTAGAATCCACTCCGAACTCGGCAGCGCCCCGGCCACAGGGAGGGGCCCGACAATGATCGACCTTCGCACCCCGGTCACTCCGTTCTGGTTCATGCTCCCGCCACGCGACCGCGAGGAATTGCGACGTATCGGCCAGATACGATTTTTCGCTGCGGGTACTACGATTCTACGGCAGAACGAGTGCAGCAACTATGTCCTGATCATCCAGACCGGCTGCGTCAAAATCGTCACGGTAACCGGGGATGGATATCACACTGTGCTGGCGTTGCGGAACGCAGGAGACTTGCTAGGCGAGTTGGCCAGCACCGATGGTGGCCCGCGGTCGGCAACTGTCTGCGCCCTCACCGACGTTCAGGCCCTCGCCATCGCGGCCTCGCGGTTCGAAGCGTTCCGCCGCCACCGCCCGGTCATCGACCAAGCCGTCCAGCGGCTACTCACCGCCCGGCTTCGGGAGTGCGGTCGGATGCTGGCAACGGTCGGTGCCGAGTCAGTCGTCCAGCGGCTCGCCTATGTCCTGCTCTGTCTGGGCGACAGGTACGGCAGACCGGAGGGAGACGGGGTACGCATCCGCATTCCGCTGTCCCAGGACGACCTCGCCGGGCTCGCGTTCACATCTCGACGGACCATCGGCCGGGTTCTGGCGGCATGGCGGGACCTGGGCTGGGTCGTCACCAGCCGCCGCAACCTGCTGATCCTGGACGTCGCGGCGCTCAAGGCTCTCCGGACGCCGTGAATGGCCGGTCATCTGCACCTGGATCCGCAGCAACGCTCCGCGCTCTGCGCGGTGGGCGTCCGGCGCCGGTACCGACCCGGCACCCTGGTATTCCGGGAGGGCGACCATTGCGACTCCGTCCTGGTCGTGCTGCACGGCACTGTGAAGATCTCTTCGACGGCGACTTCGGGGTACGAAACCGTGCTGGCGGTGCGGTCGGCCGGCGAGGTCGTGGGCGAACTGGCGGCATTTGACCAGCGTCCCCGCTCGACCAGCGTGCTGGCCCTCAGCGACATCGACAGCGTGCTCATCACGGGCGACGACTTCCGCGCCTATCTGCGGTCCCAACCCGATCTGACATTGGCGATGCTCAGCGGGATGGTGCACCGGCTGCGCGAGTCGGATCGGCGCCGCCTGGAATTCGGAGCGTACGACGTGACCGGCCGCTTGGCGCGGCTGCTGCTGGAACTCGCCGAGCGGCACGGGCGCCCCACCGGCAACGGCCGCTGGACCACCATCACGGTCGCGCTGTCGCAGCGGGAGCTGGCCGGGGCCGTCGGGGCTTCCCGCGAGGCAGTGGCCCGTTCCCTTCGGGTGCTGCGGAGGCACCGGGCGATCGCGACCCGGCGACTGCGAATCACCGTGCTGCGGGTGGAGGTTCTCCGGAGTCTGGGCGGCGAGTACCCGCTCACCGAACCGTTCATTCCGTGAATACCGTGGGGGTGGTCGCTGGCATGCTCATTCAACCGGTGTATTGGTCCATCTTCGTCGTCGACGTCGAAGGCTCCGGGAAACGCACGAATCCGGAGAAGCTCCGCATGCGTGACGACCTCTACGGGGCGCTGATGGTGGCTTTCGCGCGGGCGGGCATCCCGTGGGACGACTGCCCGGCAGAGGACCGCGGCGACGGCGCCTACGTCCTGATACCGGCGCACGTCCCGAAGCCGGTCCTGGCCGGGGCGCTGGTCCCCGCCCTCGACGCCATACTCGCCGAGCCGAGGGCGAGCGGGCAATGGCCGCGGCTGCGCCTCAGCCTGCACGCTGGCGAGGTCACCCAGGACCAGGAGGGGTCCAGTGGTCGGGACGTCGATCTGGCTTTCGCCCTCGCCGACGCCGAACCGGTGCGGCAGGCGCTCCGGGAGGACCTGACCGCCCGGCTCGTGCTGGTCGTCTCCGAAACGTTCTTCAGTGCGATCACCCACTCCGGGCACCCCGGGCTCAGGGAAGGCGATTTCCGGCCGACGCCGATCTCCACCAAGCAGGCGGCCGAACCAGCCTGGATCCGCGGGCCCGGCACCCCGGTGATGCCCGCTCCCCTGATCGGAGATCTGGCCTGGCAGGTACGGATTCGGTTGCCCAGCGGCCCGGTCTGCGGTCCCGGGATCCTGGCAACAGAGCAGTTCGTGCTGACCTGCGCCCATCTGATTCCCGGCGGGAGAGAATCCCGGCACGGCGTGGCTGTCGACTTCGCCGGGGCCCCGGCCGGCTCGGCCTCGCAGCTCGCCGAGGTGGACACCTGGGTCGCCCGCACCCCCGGCGGCGTCGACCTCGCGGTGCTCCGGTTGAACGCACCCGTGCCCCTCGGCGCCCAGCCCGCTCGGGTGGCGAGGCTCGGGCAGCCCAGTCCCGGCCGCAGGGTCACCGTGTGCGCCGCGATTCCGTGGCCAGCCGAGGTCGTCGGTCCGGACGGGGTGGCATACGAGACGGTCCGCCTGCGTCACAGTGGAGACGGCGAGATCCAGACAGGCACCACCACCCGCCGGTGCTGTGCGGCGGATTGCCGGCCCGGCACAGCGGTAGCCGACGACACCAGCGGACACGTCATCGGCATGGTGGTCGACTCCGAAGAGCGAACCGACGGAACCTGCCCGGTGATCATCCCAGTGGACGCTCTGGTCCAGCGGTGGGCGCCGCTGGGGTCGCTGCTGCCGGCCCAGCACCCACGAGCAGATCCGCATCCACCGGCAACACCGCACCTGTCGACGCCGCGGCCCGCCGGCACCCGGCCGGTCACCGGGGTGCTGAGGTTCGCGCTGGAAGTCGCCGACCTGCCGACACTGCGCACCGGGGCCGGCCGTGACCAGGTGATCGGGCAGCTGCGCCCAGACATCGCCGCCCTGGTCCCCCGCCATACCGAGCGGCGATTCGACGTGCTGTCCCTCGTCCGCACCTGCCTGGACTATCCCGGTGGTCTTGACGAGATGCTCGCTGTGCTGCAGACGCTGGAGGGCGACTCGGTGCAGCTGCGCCGAATCATGGAGCTGCGGGCGAACCTGGAGGATTCGTAGGCCCGCGGCCCGGCCCGGACGTCCACGGGCCGGGCCCGGCCGAGAGTTCCCTCGACCGGGCCCGGGTTCCCCGCTGATGCTGGCATTTCAGACGGGGATCTGGGTGCTGCTGGTGGGGTGTCAGCTGGCGCCGGCGCCGGAGGTCACGATGGACTTGACCCCGGAGGCGGTGTCGAGGCTGTAGGAGTAGGGGATGCTGTTGACGCTGCCGGAGCTCTCCGGGGTGCCGGAGCCGGTGAAGTAGTTGTTCTGCTGCACGAGGTCGCCGTCGTCGGAGGCGGCGTAGCCGACCAGGGTCGGGTCTTCGACGTTCTCGAAGTAGTTGCCCTCGACCAGCACGCCGGCGCCCTCGGTGGAGGCTACGCCGTACTCGTTGTCGTAGTAGTAGTTGTTGAACACGTGGACGGGGTCGCCGAAGCGCACCCGCGGGTGGCGGGTGTCGGTGCCGTCGAACCAGTTGTGGTGGTAGGTGACCCGCAGGTGGCCGGAGTCCTCGCTGGCGTTGTCGTCGCTGTGGCCCAGCAGCATGGTCTTGCCGTGGTCGTAGGTGTGGTTCCAGCTGACCGTGACGTAGTCGGAGGCCCGTTTGATGTCCACGCAGCCGTCGTAGCCGTTGGAGAACGTGTTGTGGTCGACCCAGACGTTCGTGGCGTACTGGAGGTTGATGGCGTCGTCGTCCCAGTCCCGGAAGGTCAGGTTCTGGATGATGACGTTCGAGGATTCGCTGACGTTCAGCCCGCAGCCGGCGATGGTCGCCCCGGAGGCGCCGACGATGGTCTTGTTGGAGCCGACGCTGATCATGCCGGAGCAGGAGATCGTCCCGGAGACCTGGACCACGGCGGAGCTGGTGCCGGACACCGCGCTGGACAGGGCGGAGGAGCTGCTGACGGTCGTCGTCGAGGCGCTGCCGCCACCGGTGGTGCCGCCGTTCTGAGTGGCCCAGCCGACCAGCCCGGTGGTGCTGGTGCCGCCGCCGGGATCACCGCTGTCGCCCGTGGCCACCTTGACCAGCTGCCACTGCTGGTTGGCGCCGTCGAGATCGGTGTACTGGGAGATCATCCCGCCATCCGCGGTCGACCATTCCCAGACCTCAAGGGCCTTGCCGCTGTGCCGGTTGATGAAACGCTGGTAGCCGTCGTCGTTCGTGATGACGGAGAACTGCTGGTTGTAGCCACTGGTAATTGGCCATTGTCGATACTCGGCGCCGTCGGCGGTGTTCCACTCCCACAGGTCGATGGCCTTGCCGCTGTGGCGAGCCACGATCCGCCAGTAGCCGGTTCCGGCCGACTCGAACCGGAACTGCTGCCAGTAGCCGTCGTTGCGGCTCCACTGCTGGATGAGTGCCCCGTCCTCGGTGGAAGTGTCGGCTACGTCGATGACCTTGCCGCTGTTGCGGTTGACGATGACATACCAGTCGCCCGCGTCGATTGTTGCCGCGGATGCGGTGGTCGCGAAGTTAATGGTGAAGGCGGCCGCGGCCGCGACCATCGCGGTAAGGGTGCCGACGATCACCGGTAGGCGCCACCTCGGCCGGCGACGGCCGACTGCTGCCTGATTGTCACTGGAACGCATGGATGCCTCCGATGCTTGCTGTGGCGTTGGCGTTGTTATGTCTGCACGCGAACGATCAGAGTTGAGGGTGGTGCGGGACAGGTCCGAGGCGGCGCGCTACCACGCCGGCCCACGTGCCGTGGCCTGGCTGGATGCCACCGTGGGTCGCTTCGGGCCGATGGGGTACTGGGGGCTAGAGAGGCTTGGAAAGCGCTTTCCGCGGTCAATGTATCCACCGGATTGCCACCTGTCAATGTTGGGTCGAACAGCACCTCCCGGGACCGGACGCCGCACTTCCAGCGATCTCCACGCGCCCTGGCGGGGACACGACCACGGCCGCCAGCGGCAGACTCGAAAAATGTCCAGCTAGGACCATTTTGCCCTTTTTATTATTGGCATTTCACCGCAAACGGGCACCGACAAACGGTCGCCGAAGGACTACCGAGCGGGTTCGGCAAGGCAATGCTGTCTGTGCCTGCGACACATGACACGTTCAACCACAAGGTCGACCGTGCGGGTTCGAAAAGGAGTGCGTCACTTGCTGGCGAATTTCCCTCGCGAAAGTCGTCACGCACTGAAGAATCGTCACCCGGAATAGAAACCATCGGCCGTTGGTACTCGACGCAATCAGTTCCAGAAGATACATTCGGTACTACGGAAGTTTCCCAGTTTCCGCAGTGCCATCGGTTCGTAGCCCGCGATCACAGCGATGTGACGGCATCGCTGTGATCGGTGTTTTCATCCGTACCTACGCACAGCCGAGAGCCCCGGAGTCAATTGACATGAAAGAACATACCACGGGACTTGCCGACGGACTAGGCCATCCAGCCTTCTCCACAACGCCAAAGAATCCCCCGCCGTTGCCGGGTGATAAAGTCGGAGGGCAAGACGCCAAGTCGCCCGGCACAACGGCGGGATATCGTCGGGAGAGCGCAACGAGGAAGGCTCTCAGATTCACCGGAGCGACCACCGTCATCGCGTTCCTTGCGGCATTTCCCACCGTTCTGGGAATCGGAATCGTCGACTTTGCCGAAATCGTCGGAGCCTGTGTCGTCACGAGCGACCTGCTACACGCACCCGCGCGGGGCACCACCCCCTCTCCACGCCGGCGTGGGCCCCGGCGGCGAACGGAATGACCTGAAGCGTCACCGACGGCCAGTCCGCCGCCTCGGTCGAGATGGCAGCTGATGCTGGCAATCCTTCCGATCCGTCGGATTTCCCCGGCGGCGGCGTCCGTCACCGCCCGCCTGGCAGTACACATCACGACGTTCTACGCTGCCCGGCATGACATCCCCGACATCGGAGCACACCGTGCCCAGCGGGGCCATCGCCACGGCAATGGCTTGGGTAGAGGCACTGCATGGCCGCGACGGCGGAGCCCTGCCGGAGGACCACGCCGCGATGCTGATCGCGGAGTCCAAGCGCTGGGGCTGGGAAACCATCACCGCGGCACTGGGCCTACTCATCGGCGTCGCGGCCGACCAGCTCACGCCTGGCCCGGCGGAGCGCTCCGCCCCCGGTCCGAACGACCAGGACCTGATCCATGTGCTGGTCCCGGCCGTTGTCACCCGGATGCGGCGCATCGAACTGGCCGAAGTGCCGGACCATGCGCTGCCGACCGTGTCCGGCATCGTCACCGCCGCGGCGCTCGGCCAGGACCCCTACGCCTGGCGAACGGCGATGGGTCCGGTGACCGCCGCGGACAGTCTGGTGTTCTGCTACACCCTCTGGTTGCTGATCGAACTGCTGGACGGTCTGCTCGGACCGGGGTCCTTCGGCGGAATCGTCGCCAAGGTCCTCGACCAGGGCTGAGGCGGGTCTGGTGAAGCAAGGCACCGGCCGGTCCGCCCAGCCGGGCGGGCTCCGGCGCCCTCGGGCACAGCGGACTTCTGGTCTTCTCAGATCGGACGCCGGTGTGCCGAACAGCCGGACGAGAACCGGGAAACGAGAAGCAACGCGCGCCCCGCCGCAGATCAGCCGTTGTCGCCCGGCGGAGAGGACGCCATGCGAGAGTGCGAAAAGCTTGCGAAATGTCAGTTCTTTGATGGCAGCCTGCCCCGCATGCCGCTGACGGCCGAAGCCATCCGGCAGACGTTCTGTCTCGGTGACTACACGGGATGCGCACGGTTCCAGGTCGACAACGCGGGAAAGCTCGCACCGCCCGATCTGTTCCCCAACCAGCGCGGCCGGATCCCCTCGCTGCTCCGGACACAGGACCGGACGCACGCGCGGCAGCAGGCCGAACCTGACGTCTCCTGAACTTCCCATTCCAGCCACAGGGGAGACAGAACCTGCGGTGTTACCGCTACCGCCGGTACGGCAACCGCATGCTCTCCGGCCAGCAGGAATCGACCTGGGTCGACGGACCGGAGTACGAGATGAACTACATCCACCGCAACACCGGGAAATACCCGGCGGTCCGCGGCCTGGACATGGGCGATTCCCCGGACTTCGCAAGCCGCGCCATCGGCTGGTGGAACGCTGGTGGCATTCCGATGGTCGGCTTACGTAACCTCGTCTGGCTGCATCCGTTCAACGGCGAGCCCGACGCGTCGTTCTACCCCGGCAAGGCCTGCGTCGATATCGGTGGCGCCGACACCTACGCCAGCGACCACGGCCCCCTGCTGCCGATGTTCAACATCGCCAGGGGCCTCGTCGGCGACACCATCCCGATCTCGCTGCTCCAGCGGGCGCACGGCCGCTCCTCCGTGGTCACCCGTGATGAGGTGCCAGATCTGAGGTGAGGGAGGCCTCGCCCATCGCCCGCAGCAGCGCCCGGTCCAGCAGCGCGAGCAGCGTGTCGCGAACCGACAGCCGGTCCCGGGCGTCGAATCCCAGCACCGGGATCTGGGCATCGACCGCCAGCGCCCAGCGCACCTCGTCGAGGCTGTGCCGGAGCCGTCCGTCGAAGGCGTTGACCGCGACGACGAACGGCAGCCCGGCGCGCTCGACGTAGTCCAGCACGGGATAGCAGTCGTCCAGCCGGCTGCTGTCCACCACGATCAGCACGCCGAGCGCGCCCCGCACCAGGTCATCCCACATGAATCCGAACCGGCACTGCCCGGGCGTCCCGAACAGGTACAGCTTGAGGGTCTGGTCGATGGTGACACAGCCGAAGTCCAGCGCCACGGTGGTGGTTGATTTGTCAGATCTGTTTCCGGGATCGTCAATGCCGACACTGGCGTCGGTCATTTCGGCTTCCGTCGTCAGCGGTGAAATCTCAGAGACGGCTCCGACAGTGGTCGTCTTGCCGACGGCGAATCCTCCGGCAATGACGATCTTCGCTGGCATCGGAGGGGTCGTGCCGCCGTTGGCCGGGGCCTGCCCCGATGATGAGTGCCCGTTGTCGCCAGCCGCGCCAGCACTAGGTTGATCACGATAGAGCGCGAAGTCCATGAATTACTCGCAAGATGGTGTCGGGAGAACGGACATTATCTGTGCCCGCGCAATGGACCTCAAGATGACCGGTCGCACGAAGGTCGTTGACCAGAACCTTGGTAACACCGAGGTGCAGTCCGAGCTGGGCGGATATCTCAGCGACGGACATCGGCTGCGCGCACAGGAAGACAATCGTCTGAAACTCAGGCACAAGATCGGCCATGGCGGCCGGTCCGCGTAGCTGGGCGTCGGGACTCATCGTTACCTGAGTCTCCAGCCCGATCTCCGCGGCATCGTCGCTGACCCGCCCGCGGGTCAGCACAAACGGCCGCACGCCTTCGGGCCGTCGCATTGGTTCGGGGTCTGCGGCCGGCCGGCCCACCT
>JABDRL010000081.1 GCA_013041765.1 Dactylosporangium sp. | reverse complement strand
GCCTCGGGTTGCCCGGGCGCCCCGAGGCGCTCGGCGGGGACCCGGCGGAGGCGAATGCCGGGGCCGCGCGCCGCGATGCCCACGAGGCATGGACCGAGATGCTCGACCTGATGGTCGACTTCGGTGTGCCGCTCAAGGAATCGGAGACTCCTCGGGCGACGGCGAACCGGCTCGCCGCCACGCTTGCGCCGGGGCCGGCCGCGGACGGAGCACGAAGGCTGGGCCAGGCGGAGGAGCACGCCCGGTACGCGCGGCGGCCCTGGCCGGCCGAGGCCCTGGCGTCGTCGGTCCTGGAGGTACGGGCGGCGCTCGTGGGGCGGGCCGGTCGATGGATCCGGCTGAGGGCAGCACTCCTACCCCCGTCGGTGATCCGGCGATGGCGCATGGCGATGGTCCCGGCCCGGTTCCGGAGATGGCCGGAACCCTGACGTCAATGCCGGGAAACGCCGTCAGCTCCCGTTGGGGCGACGGCGCCAGCGCTCCTCAAGCCGATCGACGAAGGACACCCGCTTGCTGCGGGTACGACGGGTCGCGGTGCCTCCCACCGCCCGTAGATCGGTGTTCTGGCTGCGGCGGTAGGACTGCATCCCGAAGACGACCGCTCCGAGCATGACAAGGAAACCCAGCACTCCGAGCAGAGTCGAGTTGCTGCCCACCCCGACCATAAGCAACGTCATACCGATGATCAGCAGCAGAGCAGCCACGATCACTCGCCGCTTGGCATGGAAGCGCGGATCATTGGCACGCACGGCCGAGGCAAACTTGGGGTCCTCGGCTAACGACCGCTCGATCTGCTCGAACAGCCGCTGCTCGTGCTCCGAGAGCGGCACGGCACTCCTCCCCGATGGTCGAGGATCCAATCCGGCGGATCGCCTGACCGAGGCAGCCGATCGGCTGCTTACTAGCAAGTCTACGAGGGGCTCAGCTGGTCGGAAAGCGGGACGATGGACCAGGTGTGCCGATTTTTTCTGGAAGAGCGATCAACATCGATCACCCCTGGCCGTCTTGGTCACCTTCGCGGTCTCCTGCACCATTCGGCATCTCGTCCAGCAGGGTCGCCGGCCGCAGCAGCTGGGGACCGAACCTGGCCGTGATGGCGTCCGCGGCCCGCTCGGCCCGCCGCCAGCTGTCCGTCTGGTCGTCCAGGGCGAGCTGACGGGGCGCTCCCGCGCCGGTCAGCCCGGTCAGGCGGACACCGACCAGCCGTACCGGCACTTTCTCCCATATCGCCCCAAACGCCGCGAGAGTGGTGGCGAACACTTCCCGGGCCACGTCGGTGGCCCCGGGCAACGTCCGCGATCGGCTGACCGTTCGAAAATCGGCGTACCGAATCTTCACGACAATCGTACGTCCGGCGTAGCCGGCCTTCCTGGCCCTGGCCGCTACCGTACCGGAGAGGGCGAGCAGCGTCTTGCGGATCGTCGCCGGATCGGCCACGTCACAGTCGAACGTGGTTTCCGCACCGATGGACTTCTCCACCCGCTGCGGCACCACCCGGCGCTCGTCCCGCCCCGCCGCCAGCGCATGCAGGTGCTGGGCCGCCGCCGGTCCGAGCGCCGACCGGAGCATACCCACCGGTGCGCTGGCGACCGCCCCGACGGTCGTCAGCCCGAGCCGCCGCAGGACCTCCGCGGTTCGCTCGCCAACGCCCCAGATCGCCGCCACGGGCAGGGGATGGAGGTACTCCAGCAGGCGTGCCGCCGGGACGACCACGATGCCGTCGGGTTTGGCCCTGGCCGAGCCGAGCTTGGCGACGAACATCGTCGGTGCCACCCCCACCGAGCACGCCAGGCCCTGCTCGTCGGCGACCCGCCGGCGAACGAGGTCGGCGATGGCCGTGGGGCTGCCGAACAGCCGACCGGCGCCGGTGACGTCGAGGAACGCCTCGTCCAGCGACAGCGGCTGGACCAGCGGGGTCAGCTCATGGAAGATCTTCATGATGGCGGCGGAGGTCTCCCGGTAGTCGCCGAACCTCGGCGGCAGCAGCACCGCGTCCGGGCACAGCTGCCGCGCTCTGGCCAGCGGCATCGCGCTCCGCACGCCGAAGGCCCTGGCCTCGTAGCTGGCGGAGGACACCACGCCCCGGGCACCGGGCCCACCGACGACGACCGGCAGCCCTCGCAGCTCGGGGCGCCGGCGCACCTCCACCGAGGCGAAGAACGCGTCCATGTCGACGTGCAACATCCCACACCCGGTGTCATCGGCTCCGGGACCGAACGCTTCCACGCGCGCAGGTTACCGGCAGCCTACGACGGTTGCGAGGCTCCGCGCTTGCGCGCGAGCAGGTGCAGCTGGGTGGCGATGTCGCGGTACGGCGGGAGTGCCGATGCCGCCAGCTCGAACGCCAGCAGCATGTCCTGGTCGGTCTCCGCGACGGCTCCGGGGATGAGATCGGCGACCACCCGCACGCCGTGGACGGATTCCACGCTCAGGCCG
>JABDRL010000059.1 GCA_013041765.1 Dactylosporangium sp. | reverse complement strand
GTCCAGCGTGCGGCCGACCGGCCCGGGCGGCACCATCGTCCGGGCCGACGTGCACGCGGCCGGGATCGGGACCCCAGCCGGGATCGGGACCCCAACCGGGACGGATCGTGCGGTTCCCGGGGACGCCGCGGCCTCGGCCCGGGAGACCCGTGTCCCCGTGACCGGGGTGCGGAGGGCCATGGCCGCGGCGATGGTGCGGAGCGCCTTCACGGCCCCGCACGTGACGGAGTTCATCACGGTGGATGCCACGCGCACCATGCGGCTTGTCCGGAAGCTCCGGGACGATCCGGCGTTCGCCGGGCTCCGGATCGGTCCGTTGCTGATCGCGACCAGGGCACTGCTGGCCGCGGTACGGCGGCACCCCGACATCAACGCGATGTGGGACGAGCAGCGGCAGGAGATCGTGCAGAAGCCGTACGTCAACCTGGGGGTTGCCGTCGCGGCGCCGCGGGGGCTGGTCGTCCCGAACATCAAGGACGCCCACGCCATGCCCACGCCGGGGCTGGCCGCGGCCCTGAGCGACCTCGTGGCCAGGGCCCGCGCCGGCACGACGACACCGGCGGACATGCTCGGCGGCACGGTGACCATCACCAACGTCGGCGTCTTCGGGGTGGACACCGGAACGCCGATCCTCAACCCCGGCGAGACCGCCATCCTCGCGCTCGGCGCGATCAGGCTTCGCCCGTGGGTGCACCGCGGGAAGGTGAAACCGCGCCATGTCACCACCCTGGCGTTGTCGTTCGACCACCGACTGGCAGATGGTGAATTGGGCTCCAGGGTGCTCGTGGACATCGCGAACATTCTTGAGCACCCGAAGCGGCTCACCATGTGGTGATATCGCGGGTTTCTCCGGACGGGAAAACTCGTGACCTTCCCCGCGAGCGGTCATCGCTGATAAGTAATTGGCGATAATCAATGCAAAAAAGGGCGATCCCAGTTGGCGTCTGTGGTATCGGAATGCGTGATGTATCGCAGCGGGCGCGGATACGTGAGACGCCGATCAGGCGAATTCGGTAGCACTTTCTGGTCCAGCGGGAGCCGCCGGGCGGACCGCCGGAAGGCGGTATTCGGCACCGTCGTGGGTTATGGAAGGATACCGTTCAATACGGTGTGAGTCCGGATTCTTCGGGGCGCATCAGGTCTATGTCGATTTCAAGCTGACGAATCAGTTTTCATGCGGTTTCGGGTCGCGTGTCCGGTTTTGGGGTCACGGATCGCTGGAATGAAAGGTTTTCAGCCGAGTCACGGTAGCGAAAGGTTTTCAGTCCCTAACGCTACTGATGCCAGAGGTGACGTTTGAGTCATCACGCGACTACGGATTCCAGAATTGAGTACTTATTCTGGTGAATGTTCACAATCTCAAGTTTACGTCATATTCATGCGTGGGTCGAACTGAACCCCCATTGTGTCTTGCGGTGCCGCTTAACCATTCATAGCGTATGGATCGTTGGCCCGGATCTGGCAGCGGATGCGCTGGATGGCCAAATGCGTATCGGTGGCGTCAAGCCTGAGTCCGTGTGGCGTTGGCTGATGCCGGAACACTCGCAAAGGACGGCGTGGTGGGCCCGACGTGCCCACCACGGGTGGGGAAGAACCGTGGCCGTGTGCTGGCGGCCGAGGTCTGGGGGTCCGTGTGCGTGTCTTAAGGCTGGGCGCACGACCTCGGAGGTGGGAATGCGTTTCGGCGAGAATGGGCTGGCGGGATATCGCCAAGCGTCCCGGTGCGGGGCGTACTGCCCGGTCGTGGGCCGGGTGCCCTATGGGTATCGACGATATGAAGACGGCGACGAGACGGCGTTTGAGCCTGATCCGCTCACCGCGCCGGTGGTCCGACGGATCTTCGAGGAGTATCTGGGCGGCAGCGGGCTTCACGTGATCGCCGAGAAGCTCACCGCGGACAAGGTGCCACGCCCATCGGCCTACGATGCGGAGCGCAATCCGCACCACAGCGGTAGCGCCTGGTCCAAGGCCGCGGTTCGCGCGATCATCACCAACGGACGATATGTCGCCGAGGACCTGGCGCAAGACCTGCATCCGAACTGCGCCGAGTGCGGCCGTCGGTGCGCCAGCCGACACCGGGTACCGCTGGTGTCGGCCGAGATCTACCGGCAGACGCAGACCCTGCTGGCGGTGCGTAGCGACTCCGCCCGGTCCGACCGGGCCCCAGAACGGCGCTACCTGTTTCGGGGACGGCTGCGCTGCGAGCTGTGCCAGCGGCTGATGCAGGGCAACTGGAACAACGGGGTGGCCTACTACCGGTGCCGGTTCCCGCGGGAGTATTCCAGGGCCCAGGGCATCGATCATCCTGCCAACGTCTACGTCCGGGAGCATCGACTGGTCGAGCCGCTGATGGGGTGGATCTGCCGGTCGCTGCCGGTCCACCTGCACGACTGGGCGGCGCGGCAACCGGCCGTCACCCGGGCCCATCTCGTGCAACGCATCCGGGGGCTGCGCGGGCTGGTCCACGAGGCCAAGCGGGACCGCGCGCAGAGCGTTCAGCTGTACCTCGCCCTGAGCCTGCGATTGACCTATGACTCGGAGAAGAACATTGTCCATATTCGTTGCGAAATTCTGCCGGGCGCTGTGGTACAGGACAGCATCGGCATCTGAGTGAAACCTGGCGGCGCGCGCTCCCGACCTGGGGG
>JABDRL010000044.1 GCA_013041765.1 Dactylosporangium sp. | reverse complement strand
GGCACGCCCCGCCGGCTCAGGCCGGAACGGGCGGGCCCGCCTCGCGGATCATCGGGCCGAGGTGGTCTGCTCCGCGACCGACCGGCGGACTTCGTCCATGTCCAGCCCGCGTACGGCGGAGATGACCTGTTCCAGCGCGCTGCCCGGCAGGGCACCCGGCTGGGAGAAGACGAGAATGCCGTCCCGGAAGACCATCAGGGTGGGGATCGAGGTGATCCTGGCCGCCGCGGCGAGGGCCTGCTCCGCCTCGGTGTCGATCTTGCCGAACACGATCTCCGGATACTGCTGGCTGGCCTGCTCGAACACGGGGGCGAAGCGCCGGCAGGGCGCACACCAGCTGGCCCAGAAATCGACCAGCACGATGCCGTCGCCGTTGACGGTCTGCTCGAACGTGTCCTTCGTCAACGCCACGGTGGCCATTGGTTCCTCCTCGTGTATACCCCTGTGGGTATCTAGCGCAACGGGTAACCATTCCCGGGTATTCCCCGGCGGACACCAGTTCGTCCGGTGTCCGGCGGCCAGGGGTCGCCAACCGCCACGTTCGACCCTACGTCGGTTTCGCGGAGACGGCCGGGCGGCGGAAATGGGCGATCACCAGAGCCAGCAGGCAGCCGGCCACGGCGCCCTCGGCGAGGAAGAACGCGATGTAGTCGATGGTCGCGCCGAACGCGGGCGCTCCGGGCATGCTGTTGCGCAACGCGGCGAAGCCGAAGAGCAGCACGCCGAGCAGGACGATCACCGCCGACTCCGGAGAACGCCCGCTCGTGGTGATCCGGATCGTCAGGGCGACGACGGCGGCGGCGATGGCCAGCAACAGGATCATCGTGAACCAGGCCAGGGCGAGGGTGGTCGGGGACCGCGAGATCGCCAGGCTGACGCCGGTCGTCCCGGCCCGGTCCGCGGCCAGCGGCGCTGTCCTGACCTTGAGCCCGTGCAGTGCTCCGGAGAAGTCGATGGTGACGGCGGTGGCCTTCCAATCGGTGGAACTGCCCCGCTCGCCGTCCTCCGCCAGGTCGGTGGTCTCTTCGGCGTCAACGTAGTCGGTGGCGGCCATCGGATCCTCGGCGGCCACGTGGTCCGTCGGCGTCGAGGGCGCGAAGGCGAAGACCGCCGCGCCAATCGTGAGGGACGACGTGAACCGGTCGAAGGGGTATTCCATGACCGAGCCGTCGTACAAGCCGATGGTGATGTCCGTGGCGTTCATCGGCTTGCCGGCCTCGTAGCTGCGGTCCTGACCGGCGACGCTGCCGTTGATGGTGAGTCGGAGCGGGGCGGCCAGCGTGCCGTCGGGGGTCGTGAGCGTGCCGCGGGGGACGAAGTTCAACCGGATGGTCGCCTGCTGCCGTTGCTGGTCGACCGCGATGAGCCAGGCGCTGACCGATAGCCCGTCGGCGGCCGAGGTGTCCCCGACCTGGGCCACGGCCGAGCGGTCGGCTGTTTCGGTGTGGTGGCCACGCAGCAGGGCGACGGAGGCGGAGAGCATGGTGCAGACGACCGCGATGCTGACCACGAGCGGGACGGCGCGTCCGGTCGGGCTGCTCCGGCGGGCGCCTGCGGGCGAAGTGCGCTTGGTGCTGGGAGGCGTCTTGGTGATCGACACCAAATCAAGCTACCCCGGTCGACGGCGCCACAAGATGCTATTTGCTACTGGTCTATGGCGAATTCCGATGTCGGTAATTATCAGTCTGTGGGGTGATGTGCCTTCGGGGGTGGACTGGTATTTATGGTCGGGTCGTCGCTGCCTGAGGTCGTTGCTCTGCCCTTGCCGGGCGAGGTTCGCTATGGTCACTGCCAGACATTGATGAGGCGCCATTTCGGTGGTAGTCGGGCGACCATTGATGTGTTGAGTGGTGTAAGGGGGTTCGGGCTGGTATGTCCGGTGAAGAACTGCCAGTTCCGTCATTCGGGGTCCCCACGAAGAATTACGGCCCATCCTCATTTTCCTATTTTGTTCCCACTTTTCCCAACGAAGACAATCTCAGTCCTGTCTATGATGATTTAGAGGCGGAACTGGGGGCACTGGTCGTCGGGGTCTACACGAGTACGAGTGGTCTGCTGGAACGGGCGGAGCGGTTGGCCACCGCGGCCGGAGCCCGGGGCAGCCGCCGCTATCTCGCCCTGGCCGAGCTGGTACAGGCCGGCATCTACAGCAGAACCAACCAGAACCAGGACGGCATGCGGATGGCGCAGAGCTGGCTGCGGCTGGCCGACGATCGCCTGGTCGCGGCGCAGGCGCATGCGGTGATCGGCGCTGGGCTCTCCCGCCTGGGCAATCGGACGGATTCCGTGGCCCACGTCGACCAGGCCATGCGGCTGCTCAACGACGGCGATCCGCTGTATCTGCGAGCGGACCACGCACTGGCGTTCGCCGCGGTGATCAATGGGTACCGGGATGGAGGTTTCTCTGTCGAGGCGTTTGAACTCGCCCATCGGCTGGCCGAGGAACTCGGCGATCCAGGGATGATCGTCGCGAATCTGAACAATTGGGCCTGGGTGACCTATGAGCAGGGCGACTGCGAGGGCGCTACGGCCATTGTCGAGCGAATTCTGAAGATTTCGGAGCGTTCCGGCTTTCAGCCGACGGCCTCCTGTATCGACACGATCGCGCGGATCAGGTTGGAGTCCGGCGATGCGGCGACCGCGTCAGCCATCGTGCACCAGGTCCTGGCGGGCGGGGTGGCCGAGGTCGAGGGCGACGCGGTACCCGGCTGCCTGCTGACCCTCGCCGAGATCAAGAAGTCCTGTGGCGATCTGGAGGGCGCCGTTGAGCACCTGGTGCAGTGCCGCGACATGTCGGTGCGATACCAGCTGGCCGAGACGGGCGCCAGGGCGCTGCGCGAGCTGGCGGCCTGTCACGCGGTGCTCGGGGATTTCCAGCAGGCGTACGGGGAACTGGCGGCCTTTCATACCGAGTGGACGAGGCTGCACTCGCGGGCCAGCGCGGCCGCCGCGACGGTCATGCAGGCGTCCTTCGGCGTCGAGGACGCGCGGCGACGCCTGCGGGAGTACCAGGAACTGGCCGAGCGTGATCCCCTGACCGGGCTGTGGAACCGCCGGAAATGGGATTTTCACTGCGCGACCCCGCTGTTCGGGGCCACGGCGAGCGGGACGCCGGCAAGTGTCGCCGTGCTCGACCTCGACCACTTCAAACTGGTCAACGACGATCACTCGCACACCGTCGGGGACGAGGTGCTGCGGGTCGTCGCGCGGATCCTGGCCGAGGAGGCCGGCGAAACGGGCCGCGCGGTGCGCCTCGGCGGTGAGGAGTTCCTGCTGGTCCTGCCCCTGGCCGGGCGGCTGGCGCTGGAGTGCTGCGAGCGCATCCGGCACCGGATCGCGCGATATCGATGGCAGTCTCTGGCTCCGGGGCTGAACGTTACCGTCAGTATCGGCGTGTCCGATGTCCGCCCGACGGACGATCAGCGGTCGGTGTTCCACCGGGCCGATCGTCACCTTTACATGGCCAAGCGCCGGGGGCGTGACGGGGTGATCGGGGACCGGGGTGGGGAATCCGAAGACGCCCTCGGCGGGGAGCGCTGACCTGGCTCCGCGCCGGCTTCCGGCCGGAGCGCTGCCCCGCGGGGCAGCGCCCAGCGCTGCCTGTCCATCGTGCGCCCCCGGCGCCCCGGGGGGGCGCCGGGGGCGTCTGGGAACCGTGCGGGCGCCGGATGAGGAGCAACGCGACCGGGCAGCTGGGGAGAGCTGGCGTGGGGGAGCCGTAGCCCCGCTACGCCTGCCGGCTTGTCCTCCGAAAGCCAGGCACCTGCCGTTCATCTGCTCTGGGTGGGCGGACCAGACTCTGGTAGCGCGGATGACTTGCTCCGTAGATGGAGAAGTTCAGCCGGGCATCGAGCAACGTGAGATCTCCGTTCGGGCCGTCAATGACCCGGGCGGCGTTCTCCTCGCTGCGTCCATCCTCCGTCCAGAAACACACGGGGCAGGTGGTGCACCCCGTCCGGCACCCACAGCACCGACATCGGTCTGGCGGTTGCTGAGTCACGCTCGCGAGCCTCCCACGACAACGAGCCAAGGGGCAGGGAATCATGCACCCACGGTCTGCGAGCGACCGCGCCAGCGGTGCTCGGACGTGGACGACGTATGGCGGTCGGTCGCTTGATCAGCGACCGGCCAGCGGTGGATGTCTTACGGGGCTTGTTCGGTGGCGGGCCGGGGAAGTAGGTATTCCACGACGTCGGCGGCGCGGTAGTCGCTACCGACGGCGGACAGCAGTTCCGGGAGAAAATCGAGATCCTGGCCAAGTGTGACCAGTGGTGGTTCAGCGTATCCGGCAGAGCGGCGCTGACCCAATCCGGTTGAGGCGACAAGGCCGTTGCACAGGCAGCGGCGATCCTCGGTATCCTCGGCCGTCCCACCTTTCCGGACATGTTGCGCGACCGGTTCGGCCGCGCAGCGGTAGCCGATCGAACCATTTGGTTTGATGTATACGGTGCGAAGGTACCCGAGATCACACAAACGCGGACGATCCTGGTACGTCGCTTCGTCCGCTCCGGTCGACGGCAGCTGGGCCAGCTTGAACGGAAACCCGGTCGGCGAGGCCCGGGGGTGATTGCGGACGATCAGCGAGCCGTCGACGGCTCGCTTGAGCAATTCGTGGCGCAGCTGGGGGGCCAGTCCCGACTCGCGGCACAGGGCGAACGCCGAACCGATCTGCACTCCGGTAGCTCCGGAGGCGATCGCCTCGGCGACCATCTGCGGCGTCGCATACCCACCGGCCAGCCAGAACGGCAGATTGACCGCTGCGGTCTTCACCAGATCGAGACGGTCCCGCGCACCGTAGATCGGGTCACCATCGGCGTCCAGGGCCAGGTTTCCCCGGGGGGGAGCGCTGTGCCCACCGGCCACCGGGGTCTCCAGGATGACACCATCGGGCCTGGTCACCGGGTCGCGGGCCAGGTACGCGGCCAGGACATGGGTCGAGACGATCGCGAGGAACCGGGGCCGCCCCACCTCGGGCAGGCGCGGGCCGAGCAGGGCGCGGGGGTCGACCCCGACCGTGCGCCGCTCGCCGCTGGAGGCGCCGTCCACCGAGACCGACAGCAACCCGGGCTCGCCTGCGGCGAGCCGGTTGAGTAGCGCGGGGATCTCCGACGGGATACCGGCCCCCATGACGACGTAGTCGACGCCGGCCAGCATGGCTCCGTACGCCGCGGTCGGCGTCGTTATCTGCATCTTTTCGAGCAGGTTGATGCCGACCGGGCCGTCGTGGCCCTCCTTGGCCAGGAAGATCTCGACGAAGTTGCCGAGGACGGCCAGCTCGGTGGCCGCTTGGGACGGATCGAGATCGAGCCGTCCGATCGGGCGGAACGGGCGGTCGGACGGGATACCGCCGGGCACGAAGTACCGCTGCAACGCTCGCTCGGCGATCTCCGGGACGGGGAAACCGGCCAGGGCGCGGCGGGCATGGCCGTCGGGGTCGCCAAGTTGCAGCCGACGAGCGAGCAGCGTGTCCAGGGCAACCCCGGAGACGACGCCGAGCTGACCGGTCTTCGCGACGGCCCGGGCCAGGCGCCATCCGGAGATACCGACACCCATGCCCCCCTGAATGAGGGTGGGTAGCAGCCCGGTCACGCGGCGCCGCCCGAAGACGAGCGGCGGACTGTGACGTCGATCAACCCGCACCTCCAGCACCGTCCGGCGAAGCTCTGATCATTCCAGAGCCTATCGTCTCCCGCCTCAGGGGCGTTCCCCCGTGGTCGGGTAGCGGCTCACCAACAGGTGAACCCCCTGATGACCGTCAACGAACGGAGTAGGCCGGGGCGACGAACGGCGCATGCCCCAGGTCCGCCAGCCCACTACGGTCGACGATGTGACCCGGGTGCAGCGTGCCGACCGCCAGACCCGGCGGCTGCGCGGAGAGGGGTTCATCGAGCGGCTCGTGCACCGGGTGGCCCCATGGGCGCTGTCCGGGATGCTGTTCGTCGGCACCTGGGTCACCCCCCACCGGCCTCCGTTCGAGCACGGCAACCTGGCTGGGGTTTCCGAATGGGCACTGCTGGGGCAGTCCCTGGCCTCGGTCGTCGCCGTTGCCATGATCCGCCGTCGCCGCTGGCCGCTGTACCTGGTCACGCTGATCGGCTGGCTGTCCATTTCCCAGTGGCTGAATGTCATCGTCGCCGTCTACTACGCGACGACCACGATCCCGCGCCGTCGCCGGGTGGTGTGGTTCGGGCTGGCGGCGGCCCTGCTGGTCGCCGGCCCCTACATCGTCGGTGCGTTGGCTGCCGCAGAGGGGACCGCCGGATCGTTCCTCTCCGGCGGGTTCATCACGGCGGTGCTGGTCGGGCTGCCCTTCACCGTCGGGATGTGGGTCAATTCCCGCCGCCAGGTCCTCTCCGGGCTGCGAGAACGGGCCGATCGGCTGGAACGGGAGCGTGTGGTGCAGGCCGAGCGGGCCAAGATCCAGGAGCGCACGAGAATCGCCAGGGAGATGCATGACGTCGTCGCCCATCGGGTGGCACTGATGGTGCTGCACGCGGGGGCGCTGGAGGTGAACACGACCGATTCGCGGACGGCGGAGGCCGCCAGCCTCATCCGGACGACCGGACGGGAGGCCCTGAGCGATCTTCGACAGGTCCTCGGGGTGCTGCGCACCCCGGAGACGGCGTCCGGTACCCCGGAGACGGCGTCCGGTACCCCGGAGGCGATCGCCGACCTGGTGCCCCAGCCGACCCTGGCCGATCTGGAATCGCTGGTCGGCCGGTCCAGGGCCGCGGGGCTGCCGGTCGAGATACTCCCGGATCGGACCGAACCCGACCTCGCCGACGGCCGGGATCCCCCGATGACGGTGCAGCGCACCGCGTACCGGGTGATCCAGGAGGCCCTGACCAACGTCGTCAAGCACGCTGGCGCGGTGCCGACGACCGTCGAACTCCGCTATGGTCCGGACCGGCTGGAGGTTAGCGTGATCAATGAGGCGCCGACCGGCCCCCCGCCGGGACTGCCCGGTAGCGGGCTGGGGCTGATCGGTATGCGGGAACGCGTGGCCCTGTCGGGGGGAACGGTCGAGGCGGCCGCAGGCGCGGGCGGCGGGTTCGTCGTGCGGGCCAGCATCCCGGTGACCTGGCAGGAGGGAGTGCCCGGATGATTCGGGTGTTGCTCGTCGATGACGAGACGCTGGTCCGCTCGGGCCTCAGAATGATTCTGGAGGCCGGGAAGGACATCAGTGTGGTGGCGGAGGCCAGGGACGGGCGCGAGGCGTGCGATGCGGTGGCCCGCCACCGGCCGGACGTCGTCCTGATGGACGTCCGGATGCCCGGCATGGACGGGCTGACCGCGGCCGAGACGATGCTCCGCGGGCGGGACCGGCCGAAGATCATCATGCTGACGACGTTCGACCTGGACGAGTACGTGCACGCGGCGCTGCGCTGCGGCGCCGTCGGGTTCCTGCTCAAGGACACGCCACCGGCGGACCTCATGGCGGCGGTCCGGGTGGTCGCCGCCGGCAATGCCATGCTCGCCCCGACCGTGACCCGGCGTCTGATCAGTAGTTTCGCAACCACCGGCCGGACCCCGGTGCAGGCCGCCAGGCAGCGCCTCCAGGCGCTGACAGCCAGGGAACACGAGGTGGTCAGAGCGCTCGCCCGGGGGCTGTCCAACGCGGAGATCGGCCGGTTTCTCGGCATGTCGGAGGCAACTGTCAAGACCCACGTCAGCCGGCTTCTGGCCAAGCTGGGGCTCGCCAACAGGGTGCAGGCGGCGATCCTGGTGCATGACGCGGACCTGGACTGACCCGCGTCCACCGGCCGGGCGGCAGCGGCCCGGCTCGCTCAGCGTGCGGTGGCCTGCCGCGAGGCGCCACCTGGCCCCAGCCGACCCAGTACCTCGGGGTGCAGCCGGCCGTTGGTCGCCACGCCGCTGCCCCCGCCGGGCTCGCACCGGCCGTCGAGGTTGGTGAACATTCCGCCGGCCTCCACGACGATCGGGATCAGCGCCGCGATGTCCCACAGGGACAGTTCCGGCTCGACCATGATGTCGACGGCGCCCTCGGCGAGGAGCATGTACCCGAAGAAGTCGCCATAGGCCCGCTGACGCCAGGTCGCCCGCATGAGATCGAGCATGTCCGGCAACCGGTCGAGGCGTTCCCAGCCAGCCAGGGACGAGTAGCAGAACGACGCGTCGGTGAGGCGGGCGATGTCCGAGACCCGGATCGGGGTCCCGGACGCCTCGTCCGGACCCGCATAGGCGCCCTGGCCGGTCGCCGCCCACCAGCGTCGGCCGAGCGCCGGGGCGGAGACCAGCCCGCACCCGACAACCGGGCCATCCATCAGGGCGATCAGGGTCGCCCATACCGGTACGCCCCGGACGAAGTTCTTCGTACCGTCGATCGGGTCGATGATCCAGCGTCGCCCGGTCGCCGTGCCGCCACCGGTGCCGAACTCCTCACCGATCACGGCGTCGCCCGGCCGATCCGCCGCCAGGAGCCCGCGCACCGCGCGCTCGACGGCGGTGTCCGCGTCGGTGACCGGGGTGAGATCCGGCTTGGTGCGCACGTGGAGGTCGAGGGACCGGAAACGGGCGAGTGCGATGGCGTCGGCGGCGTCCGCGAGCCGGTGCGCCACCGCCAGATCGTCAACGTAGCTGGTCACGGGCGCAACAGCCTCCTCGGCAGGACACGGATGGCCGGGGCCGGTCATGGCTGGTCCGGCCCAACGGGCTCGGTCATCTTGGCGGACAGCAG
>JABDRL010000006.1 GCA_013041765.1 Dactylosporangium sp. | reverse complement strand
CGGCAGCTCGGCGGCAACGCCGTCCCGCCGGGCGCCCAGGGCCAGCCCCCCGCGCAGGGCCGGCCCGACGGCCGGCAGTCCCGGCCAGGGGCGCGGGCCAGCCAGGACGGCACCCAGCGACCGGGCGGCACCCAGCAACAGGGGGCCGGGGGGCTGCTGGACGCCGCGACTCCCGGCGAGGAACTCGTGGCGCTGCTGCGCGCGGACGCCGCCTCGTACCGCTGGGTCGCGGCGGCGGTCGGCGCCAACAACGCGGCCGGCTACCAGCTGGCCACCGAGCGGCCGGTGATGGCGATCGGCGGGTTCAACGGCAGCGACGCCGCACCCAGCCTCGCCGAGTTCCAGCGGTACCTCGCCAACGGCGATGTGCACTACTTCCTCGGGGGCGGGACGGGCCTGCGGGCCGGCAGCGGTAGCGACTACGCCCAGCAGATCACCGCATGGGTCCAGGAGACCTACCCCGCGGTCACCGTCGACGGGGTGGCCCTCTACGACCTGACCAGGCCCTCCACCGGCTGAGACGGGGCCGTCACCGGTCGGCGAGGAACTGCTCGCGGACAACCCGGCGCAGCACCTTGCCGACCTGATTGCGGGGCAGTTCCGGGAGCACCATGATCTGACGGGGGATCTTGTATCCGGCGATGTGTTGCCGGCACCAGTCGCGCAGCGTCTCCAGGCCGACCTGGGCACCGGCGACCGGGATGATGGCCGCGGCGACGTGCTCGCCGCTGGGCCGGGCCGGGAGGCCGACGACCGCGGCGTCGGCGATCTCCGGATGCCGCACGAGTACCTGCTCCACCTCTGAGGGGTACACGTTGAAGCCGCCTGTGATGATCATCTCCTTGATCCGGTCGACAATGGTGATGAATCCGTCCTGGTCCATCGTCGCCAGATCTCCCGTGCGGATCCACCCACCGGGCAACAGCGCCGCGGCCGTCTCGTCCGGGCGCCGCCAGTAGCCCGAGAACACCTGGGGGCCGGCGATGAGCAGTTCCCCGGGCTTGCCCGGCGGGTACTCCCTGGTGGGGTCGTCCGGATCGACCACCCTGGCGCGGGTGGAGGGGAAGGGCACCCCGACGGATCCCGGGCGTCGTTTCAGGGAGATGGGATTGCCGACGGTGACCGGGGAGGTCTCGGTCATCCCGTACCCCTCGACCAGGAGCCCGCCGGTGTGGCGTTCCCACTGGTCGACAATGCGCTCGGGCAGCGACATTGCCCCGGAGATGGCGAACCGGATCGATGTCAGGTCGGCACCCGTGGTCTCGGCGGCCTCGGCCAGCCGCTCGTACAGCGTCGGCACGCCGGGTAGGAACGTCGGGCGGCACCGGCGGATGGTCGCGAGCATCTGGTCCACCTCGAACCGGGGCAGGAGAACCAGTCGCGCGCCGACGCTGACCGCGAAGGTCAGGCAGAGCGTCAGCCCGTAGGCGTGGAACAGCGGAAGCACGGCGAGGAAGGTCTCCTCGCCGTCGCGCAGCCCGGCGACCCAGGCCTTGCCCTGCCTGGCGTTGGCCGCCAGATTGCGGTGGGTGAGCATCGCTCCCTTGGGGGTGCCGGTCGTGCCGCCGGTGTACTGGAGGAGCGCGATGTCGTCGACGGTGGGACTTGGCATCGCCGGGTCCAGCGGGGGCGTGCTGGCGACCAGCGACTCCCAGCGCTGGGTCCCGGTCGGTAGCGCGCCCCGGAGCTGGGCCTTGGCCCGCTTGGCCGACGGCAACGGCAGCCGCAGGGCCACGCGCTTCGGCAGGGGCAGCGCTGCGGCGAGATTGACAGCGATAATCGTTTCTACCGAGGTCCTGGCGCGGACGGCGTCGATGGTCGCCGCTGTCTTCTCCCAGCAGATGACCACCCGCGCACCGTGGTCGGCGAGCTGCACCGACAGCTCGTCCGCGGTGTAGAGCGGGTTGTGCTCGACGACGATCGCCCCGAGGCGCAGCGCGGCGTAGAAGGCGGCGACGTGCTGCGGACAGTTGGGCAGGATGAGGGCGACCCGGTCCCCGGCGCGGACGCCCAGGCGTCGGAGCACTTCCGCTCCCTGGGCGACGGCCTGTCCCAGCTGGTCGTAGGTCGTCGTCGACCCGAAGAAGTCCAGGGCGACGTGCGACCCGAACCGGGCGATGGTTCCGTCCAGCAGCGCGGTCAGCGGCTGGGCCGGCTCGTCGATGTCATGGGGCACGCCCTCGGCGTAGGCGTCCAGCCAGGGCCGGTCGTTGGCGGCCACATCCTCCGGTGTCATCGCAGCCCCTCCTCGTTGCCCTGTGCAGGCGAGGTCAGCGACATCGCACTACTGGGGTCGGAACCCGTACAGCATCGAGACTAACCTACGGTGGCGTAGGTTCGGCCGTCCGATTGGCCAGGTCATGCCGGATCTCTCAGCCGGGTTCTGTCCGGACCGGGTTTGCGGGCGACCCCTCCGTAGGCGCCGATCCAGGCCGGGTTGGCCTCGGCGGGATCGGCGGGACCGGCGGGACCGGCGGGACCGGCCTCCGGCCGCCAGGCGGTGATGAAGACCAGCGCGGGATCCACCAGCTCGAAGCCGCCGAAGAACCCGAGGATCGTCTCCTTCGAGCGCAGCACGATCGGGGTACCCGTGCTGGCCGCGAGCTGCTGGGCCTCGATCACCTCGGGCGGTTGGTGCTCGAACGTCGCATGGGAGATGACCAGGTAGCTGCCGGCCACCACGGCCTTCCGGAGAACCGCGGTGACCCGGTCGGGACCCTCGTCGTCGCCCACGAAGTGCACCACCCCGGCAAGGACGACGGCGATCGGCCGGTCGAAGTCGAGGAATCCGAGTTCACGGACCGCCCGGAGCAGGTCTTCGGGCTGGCACAGGTCGCCGCGTAGGACGCGGGCGCTGGTGCTGCCCTTGAGGATGGCCTCGCTGTGGGCGACGGCCACCGGATCGATGTCGATGTAGACGGTCCGGGCGTCGGCGGCCGCCGCTTCGACGATCTCGTGCACGTTCCCGACCGTGGGAATGCCGGAACCGATGTCGAGGAACTGTCGGATTCCGGCGTTGAGCAGCATCTGGATCGCCCGCCGGAGGAACGTGCGGTTGGCCCGCATGGTTTCGGCGATATTCGGGGTCATTCGTTCGATCTGTACCGCGAGATCCCGATCAATCCGGAAATTGTGGGCACCTCCGAGGAAGAAATCGTAGACGCGGGCCGCACTGGGGCGGTTGAGATCGACGTCGGGGTGTGTGGTGCGGGGAAGCTCGGACACGCCGCCTCCGTCGATGGGCGCCCAACGGTAATAGTCCAATATAGGCGGCATTTTCGGGCGCCGGCCGCCGTGGACCTCAGGACCATCCGCCCGTGGACCCCCGTTTCCTGGGCAGGGTGCCCTCCAGCTCCAGCAGCCGGTGCTTGGCCTGCTGCCCGAGGTTGTAGCCGCCAAGCGATCCGTCTGCGGTGAGTACACGATGGCAGGGCACCAGAATCGGGAGCGGGTTGGCTGCCATGGCGTTGCCGACGAACCGGGCGGCGCCGGGCCGGCCGGTCGCCGCCGCGAGCTCCCCGTAGCTCGTGGTCTGCCCGTAGGCCACGGACGCGGCCAGCGTGCGCAGCACGCTCAGCCGGGCGCCGGAGACCAGCGACCAGTCCAGCGGGACGCTGAAGGTGCGCAGTGTCCCACCGAGGTACTGCGCGAGTTCCTGGTCGAGCAGGGCGAGCCAGGGGTGCTCCGAGGGCTGCACCTCCCGTCCGGACACCGCCGCGCCCTGGACGGTTGTGGCCAGCGGCGGAACCAGCGAGAGCCGCAGCAGCCCGGTGGTGGTGGCCATGGCGGTCAACATGCCGACCGGGCCGGCCAGGCGGGTCCAGACCGTGTCCTCATGGGGGAGGTTGGATTCCATGGATTCCCAGTGTAGAGGCCGTCTGGCGCTAGTCGTCTCGACCGCTCCAGCCCGGCTCGATGCGTTGCCAGGCCAGCTGCCACTGGGCGAACCGGCGGCGGTCGAGCGCGATGCGCACCGCCAGGTGCACGATGCCGACGATGAGGAGGACCCCGGTCGGGATCAGCACGGCGGTCGCCAGGGTTGCGGCGAGGGTCTCCTCGTGGTCGCGGGGCGGATCGGTCGGAATGCCCGCCGTGTTGATCCAGATGGACAGGGTGGCGCCGGCCGTTGTTCCGGCGGTCGCCGCGATCAGTCCCGTTCTGGGGGTATCGTCTGTGGCCTTCCACGACGCGGAGGTCAGCACCGTCGGGGCCTTGCCGATCGAGGACGGGGACGTGATGGCATCCTGCGTCAGCACCGCGTCGGTCCGGGCCCGTCCGATTCGTTCCGCCGCTTCGGCCCGGGCACCGTCCCGATACGCGGAGCACGCCGCCATCCCGGTGACGACCGGCGTGACGATGAGCACGATGATCGTAGCTGTCAGCCGCGTCCAGCCCTCGACCCGGTCTGTTCCGCGGCGAAGGGGATTGCCGTCGAGGCCGATGCTTCGGGTGGCGTGGGCGAACAGCGACATAGCGACCTCCAGCCGGTTGGAGGGCACCGCCGGCTCGTCGGTCCGACACGACCCGTCCAGCCCGACCCGGCGGCGTGGCGTGGCGATGTTGTATAGATAGCTTCAACTATTTGGAGCGCGGTGGCAAGGGGCCGCCGGTCTCTGTCGATACCGGCCTGCACCAGTTCTTCCCTTGACAGTCGAAAACACAGCCGCCGACCATTGAGTAGCACAACGCGCGCATATTGAGTACTCATGGGTCTGACGGATTTGGAATTCGGCGTCTGGTATGCCGACGAGCGCCTAGTCAATGGTAACGGGCGGTTCTATCGGGCTTGAAGGTGTTTTTCCCAAATGGCACGGCGGCACTCCGCTGGCAATGGTCTTTCTCGGTAGCGGTGTGGTTGCTGGTCTATGCGGTCCGAAGTCGCCCCAGAAAGGACGACGGGCAATGCCGAGTAAAGATGTCAAGGCTCCCTTGGAACGGCTAGCCGGGAATTTTCGGTGGGTGTGGGACCAACCGGTCCAGGAATTGTTCAAGTTGGCTGAACCATCGGTGTGGGAACGAACCCACAATCCGCGAGAGGTGCTTCGTGCCCTGACTCCGCGGCGTATGAAACAGTTGGCGTCGAATACCAGTTTCCAGGAGCGTGTCCGGGCCGCGGACAATGACCTCACCACGTACCTGGCGGACCAGCCAGCACAGCCGCTGGTCGCCTACTTCTGCATGGAACACGGCATCGCCCCGGACCTGCGTGTCTACGCCGGCGGTCTCGGGATGCTCGCCGGATGTATCGAGAAGACGGCCAGTGACCAGCAGGTCGCCATGGTCTCGGTCGGGCTGCGCTACCAGCAGCGGTTTGTGCAGCGGCTGAGCTACGGCTGGCAGCACGAGGACTGGGAACAGACCGACCCGGAGGCCGCGGGCCTGGAACTGATCCCCGATCTGCGGGTGCACGTCGATCTGGCCGGGGAGCGGGTCGCCGTCAAGGTGTGGCGGGCCAGAGTCGGCCGGGTCGACCTGTATCTGCTGGATACCGACGTCGAGGAGAACCCCGAGCACCTTCGGGGGATCACCGACCGGCTGTACCTGGGGGAGAAGGAACACCGCCTGCGGCAGGAGATGGTGCTCGGGGTCGGCGGCGTGCGGGCGCTGGACGCGCTGGGCCTGACGCCGACGGTGTACCACGCCAACGAGGGGCACGCCGGCTTCATGTGCCTCGACCGCGTGGCCGATCTGGTGACCGGTGGCGTCGGGATCGACGAGGCCGTCGGGATCGTCCGGGCGAGTACGGTCTTCACCACCCATACGGCCGTGCCCGCCGGCTTCGACCTGTTCGAGCGGGGCCTGATCGAGAAGTACTACTCCGGCTGGGCCGGCCAGTGCGGGGTGTCCATCGACTGGCTGATGAACCTCGGGCACTTCCCGGGGCAACCCGGCGGCGAGCCGTTCAACATGGCGCTGCTGTGCACCAGGCTCGCGGACTACGTCAACGCCGTGTCCCGCCTGCACCGGGAGATCACGGAACAGAGCGTGCTCGGACCGCTCTGGCCCGGCCGGGCGGCCCCGGTGCGCTGTGTCACCAACGGGGTGCATCCCCGGACCTGGACCCCGCCCCAGATGGCGGCCCTGTTCGAGCGGTACGTCGGTCCCCGCTGGGACTACGCCGACGCCGAAGCGTGGCAGGGTGTCTGGGAGATCCCGGACGACGAGCTGTGGCGGGTGCGCCAGCAGTTGCGTCGTGAGCTGGTCGAGCATGTCCGGTGGTACCTGCCCCGCTCCCTGCGGGCGCAGGGCTGGAGCGCCGATCTGGCCTGGGCCGAGCAGGTGCTCGACCCCGAGGCACTGACCGTCGTCATCGCCCGGCGGGCCGCGGAGTACAAGGAGACGGACCTGCTGGTGTCCGACCCCGACCGGCTCAGGGCGCTGACGCGAGGAGGACCCCGACCGGTCAACGTCATCTTTTCCGGCCTGGCCCACCCCGCCGACGAGGGCGGCAAGGAACGGATCCGGCGGATCGTCGAGTTCTCCTACGGGCCGGACGTGCGGGCCAACCTGGTCTATCTGCCCGGCTATGACATGCGACTGGCGCAGGTCCTGCTCGCCGGGGCGGACGTCTGGCTCAACCATCCCCGGCGGGGGGACGAGGCCTGCGGGACGAGCTTCATGAAGTCCGTCTACAGCGGCGGACGCATCCTGACGACGGCCGACGGCGGCGCCGACGAGCTGATCGTCGACGGGTACAACGGCTGGATCATCGGCGACCGGACCTTCGGGGCCTCCAGGGAGGCGATGGCCCACAACGCGTTCGGGCTGCTGGAACACGTCATCACGCCGCAGTTCAACGACCGGTTCGACGGCGAGATGCCGGCTGGCTGGGTCGAGGGCGTCAAGCAGTCCATGGCGACGCTGGCCTGGCAGGTCAGCTCCGGACCGATGGTGGACAGCTACCAGCGGCTCTACACCGAGGCCGCCCGCCGGGCGAGGCGGCTGACCGAGGCCGCCCGCCGGGCGCCAGCCTTCGTGTAGCGGTAGCGGTTCGGGTAACACCAGCACGGTGGTGGGGTGCCGTCCGGTGCCCCATCACCGTGCTGCGTGGCCGTCCGGGTCAGCGGGGGCCGGTCAGCGGACCCCGCCCGCCGACCGGGGCACCGCTGGACAGGTCGTACCGCAGCTCGCCGGTCAGCGGGTCCTGGCCGTAGCGGGTACACAGCTCGGCGAGCACGTCCTCGTGCGAGACCGCGATGTTCATGACGGTGTCGTTGCCGCCGTAGTAGATCAGGAGCGTTCCGTCCGGGCGGCGCACCAGGCCGCAGGAGAACACCACATTGGGCACATGGACGTAGTCGCTCGCCCCGGTTCGGCAGTCGGCCTGCGTCGGGAAGAGCACCGGCATGCTCGCCACTCGCACGGTACGGACGTCGTCGAGGTCGTGCAGGGCCACGCCGAGCACGTAGGGGTTGCCGTCCATCGTCGTGCGCACCCCGTGGAAGAGGTTGAGCCATCCGTGGGGCGTCCGGACCGGCGGAGCCCCCGGACCGATCTTGCTGGAGAAGGCACTGGGGCCGCCGCCGGTGCGCATGATCGGTTCCGGCTCGATCTCCCACCGGTTGGCGCGCAGATCGTCGGTGTACCCGACCTGGATCTGGGTGAAGACGCCGCCGATGTCGCCCGGCGTGACGTCGTTGGGGCGGAACAGCCCGACATACCGGTCGTTGACGCGTTCCGGGAAGATCACGACATTGCGCATGTCGCGACCGAGCATCGGGCCGTGCCGGACGAACGTCTTGAAGTCGTCGGTGGTGGCGAGGGCCACCCGCACCTGGTCGGGCACCCGGGCGTGGTAGCCGCTGTAGGTGATGGCGAAGGTGCCGTCGACGGGGTTGATCCGGGGGTCCTCGACGCCGCCCGCCTCGCCGGCGACGATCGCGGCCCGGTCGACGTCCCGGCCGACGGGGTCGGTCGGCGTCGCCGGCAGGAGCGCGGGCTGCGGGGCGACCCGCCAGTCCGTCACCCCGTTGTCGCTTGTAGCCAGTCCGAGCACGCTGATGCCGGATCGCAGGTGCGACCGGAACAGCATGACGGTCTCCGGGCCGAACGCCGCGACGCCGGCATTGTGCACCGTGACCACCCGCAGGTGCGGCTCCCGCCATGCCTCGTTGACGTCGCGCGGGGTCAGGATCGGGTTGCCGGGGAAGCGCAGCACCGGATCGGTCAGCGAGACCGTTCCCCGCAGGCCCCCGGCGACCGCAACCGTCCGTTTCATTGCCCGCCCTCCTTCGCGATTGGACCTGCCGAAGCCTACGGCGTCGCTCCCCGGGCCTGTCCCGACAATGGCATAACCCGGGCCGTCAGCCCGGCGTCGGTCACCGTGGGGGATTCCCAGATTCCATTCATGTCCGCTCAAGTCATGGATCTGGAGGTAGCCCGGTGCGGTGTTGCCGACGTGCCGGAATCGTCGGGGTGATTCAGCGCATTGCACATTGAACGCTGATTGCGGCGCATCGGCTCGGCCAGCGATTGAACCGCTTCGTCGCTCCCGTGCTTTCTCCGCATTGTCTGAGATATCTGTGTGCGGCGGGTCGTCTCGGGCCGGGGACCGCCGCCCATCGGATCGCCCGCATGCTGTGTCGCTGGCGGCGGGGCGCGCGAGATCCCAACTGTATCGGTTCAGCGGCGGACGCCGGACGTTTTACCGGCCGGACCGGCGGCGTCCCGCGGGCTGTGACGGGCGGCACGCCCTCGGGAGCGTCCGCTTCTATGCTGTTCAGCGATGTTATGGCCGACACAGTGCCCAGCGCCGGAAGGCGTTTGCGCGGCCCGCGTGGAGCCAGTACTGTATCGATACAGAAGCGCTGAACCGAAGTGGAGAGGAGGTTCCGGTGGGTGCGACGCTACAGACGATCGCCGATGCTCTCGGTGTGTCCCGAAGCACGGTCTCAAACGCCTACAGCCGCCCTGACCAGCTATCCCCTGAGCTTCGATCGCGCATTTTGGACACCGCGCGGCGGCTGGGCTACGCCGGTCCGAATCCGAACGCCCGCTCGCTGCGGTCCGGAAAGGTCGGCGCCATCGGGGTCCTGCTGACGGCGAATCTGTCACTGGCCTTCAGTGATCCCTGCACGGTCGCGTTTCTTCGGGGGCTGGCGGCGGCAGCCGAGCGTCGCGAGACGTCGCTGCTGCTCATTCCGTTGCCGAAGGACCCGGAAGCCGCCCAGCGGGTGGTTCGCGGTGCCGTGGTGGACGCCTTCTGCGTCTATTTCGTTCCAGACTGGTGCGGGGTACTGGAAGTGATCAGCTCACGGGGCCTGCCGGTCGTCGGCGGTGAAGACCCTGAACTCATCGGTCCGGACCAGTTCCACGTCGGTATCGACGAGCGGGCTGCGGCCCGTGAGGTCGGCACGCACATCGCGAATCTGGGGCACCGCCGGGTGGCGATCCTGGGACACTGGCTCGTCGGCAACCGCACGAGCGGCATTATCCAGGTCGATGCGCCCGAGGACCTGCCGTACTTCGTGACTCGGGAGCGGATCCTCGGCTACCGGGAGGCCCTGGCCGCGGCCGACGTGCCCTGGTCGGACGTTCTCCTGGTCAACGTCGCGGGCAGCCACCGGGCCGAGGGGGAGCTGGCGGCGGGGTTCGCGCTGGACCGGGGGGACCGGGCGACCGCGATCATCGCGACCAGTGACGTGCTGGCGCTCGGGGCGATCCAGGCGCTGGCGGCCCGGGGGCTGCGGGCGGGCCGGGACGTCTCGGTCACCGGCTTCGACGACATCCCCGAGGCCGCGGCCGTGGGGCTGACCACGATCCGGCAATCGAGCGAGGACCGGGGACGCCTCGCCGGTGAGGTGCTGCTCGATCCGCCGACCGATCCGGACCGGCGCTGCCGGGTGCTGCCGACCACCCTGGTCGTCCGCGCGACGACCGGTCCGGCCCCGGGACTGTGACTGTGACCGACCCCCAAGACCACGGCTCACCATCTCAACAAGATCATGATGGTGGCGCAACCCATAAGGAGATTCCATGAACGCCGCTGCTGCCTATTACGCCGTACAGCTTGCCCGGTTGGAGGCGCAGTCGGCCAGGCCGACCGCGCCGGTGGTCGGCGGGCGGGACGAGCCGGCCGGTGCGACCAGGCTCGTGCGGTCGGCGACCGCCCGGGTGCTGCGCTCCGCGGCCGACCGGGTCGCACCGCAGACCACGCCGTCCTGCGCCTGATGTGCGTCCCTGATCCAGAACATCCAGCAGATCCGCCCGCCGGTCCTCGGGACCCGGCGGGCGGATCTATGTTGGGAACACCACCCTATTAGCAATAGGTGGCCATAGGTCTAGATATTTCTATTTTTACATAGAAAAGAATCCCTCAGGTAGCTGACACGCTTGCCGATAGTGCCTCCGGAAGCGTGTTCGGCTGCACAGGCCTTCTCGGGGCCAGGGGAGAGACGATGACTCAGGGCGGTACGTCCTCGACCCTGGGGAGAGCAGTGGCGGTGGGATACGTCGCAGCGTGTGCGGTCGCCACTCTGTGCTACCTTTCCGCGTCCCCCGTGATGCGTTCCGCCATCGCGGCGGGCATCAGCTTGACGCCCGTCGTCGCCGTCCTGGTTTCCTTCCGGATCAACAAGATCTTTGATCGACTCCCGTGGCTCCTGATCGTCCTTGGCATGCTGAACATGAGCGCGGTGAACGCCGTGTGGCTCGTGACGGTGGGCCTGGGCATTTCGTCCTGGGTGGATCCGTCCGTCACGATCGGGGTCCAGATGTCCGGCTATCTCAGTATGCTAGCGGCGACCATGATCGTGGTCTTCCGGCACGCTCCGGAGAATCTCGGTGGGGTGATCGATGCGGCCCTGACCGGGCTCGGAGTCGCCGCGCCGATCTGGGAGTTTCTGATCCGTCCCCGGATGCTCGAATCGAACGTGCCGGTCGGCTCGCACCTTGTGGTTCTCGTCCAGTTGCTGGTGCTCCTCGCGGTGCTGGGATCCCTGCTGCGAATCTCCCGGACCAGCGGCCGTGGTGTGGCCGCGCTGCGGTTTCTGGTCGCGGCCATGATCTGGACGGTCGCGGGATTCGTGCTGTCGGCGTTTGCGACCGCGACCGCAGCCGCGATCGCCGCCACCGCGCCGCCCCGGATCGTCGGCCTGTGCTGGGTGCTGGCGTGCCTCAGCCTCACCGCCGGGGCGATCCATCCGACCGCCGCGCAGTTCACCCGCCCGGTTCGGGGCTGGTGCGATGTGCTGTCCCCGGTACGCCTGGCGCGGCTCGGCTTCTTCCTCGTGCTGATACCCCTCGTCGGCGGCGTCCAGCAGATCTTTGGCGGCGAGCCGGACGGGATCCTGCTTTCGCTGGGGCCGCTGCTGGCAACCCCGCTCGTGCTGACCAGGATCGGCCAACTCGTTGCCCAGCGCACCCAGGATCAGAGCGTCCTCGCGCACCAGGCCACGCACGACGAGTTGACGGGACTGCCCAACCGACGGCGGCTGTTCACGCTGGCGGCCGAGGCCTGTGCCCGGTGCGAGGCCGGGGAGTTGGACTCGCTGGCGATTCTGTACTGCGACCTGGACGGTTTCAAGCCCGTGAACGACAGGCACGGCCACGAGGCAGGCGACGAGATCCTGCGGGTGGTCGGTCGCCGCCTGGTGGCATCTGTGCGCGCCGAGGATGTGGTGGGCCGGCTGGGAGGTGACGAGTTCCTGATCCTGTGCCCCGGTGCCCGCCGGTCGGAGGCCGACGCGCTCCGGGACCGGGTACGGGCCGCAGTAGCTGATCCGGTGGCATGGCGGGACACCACCCTGCGGATCGGAGTCACCGTCGGGGTCTCGGCCGGCAGCGGTGCCACCGCTCGGCTCGTGGGCGACGGCGTCGAGTCGACGCCGGTCACGGTCGACGACCTGGTGGCAGCGGCGGACCGGGACATGTATGCCAGGAAGTCGATGCGCGTCCGCCAGCGTGCGCCGGAGGCCCGGCTGGTCGACGGCGGCGAGCCCGACCGGCCCCCGCTACGCCGTGGAGCGTGAGCCAGGCAGCGACAAGGCCGGATCGACCGGTGGTCCCCCCGCACTCGGGTCTCCGGCCGAGGGCTGCCGGGCGGGATCCACTGCGGGCGGCGGCTGCTTCGGACGGCGCCGCAGTGGTGGCGTCCACCCCTTGCACCGCAGCGCCAGCTTCTCGACGAGGTGCCACGAGGCGAACGCCAGGGCCAGGGCGATCGCGGCGCTGGCAGCGAAGTACCCCACGAACCCCAGCCGTGGTGCTCCGTATTTGGCCAGCACCTGCTGCACCAGAAACGAGTAGATGTAGACGCCGTATGAGTAGTCGTTGGTCTGGCCGATGCGGTGCAGCACCCGCGGCAGCCGCACCGCGAGCCACAGGATGAGGTATTCATACGGCAGCAGCGCCGGACCGAGCAGCTCGCCGCGGAGGATGAACCAGCCGACGGCAGCAAGGGCCGCCACGCCGAGCAGATCGTTGATTGGTACCCGGTCGCCGTACAGTTCGGCGACACCGCCGAGCAGGAACATGAACCCGAAGCGCAGAAACCACAGCTTGGCGAACGCTCCGAACAGCGGGAACGGGCCGAGCACGCCGTCGACGCCAACAGGGGGGTGCCCGAAGCGTAGCTGTGCGTACTGGTTCCAGACCAGGACCCCGAAGGCCAGCACCGCGGCGAGGAGCACGAGCACGCGGGCCCGGCGCAGGATCGCCAGCACCGCGAGCGCGGCGACGATCAGATAGCAGGCGATCTCGTAGCTGAGCGTCCACAGCGATCCGTTCAGCATGCTCATGCCGGCCGCGCGCCCGTATGGCGTGTCAACCAGCAGGTCTTCGATGCCGGCCTGCCGGAGCCCGCCCCACCAGTTCGCGCGAAGGTAGTTGACGACACCGAACGGCGAGCGCCACAGCCCGTCGAGGTCGCCGTATCGCAGGTACCACAGCGTTGGGGCCACCACCAGCCCGGTGAACAGCAGGCACACCCACAGGCCGGGCAGGATCCGCAGCGCGCGGTGCCACAGGAAGCGCGGCAGGCTGACCCGCCGTGCGCTACGCGTGATCAGGAAGCCCGAGATGCCGAAGAACCCGGCGACCGCAAGGCCGGGCACGTCCACGTGGGTGGAGAACGGTCGCATGTACCCCAGCACTGCGGTGTGTCCGACGACCACCGCGAAGGCGAAGCACAACCGGAGGAACCCGAAGCTGTTGGCGCGCCCGGTGTAGGCCTTGGACAGCCGGACCGTGGTGGCCATCCGCCTGAGGACGCGCTGCGCATACTGAACCATGAGACCGCCGGTGGGGGAAACGTGAGCAATCGGCACCACACCATCGCACATCGGTGCGGTGGCCCGTGACTCGGCTGTGCGGGTGAACCGATCGGGGCAGTGATGCTCCCGAGCCGGAGGCGCCGGCCTCGCGGCGAGGCGAGGCCGGCGTCCCCGAACGCGGATATGGTTCGGGATCTGGGTGGTGTCCCGGGGCGAGATCCCCGGTGGATCACGGCTCCAGGCAGAACGGGATGGAGTCGCTGTTGCCCGCGGGTTCCTCGGTTTGCCCGCTCGGATCGTAGATCTTGACCCACTGGACACTGGGGAACTGCTTCAGGGTCGGCATGATCTCGGTGGCGATGGTGGTCGTGGCGCCGTGGCTGTTGCAGCCGCCGGTCAGCTGAACCCGGGCGACACCGTCGACGATCGACAGCCCGGTGAAGCCGGTGGCGTCAGAGCCGACGAAATGCAGGCCCGCCGCGAGCTCCGCCTGGGTCGGCCCGGCGAACAGCCGCTGGAGCGCGCCCCGGGCGACAGCCGGAGGGATCACCGGGCGCGACACCGCCTGCGGCAGGAGCGTGCCGTTCTGAATGAAGTAGTCCTGGACCGGCACCGTCCGGAACGGCGTTTCCAGGTCGATGACGACTCTGCTGGGTGAGGTCAGGGTGAACACCCGGAAGGGCGTCTGGGCGGCGAGCCCGACCCCGAAGCTGAGCACCCCCTCGAAGTCGCCGGCGTTGGCCACCTCGATGATGTCCGGCAGCGGGTAGGCCCGTCGCGGAGGTCCGTAGGTGATGGTGCCGCTGTCGTCGTGACCGGTGGCCATGGCGAAGCGGACGGCCAGGAACGCGTTGCCCACGAGGGGAACGGGCTCGCCGGAGGCGTCGCCGATCACCTCTGGTACCGAGGTGACGCCGTACTCGGCTGGCAGCGGCCCGGAGAATTCAAACACCAGCCGGTCGTAGGTCTCATGACTGGCCGCTCGGATGTCCACGAGCAGCGGGGTGTCGGGTTGCGCCGCGGCGGGTACCGCGAGCGCACCCCCGACGAGCAGTCCGGTCAGAACGAGGGGCAGAAGATACCGGATACGTTTGATCATCGGATGCACACCTCCTGTGGTGGTCGTATCGGGTGCTCCGAACGATGGGGCATCCCTCAGTGTCGTCCGGGTGCGCCACCCCCGATACCAGCGCATCACCTGTTCGGCGTCGGGCACCCGGGGTCGTCCCGCTCGGCGTTGTAGGCGTCCAGCCAGCGCGCCACGGCCGCCTCGTCATCGAGGTCGATGCCGTCGGCCAGCAGGCGGGCGACGGCTTCCGCCGCGGGGCTGCGCAGCGTTCCGCTGAGGACCCGGTGCAGGAAGCCCCGGCGCACCTGGGCGATCGTGGTGATGGTGACCGCGACCAGGCGGGGTGGTAGCCGCTGCACGCGTCCGGCCCAGCGCACCCAGGCATCGAGGACGGACGGCAGCAGGGCGCGGTCGGCCGCGTCGAGGATCGCGTGGCCGGGCACCCAGTCGAGCAGGAACCGTCGCACGGCGGCCGGGCTCCAGCGCAGCACGTCCCGGTCATGCCGGGCCGCCGCGTGCCGTCCGATCAGCTCCAGGCAGAACGTCAGCGCCGCGGCGTCGCCGGGGGCGCCGACGAGCCGGTCGGCCTCCGGCGACTGGCGGAAGGCCGCGAGGTACTCCGGGTCCGGAAGCGTCGTGGGCTCGGCCTCCGGCGGGCTTTCCGGACCGGCCTCCGGGACGTCGATGGCGGCCAGCAGCCGCAGCCGGGCGAGCACGATGGCCCGGTCGGTGCCGAAGGACTCGCTGCCGGGCAGCTCGGAGCTGGCGTCCGTGGACGCGAGATAGGGGGGCAACGCCGCCAGCATGGATTCGGGTGGGCGCTCGGCGAAGAACGTCGTCTCGTCCTCGGCCGCGCTGTCCCGCAGCCGCTCGATGACGACGGCGGCCGGGGTCGCGATGAACAGGTCCTTGACCATGTCCAGATTTCGGTCGATCAGGATGCTGATCACGTGGTCCGGCCCACCCAGGGTCTCCTCGGGGCACGCGAACGTCGCGAGGTAGTTGACCTGGTCGCCGTAGACGTCGCCGTAGGCGTAGGTGCCTGTCGGGCGGGCCGTGCCCAGCTCCGCCAGCCACGGCGGGGCCGGGGACCCCGGCGGGTCGGCCACCGCACCGGGTGGCTCGTCGGCGGCCGGCGGGACGAGACCGTCGACCACCGCCCGC
>JABDRL010000005.1 GCA_013041765.1 Dactylosporangium sp. | reverse complement strand
GGGCCCGCCAGCGGCGACGGGGCCGGTTCGGGATCAGCGTCCGAAGGTGAACCAGTTGATGTTCACGAATTCCTGGGGCTGGCCGCTGGTGAAGGTGAGGTACACGGTGTGCCTGCCGGTGATGGCGCTGGTATTGGTCGGCACCGTGCGCCAGACCTGCCAGCCGCCGGTGTTGCCGATGGCGAAGTCGCCGATCGGGGCGTTGTCGCGGCTGTCCAGACGCACCTCGACCAGGCCGCTGGCGCCCCCGTCCACCCCGGATGCGACCCGCGCGCTGAACTGCGTCGCCGCGGTCGAGCCGAAGTCGACGTCGGTGAACTGTAGCCAGTCGCCGTTGGCGATGTAGCCGACATCGTTGCCCCCGCCGGTGTCGCTGGTCGGTTCGACCGTGGTACCGGACTGGGCGTCAAAACTCTCGGCCTCGATGGTCGCGTAGGCGTCGCGGGTGCCGGCGGGCGGGGCGGTCGTGGGCGTTGGGGAGGCCGTCGCCGTCGGCGACGAGGCCGTTTCGCCGCTGGTGTAGACGGCGACGTAGTCGACCAGCAGCGGATGACCGGGTTCGGTCGCCGAGGTCGGTCCGCCGCCGAAGGCATCGGGGAAGCCGCCGCCCATGGCGACGTTGAGGATGACGAAGAATCCGTGCTGGGTCGCGGCATTCCAGGTGGTCGCGTCGAGCTGGGTGGCGTTGAGGCTGAAGAAGTTCGTGCCGTCCTTGTACCACCGCAGCTGCTCGGGGGAGACGCTGCGGTCGTATTCCACGGCGAAGGTGTGGAAGCTGGTCTGGCAGCCGGTGCAGTCCTGCTGACCACTGGACAGGCCCGTCGTCTCGTTGCACGGACCGCCGCTGACGGTCCCGCAGTGCAGGGTCGCGAAGAAGGAACTCATCCCATTGACGTTCTCCATGATGTCCCACTCGCCGATGCTCGGCCAGTTGGTGGCGCCGACCGGGCGGGCGGCGTCGCCGAGCATCCAGAAAGCTGGCCAGTACCCCGCGGCGGCGTCACCGGTGACGTCCGGCAGCCGCAGCCGGCCCTCGACCCGCAGCTTGCCCCCGGCGGGAGCGGCGAAGTCCGTGCGCTGGGTCTCGATGCGGGCGGAGGTCCAGTTGCCGGCGGCGTCCCGCAAGGGTCTGATCGCGAGGTTGCCGGACCCGTCGAGATAGACGTTCTCGACGCTGTCGGTCATGGTTTCGATCTCGCCGGTGCCCCAGTTGGCGGCGCCGCCGGGGTAGCTGGTGCCGAGGTCGTAGAGCCAGTCGGCGGTGGACGGCTGGGTACCGGCGGCGCCGGTGAAATCGTCGCTCCAGCGGAGTTCCCAACCGGCTGGCGTCGCCGGCACCGATGCCTGTGCGGACCAGGTCACGGTCATGGCGATGGCGGCGGCGACGGCGGCCATGCCAGCGAGGAGCGGCCGGGTCGGCACCCGCCGCCCGGATCGGGGCGTGGGGTGAGGTGGCTGGTCTGCCATGAGGTGCGCCTTTCGGGGAGACGGGGCGGAAATGCACTGAGAGAGCGCTCTCTGAGTCTGCGCATGGTTTCCAGCAATGTCAATATTGAAGCGTGGGTGTCCCGCCCGCTGGCGGCCGGTACCCCCGCGGCGGGGCGATCGGTTGAGCCCGGTCAGGTCGCCCCCCGGTGGCTCATCGATCGCCGCCGACACGCAACCGTGCCGGCGGTGGGTTGTGCCCTCGACCGCGCGATCAGGCGGTTACCTCTTGTAGATCTCGGATGATCTCGGAGGTGGCGATCAGATCAAGATCACCTAGAGGTACGGCATCCTCAGACCGCCAAGAGCCGCGATCGGACCGACGCACCCAGATCTCGCGGAGCTGCTGGTCGGGAAACTCGTTGACCAGCCCGACGGCGATGCCCGGGTCGAGGGCGACGACCACGTATCGGCCGTCCGGGAGGGCGCGCTCGATCCAGCACTGGACGCCGGCGTCCTGCGGGGCACCCCGCTGCCAGCCGCGTCGTTCCAGCCCGAGCACCTTGCTGACGTGCACGGTCGCCCCCTCGAAACGAGTCAGCCGGGTGGCGGAACGCTCCTGCTCGGTCAGCGTGTGGACGTCCCGACCGAGCTGCGGGAACGGCTGAATGATCTCGTAGTCGGCGAAGATCCTCCCCCACGCGGGAATACCGCCGGCCAGGTGCAGCGGATGGGCGATCCCGACGGTGCCCGCCTCGGGCAGCGTCACCGGGTCGTCGTTGACGTCGGCGAAGGTGCGGTCCTCCGCCACGCGAAGGGTTCCGACCGCCGCGCCGTCGGCCCCATAGCTGGCCAGGACCAGCCGCCGGACGAGGTGGGTGAGTAGCGGGTGGGCGACGAAGAACCGGGTGAAGTCCGCGACGGTCCATCGCCGCTGGGCCACCATCGCGTGCTCCAGCCGGCGGATCTGGTCGGCAACGTACGGCTTGAGCCGCTCGTCAAAGCCCACCGTGAACTGTCGTGGCCCGTAGTCGAGGGCCAGGCTGCCGCCCGGGTCGAGGCCGAGGTCGGGCACCAGGCGATCGGCGAGTTGCTCGGGTCGCAGGCCGAGGGCGGCGGCCACCTCGTCCACCTTCTGCTTGGCGCGCTCCCTCAGCCCCCTGAACCGCACCTTCTGGGCGATGCCGTGCAGGTGCATCAGGGCCACGTCGGAGCCGATCGTGGTCAGCACGTCGAGGCCGGCGACGGCGCGCGCGTGACCGCCCTCGCCGGGCCATGCCCGGATGACCGGGGTCAGCCGGCGCACCGTCTCATCGTCCCCGATCAGGCCGAGCGCCCCGAGCACCCAGCTTTCCCTCGACGGGCTCCCCGCGGCCTGCCAGAGGCCGAACAGCGCCCAGCCGAACTCGGCGAGGCTGCTCGGCTCGCAGACGTCCTTCACCACGGCGATGCCGGGGTATGGCTGGCCTGGTCGACGAGCGATGCCAGGTGCCTCGGGTCCGTCACGGCGGCCATCAGCACCGCCGCCAGGTAGGGGTTGTCGGCCGCGAGGACGGCGGCGCAGTCCTCCTCGTGCCAGGCCGTCTCGGTCGGGGCGAGGAAGGACGCGGCGACCCGCTGGTGGACGTCGCCGGAACGGTAGGGGCGCAGGGCCGCCAGGGCGGCGTCGTAGTCGTCCTGGCCCGCCGAGGCCAGCGCGGCCCGGACCTTGCCCGCGATGCTCAGCTCCGAGCCGGCCGCGTGCCGGGCGGGGCGGGACTCTCCGGCGGACAGGCGTCGCACGGGCCAGGGCTCCCGCCCGCCGGACAGCGCGGAGCGCCCGGAGGGGCGCAGCGACATCAGCTCGACCGCCGCGCACGCGGCGAACGCCAGCCCGCCATCGGCCAGCCACATCTGGGCCAGGACCACGGCCCGGTCCCGCTGACGCCGGCCGAGCGCGTCGCTGATCACGCCGGCCAGAGCCGCCGCGCCGAGGGGCGTCGCTTCTCCCGCGAGCGCCGCCAGCCCCGCGGCGCTGGAACAGGCTGCGGCGCCACGGGACGGGCACGACAAACCGATCCTCGTCGATCGCAGTCGATGCCGCAGGCATGTCGGTCGGGCACGCGGACCTGCGGTTGGCAGTCATGGCCTGGGCCTCCTGTGATCGGTAGCGGCGACACCATAGCGACTGTCACCGACACCTCGGCCGCCACATCGTGGTCCCGCGGCCTCGACCCGGGACCGCTCCGTCCGGCCCGCGGCACGGCAAGGCCAGGATCTCTAGGCTGATCTCATGGTCATGGCACCTCGGAACGGAGACGCGCCCCGCCGGGCGGCGGTCTGGGTGGTGGCCGGCCCGCCGGGCGCCGGCAAATCGACCGTGGCGGACCTGCTCCTGCACCAGCTGGATCCGGTTCCCGCCCTGCTGGACAAGGACACCCTCTACGGCTCCTTCGTCGCCGCGACCCTGGCGGTCGCCGGCCGTCGTGCCGGCGAGCGGGAGGGGCCGTGGTACGACGCGCACATCAAGGCCCACGAGTACGGCGGCATGACCGCCGCGGCCCGCGAGATCCGGTCGTACGGTTGCCCGGTGCTGCTCGGAGGCCCGTTCACCGGCCAGATCAGCGACGCCGACCGCTGGCGAGCCTGGGTGGACGGGCTGGGGGGCCAGCCGGTCCACCTGGTCTGGGTCCGATCGGACGCCGCCACCCTCCGGACC
>JABDRL010000387.1 GCA_013041765.1 Dactylosporangium sp. | reverse complement strand
GATCTGCTCGGAGGCCGTCGCGAGGACCTCGGGGGTACCGGCCTGGACGACGACCCGCAACTCGTCGGCAGAGAACCCGGTGCCGCCGCTGCCGGCGGAGACCTTGACTTCCCCGGCCCCGGTCAGGTCCGCGATCCGGTCGCGCAGACTGTGCTGAATCGCCTTGGCGTCGGCGTCCTCGGCGAGGGTGACGGAGAAGCTCGCCTCGTTGCTGTCGCCGCCGCCGGAGATGCCGAAGCCGCCACCACCACCGACGGTGACCTGATAGGTCTCGATTCCGTCGGTGTCCTGAACGACGGCCTCGACCTGGTCGGCTGCGGCGTCCGTCGCGGCGAGGGCGGTGCCGACGGGGAGTTTCTGGCTGATCGTCAGGGTGTTCTGGCCGGAGCTGTCGAAGAAGTTGGTCTGCAACCCCGTGGCGAGCCCGAGCGTGCCGGCGAAGACCAGGACACCGATCATCAACGTGGCCAGCCGCCGGGTCGTGGCGAACCGGATCACCGGCACGTAGCAGCGCTGGAGCAGGCTGGCCCGCTCCCGCGCGTCGGCCCGCTCGCGGATGGCCGCGGGGTCGTCCCCGCCGTTGGCCGGTTTGAGGAACCAGAAGGCCAGGACCGGGACAACCGTCAGGGATACCAGCAGCGAGGCGGCCAGTGCGACGGTCACGGTGATCGCGAACGAGGAGAACAGCTGGCCGATCAGCCCACCGACCAGCGCGATCGGGGCGAATACCGCGACGGTCGTCACCGTGGACGCGGTCACCGCCCCGGCGACCTCCCGGACCGCGGTGATCACCGCGTGGTGCTTGTCCTCGCCGTACTCCAGATGTCGCTTGATGTTCTCCAGAACGACGATCGAGTCGTCGACGACCCGGCCGATGGCGATCGTCAGCGCCCCGAGGGTGAGGATGTTGAGCGAGTAGTCGCCGGTCCACAGGGCCAGCAGCGCGATGACGATCGACAGGGGGATCGATACGGCGGTGACGATGGTGGACCGGACGGAGAACAGGAACACCAGGATGACGAGCACGGCGAACACCAGGCCGAGCATGCCTTCCTCGGCCAGGCTCCGGATCGACCGCTTGACGTACGGGGCCTGGTCGAAGACCGGCGTGAGCTGGGCGCCCTCGCCCATGGCGCGTTCGATGTCCGGCAGAATCTCACGGATGTCGTCGGAGACCTTGACGGCGTTGCCGTCCGGGGTGGCGAGGACCGAGACGCCGAGGCTCGGCTTGCCGTTCGTCCTGGTGATCGAGGTCGGCGGGGCGGTTTGCGAGACGATCTCGGCGATGTCACCCAGCCGGACGGGCTCGCGCGGGCTGGTGGAGGCGGTGCCGCTGGTGGAGGCGGTGCCGCCGGCGGGGGAGGCGCCGGGCGTCAGGTACAGGTTGCGGAGGTCGTCGAGGGTCGTCAACGGCGATCCGACCTGGACCGTCAGGCTGCGGTCGCCGGTGGTGACCGCTCCGGCGGGGGTGGAGATACCGTTGCCGCGCAGGGCGGTCGCGATGGCGCCGATGTCTACGCCGGACGCGGCCAGCTTCGCGAGGTTCGGGGTGATGGTGATCGTCTGGTCGAGGGCCCCGGTGATGGTGGCCTCGCGCACGCCCTCGACGTTCTGGATCTCCGGAACGGCGGTGGCCCGGAGCCTGTCGACCAGGGCCCGCTCATCGCCGTCCGCGCTGGCGGCCAGCACGAGGACCGGAATGTCGCTGGTGCTGCCGGCGTAGACCGTGGGGGTGACGCTCTCTGGCAGCTGGGACTTGACCCGGCCGAGGGCGGTCTCCATCTTGCCGACGGCGGTGTCGAGGTCGGTGCCGAACTCGAACTCCACCTGGACGGTCGAGACGGACTCCCGGCTGATCGAGGTGGTGTGTTTCAGCCCGGGTACGCCCTGGATCGCGGTGGCGATCGGCAATGTGACTTGCTGGTCGACGATGTCGGGTGCGGCTGCTGGGTAGGTTGCCACGATGAAGGCCGCGGGAAAGTCCAGCGAGGGGAACAGCTGCTGCTTGAGCCGAGGTGCGGCGATCAGTCCGAAACCGAGCGCCAGAATGGCGATCAGGGCGGTCAGCCCCCGGTTGCGGAGGCTGAAACGTGCCAGCAACGACATGAGAGGACTCCTGGATTACTTCAGGTAGGGCTAATATTTTGTGCTACACGAAAAATCTACTTGATCGAGACTACCTGATAGGCTCCAACGGCTCGCGGGCGCCGGGGTGGCAGGGGGTGGTGTGTTGTGACCGAGACCGAGGACATGATCATCCACATCATGGAGGCCCACCGCGTGATGCGGGAGCGCTTCAGCAAGGAAGCACCTCATCCGCTGGTCGACTTGCACCTCACCATGTCCCAGTTCAAGGTGGTGCTGATCCTGCGCTACCGCGGCCCGCTGGCCGGGCAGGACCTCGCGGCGGCCATGGGCGTCAGCCTGGCGACGCTGACCGGCATCGCCGATCGTCTGGTGCGGCAGGGGCTGATCGCCCGCCACGAAGATCCGCGTGACCGCAGGGTCCGGATGCTGAGCCTCACCGAGGCCGGCCTCGCCCTGAACGATCGGCTCTCGGCGGCGGAGGAGGCGGGACTGCGTCGCCTGCTCGACCGGCTGGACACCGACGTCCTGCGGATCGTTGCTCGGGCATACGGGCTCGTGGCCGCGGCGGCGTCGGCCGCTGGGGGGC
>JABDRL010000385.1 GCA_013041765.1 Dactylosporangium sp. | reverse complement strand
CCACCGGCCGGCCATCGTCGCGTTGGCGAGGTCAGCCGGCGCTTCCCGGATCGCCCGAGACCCTTGTGCGGTGCTCGGCCAGGATTCGCCGCATCTCGGTCATGAAGTGGAGCACCCGCTGAAGCTCGTCGTCGGAAAACTGGTCCAGCACGGCGTCCCGGGAGGCGCGCAGGCCGCCGAAGAACTCCATCGCGAGGGCCGCGCCACGGTCGGCGTACCGCAGATTGATCTTGCGGCGGTCGGCGTCGTCCCGGTCCCTGCGGACGTGCCCCTTGTCCTCCAGCCGATCGATGACGCCGGTGGTGGCCCCCGAGGAGAGGCCCAGCTCGATCCCGAGCCCGCCAGGAGTCAGCGGGCTGCCCCGACCCTCGGCGTCCATGATGTGGACCAGCGCCGCAAAATCCGTGAAGTGCAGGTCGTGGCGATCGGCGAAGGCGTGTGCGAGCTTCTCGGACTCCACGGTCAGGCCGCGGAGCGCCGCCTCGACGGCTGCGGCCAGCGTCGCCCGGGTGGTCTCGCGCCGCTCGCCCCCGGCGGTCGGGGGCGCCGACCGTTCCGATGTGAGGCGATATCGGACGGTTGGCGCTGATTCCGGGTTACCCATGCGCTCTCTGATCTCAGCAATCTCGGTTGTCGGCTATCTTTGTGGTCGAGATGTTTCATCCATAAACCGAGAGTGATCCTATGCGACGTCTGGTGTCCGCCGTACCCGGTCGGGTGTGGGCGTGGTTCATGGTCGGTGGCGCCATCGTGCTGGGCTCGGTGCTCAGCGGGGCCCCGACTCCGGACAACCCGGCGCCGGTGTCCACCACCGGGCTGTCGAGCGACTGGCAGTCCACCCAGGTCGAGCAGATCGCCGAGCAACTGCCCTCAAGCACGGTCCAACCGGCCATCATCGTCGTCTCCAGGCGGAACGGCGCGGTCCTCACCCCCGAGGACATCACCGGACTCACGCAGCGGTCGGCGGAACTCGCCCGGTTCGCGGTCGGCGGGCAGATCCCACCGCCGCGGGTGTCCGCGGACCGCACCGTCGCGCTCCTGACCGTCCCGGTCTCCGCCAGGGACGGCGACGCCGCGCTCACCGACACGGTGGGCGGTCTCCGGGCCGCCGTGGACTCCTGGCCGGAGACGCTGCGGGTGGCGGTGACCGGCGGTCCGGCGTTCACCGCCGACCTGAAGGCCGTGTTCGAGGGAGCCGACATCACGCTGCTGATCGCCACGGCATCCGTGGTGGCCCTGCTCCTGCTGATCACCTACCGCAGCCCGCTGCTGTGGATCCTGCCGCTGGCGGTGGTGGCCGCGGCCGAACAGCTGACGCTCAAGGCCTCGGCCATCGTGGTCCCCGCCGCGGGGATCCACCTCGACGACGGCGCGACCACCGGCATTGCCAGCGTGCTGGTGTTCGGGGCCGCAACCGACTACGCGCTCCTGCTCATCGCCCGCTACCGGGAGGAACTGCGCCGCGAGGCCGACCGGTTCGTCGCGATGGCGCGGGCCCTCCGCCGCACCGTGGAGCCCGTCCTGGCCAGCGGCGGCACCGTCATCCTCGCGGTCCTCACCCTGCTGCTGTCGGAGCGGGAAAGCCACCGGGCACTCGGGCTCGCCTGCGCGGTCGGGGTGCTGTTCGCCGTGGCGGCCGCGCTTCTCGTCCTGCCCGCGGCACTGGTACTGAGCGGGCGCGGGGTGTTCTGGCCGTTCGTTCCCCGGGTCGGTGACGTGGGCCGGGAAGGCAGAATCTGGGGACGCCTCGGGGACGTGGTCGCGGGCCGCCCGACAGCGGTCGCCCTGGGCTCCATCGTCGTTCTCGCGGCCATGGCTTCCGGCATGCTCGGTCTGCGGACCGGCCTGTCGGAGACCGAGCAGTTCCGGGTCAAGCCGGAGGCGGTACTGGGAGCCCAGACCCTCGCCGGGGCGTTTCCCGCCGGAACCACCCAGCCGGCAACGATCTTGACCAGTGAATCCGCGGCGGAGACGGTCGCCGCCGCGGCGGCGACCGTTCGCGGAGTGGACTCGGTGGTGGTGGCCGAGCGGGCCGGCGGGTCGGCGCGGCTGGACGTCGTGCTGACCCACGAGGCTGGCACCGCCGAGTCCGACCGGACGCTCCGGGACCTGCGAGCCGCCGTGGCCAGGGTTCCGGACTCCGCGCCGGCCGCGGCCGGCACCAGGGACGAACCGGTTGTCCCGGGCACCGCGATCGTCGGCGGTACGGTCGGCGCGGCGCTCGATACCAAGGACGCCGACGGCCAGGACCGGTGGGTGATCCTGCCGGCGATCCTGCTCCTGGTCGGCGCGGTGCTGCTCCTGCTGCTGCGCAGTGCCCTCGCCCCGGTGCTGCTGGTGGGCACCGTCATCGCCTCGTTCTTCGCCAGCCTCGGTCTGAGCTGGCTGATGTTTGACCAGGTGCTGAACTTCCCGGCCATGGACCCGGACGTCATCCTGCTGGCGTTCGTCTTTCTGGTCGCGCTGGGGGTGGACTACAACATCTTCCTCGTCACCAGGGCCCGGGAGGACGCCGCGATCAGCGGCACCCGGCAGGGCATGCGCTCGGCCCTGCGGGTCACCGGGGGCGTCATCACCAGCGCGGGGATCCTGCTGGCAGCGGTGTTCGCGGTGCTCGGCGTGCTACCGCTGATCACCCTGACGCAGATCGGCATCATCGTCTGCGTCGGCGTGCTGCTGGACACCCTGCTGGTCCGGACCGTGCTGGTGCCAGCCCTCGCCTTCCGCCTGGGGGACCGGTTCTGGTGGCCCAGCCGACCGGCTCCGGCGGACTCTCCGGTCAGTGGACGCTGACCGGCACGTTCGCGTGGCCGTCCGGCTCGCCCGGGGCCTGGGACCGCGCACGCTGGCGGCGGGGCAGGAACGCGATCGGGATGAAGGTCATCAGCATGATCACGAACCCGACCCGGAAGGTCGTGGCGAAGGAATCCGCCACGAACTCCAGCCCCCGCTGGATCACCGATGGGTCGACCGGGAGCAGTGCGATCAGCTCTGGTTTCTGCTGGACCGCGATCGCCAGCCCGGCCTCGGTGACCGGCTTGCCGCTCTGCGGATCGACAGCGCCCGGGATCGGCTGGGAGGCGTTCAACTCGGTCGTGAGGATCACCGACATCACCGCCGCGCCGATCGAGCTGCCGATCTGCTGGAGGATGTTCAGCAACGTGGAACCGCGTGCCACCTCATGCTGGGCGAGGGTCTTCAGCGCCGACGTCATGATCGGCATCATCGTGCCGCCCATGCCCAGGCCCATGACGAACAGCGAGCCGCACAGCAGCCAGTACGAGGTGCCCGCATCGATCTGGGTGAAGGTGAAGAACCCGGTGCAGATCAGCGCCATCGCGAACGGCACCGTGCGGCCAACCGGGATCTTGTCCGCCAGCATTCCGGCGATCGGCATCGTGATCATCGCGCCGATCCCCTGCGGCGCCATCAACAGCCCCGCGGTCAGCGTCGATTCCCCCCGTGCCTGTAGGAAGTAGCTCGGGAACAGCAATCCCGCGCCCATGAACGCGATGACGAACACGAACAGGGCCAGCGCCGCGACGGTGAGGTTCCGATGGGCGAACAGCCGGAGGTCCAGCAGCGGATGCCGGGGCGTGAAGGAGTAGCGGACGAACGCGATCACCAAGCTCGCGCCGGCCAGCATGGGGACCCACACCTTGGTATCGGCGAACGTTCCGGTCTCCGGCAGCGAGGAGACGCCGTAGAGGAACAGGGCCAGACCCGGCGACAGCATCAGCATGCCGACAACGTCGAATGACTCCGACGGCTCCGGGCGGTCCTTCGGCAGCGCCAGCTGGGCACAGACCAGCGCGATCAGCCCGATGGGCAGGTTGATCAAGAAGATCCAGCGCCAGCTCGCGATGTCGATCAGCCAGCCGCCGAGGATCGGGCCGCCGATCGGCCCGAGCAGCATCGGGACGCCGAGGATCGCCATCAGGCGGCCGATCCGGTCCGGCCCGGCCGCGCGGGTCATGATCGTCATACCCAGCGGCATCAGCATGCCGCCACCGAGCCCCTGAAGAACCCGGCAGCCGATCAGCATCTCGATCGATTCGGCGGTGGCGCACAGTCCCGAACCGAGGGTGAACAGGGCGAGAGCGATCATGTAGAGGCGTTTGGTGCCGAACCGGTCCGCGGCCCAGCCGGTGGCCGGGATCACCGTGGCCAGGGCGAGGGTGTAGGCCGTCATCGTCCACGCGACCCGCGCGTAGGACACGTCAAACTCGCTCTGGAAGGTCGGCAGCGCCACGCTGACAACCGTCACGTCGAGAATCGACATGATCGCGCCGATGACGACGACTCCCGCAATCTTGAGCACGGCACCGTCAATCCTGCTCGACGCCATGCCTGGCCGATGTGTCACGAAACCTCTCCTGGTTGAGCTGGCCGGGGGCGACGCCGGCGCGGTGCCGCGCGCACGATGGCCGCGGCGGTCCTAACGTACATGTTCATGGGGAGAGGACTGGCCTTGGTGGGGTTTTGGGGATACGTGGGGGGCGTCACCCTTCGACCCTCTCCGGGGCGTAGCGGCACCGCCGAGATGGTCGCTGGTTCGGCTTCTGCTCAGCCGCGGCGCCGCGATGACGATATCTGGAGGACGACACAGGTACGACGGCGCCGGATTCGGCCGTGGGGTGGGCATGTTCGGCAGATGGCTGGCGCGACGAGCGGTGGGGCGGATCGCGCTCGGGGGCCTCGCCCTGGGGCTGATCGCCCTGGGCGGGCTCACGATCTGGGCGACGATCAAGACGCACACCTCGACCGCTCGGGTCGAGGCGTTCAACGAGATCAACGCCCAGTGGAACACCGTCTTCGTCCGCCTGGGCGCCGAGGACGTAGCCTTGCGCGAATTCCTGACGACCAACGGCAGCGAATACGGGCGGGATCCCCTGATCATGACAATGGGTTCGGCCGAACCCAACCTCCTGTGGCTGGAGAAGCACGGGGGACTGGTTGAAGCGGACCACGTCCGAATGCTTCGCCTTGAGTATAAAAAATACACCGACGTCGTTCAGGCGATCCTCGACACAGCGGAAAATCGTGGCGATCTGTCCATTTATGAGGAACTGGCGGCACTGGATCTCAGTCAACTGCGCGACCAGGTCGTCGCGAACGTCGAACGAAAACAGCGGGAGCTGGCGCTGTATCTGACCGAGGTCGAACAGCGAAACGCCTCACTGGGGTTGATGGCGATCGGTATCGTGGTAGTCGATCTTTCTTTCTGTGCGATGAGCACCGCGATCCTGGCCATGTACCAGCGGCTGACCGAGCGGGCGGTGGCGACGAGCCGCCATCAGGCACTGCACGACCCTCTCACCGGGCTCGCGAACCGCCACCTGCTGGCCGAGCACACGGCTCGTGCCGTCGGTGAGGCGCGGCGCCGGGAGGGAATCGTCAGCCTCCTGCTGATTGATCTCGATAGATTTAAGCGGGTCAATGACACTCTTGGCCACCATTGCGGTGATGCGCTGCTTCAGTGGGTGGCCGGTCGAATGGCGATGACCTCACGGGAGTGCGACGTGGTCGCACGCATCGGTGGTGACGAGTTTGCCATTCTCCTCTCCACCGTCGACACGCCCGAAGACGTTCCGACGATTGCCGAGCGGGTTCGCAGCGCGATCGAGGAGCCGGTCGAGCTGGACGGTTGCTGGGTCGACGTCGGTGCGAGCATCGGTGCGTCGATCTTCCCGATTGACTGCGACAACAGCGAGGAAATCCTCCGCCACGCGGATGCGGCGATGTACATCGCCAAGCGGGGCCATCTCGGCGTCAACGTGTATACCGCCGACAGCGAGCGTAACAACCCCAAAGTGCTACCTCTCCTGTACGAACTGCGTCGCGAGATCGAGTGCGGCGGACTGATGGTGCACTATCAGCCCAGGATCGACATCCGGACGATGCACGTCGAGGGTGTGGAGGCTCTTGTCCGCTGGCTCCATCCAAGCCGCGGGCTCCTGCTCCCCGAGACGTTTCTCCCGCTCATCGAGAATAGTGAACTCATTGAGCGGCTGACCGAGATGGTGCTTCAATCGGCGGCCAAACAGGTGCGTGAATGGCTGGCCGCCGGCCGGCGGGTGCCGGTCGGGGTGAACATCGCCGGCCGATCGTTGCTGGACCCGGGTTTCCCCGCCATGGTCGCCGCGACGATCGAGCGGTTCGACATGCCGGCGCAACTCCTGACGCTCGAACTGAGCGAAACCGTCCTGACCGCCAAACCAGAGGCGACGGCCAGGGCGGTGCTGCAATTGCGGGAGCTGGGCGTCCGGATCTCGATCGATGGCTTCGGCATCGGATACTCATCCATGGCCCTGCTCCGGGATTTGCCGGTCCACGAGGTGAAACTCGGCCGGAATCTGATCACGAGGGCTGTCTTCGACGAGCGCGATCGCGCGGTGACCAGGGCCCCCCTCGACCTGGCCCGCAACCTGGACCTGGACCTGGTGGCGGTGGGGGTGGAGGACGAGGAAACCCTTGCCCTGCTCTCCGAACTCGGCTGCCATGTCGTCCAGGGCTACCACGTCAGCAAGCCGCTGCCGCCGGCCGAGCTGAGCGTATGGCTGGATGACCAGAGCGCCGCCACCCCCACCGTCTCGATCAGCCGCTGAGCGCCTGCTGTGCCTGGGCGACCAGCAGGGCCGCGGCCTCCGCCGACGTGGCCCTGCCGTACATGACGTTTTCCGCGGCCTTGACCAGGAGCGTGCGGAACTCGCTGTTCCCCGCCGGTGGCGGCGCGGGCGCCGGGCCGAACCTCTCGGCCATCTCGTTTTCGAACTTCACCGTCGCCTGCATCGCTGGCGACAGCGACGTCGCGATCTGGTCCCGGATGTCGAGGTTCGCGGGAAGACCCCGCTCGGTACCAAGGATCTTGCCCGCCTCCGCATCGTTGACCAAGAAATTGATCACATCGGCGGCCACGTCCGGGTGCTTGCTGCTCTTGTAGATCGACCAATACATGGCCGCGCGGGCCCACTGCCCCTTCGGATCACCCGGATACGCGGTGATCCCGAGTTCGTGGTCGGTGCCCTTCTGCAGCTCCGCGAGCTGGTTGGACCACATGAACGAGGCCGCGGCCTGCTTGGTCACGACCAGCTGCTCGGTCGGGCCACCGCTGTTGGCCAGGTGAATGGCCTCCACGGACGCGGTGGCCTTGAGCTGGCGCGCGCCGGCCCACAGTTCGAACCACCGCTGCAGGTCCTCGGCGTCGAGCCCGAGCTGGTTGCCGTCGTACAGCTTCTTGTCCTGGGTACGCAACCACAGCCACAGCGCCTTGTAATCGGCGCTCGGATCCATGGTGCCGGCGACGGTGCCGCCGCTCTTGGCCGTGATCTCCCCAGCCCAGGCGATCAGCTGGTCGTAGGTCCAGCCGATCTGCGGTTCGGCCACTCCGTACTGCTTCACGAAGGTCCGGTCGTAGATCATCGCCGGGGTGTTTTCGGCGCTCGGCACGGCGTACGGCTTGCCGTCGAGTTCCCCGTACTGCGCGAGACTCGCCGGGAACCGGCGTTCATCGATTGCGGATGAGGTGACGTATGTGCTCAGGTCCAGCGTGATGTCGCGGCTGGCGTACTCGGTCAGCGCGCTGTCGTCGATCTGGAACACGTCAAGGCCGCCGCCGCCGGCGACCATCGACTCAAGCTTCGCGTAGTAGCCCTTCCACTCATTCGGCTGCCTCGCGAACGTCACGTTCGGGTGTTTCTGGGTGTATAGATCGAGCGCCTTGTTCGTCAGGTCGGCCCGCTCCGGACCGCCCCACCACACGATGCTCAGCTCGACCTTCTCGGCTGCCGCGGAGTCGGCATCACCGTCGTCCCCGCAGGCGACCAACCCGGTGGACAGGGCGAGCATCGACAGCATGGAGAGGAATCGCCGTCCCCGGCGGACCTTGCCCCGTGCGCTGACCGTCGGTACTGCCTGGAGTGCTGCAATCCTCATAGGCTCGGCTCCTTGCTTGGTGAAGTGGCGAAGTCTTCGCCTCGGATCGGTCCTGCTGCCTGGGCAGAGGTACGAGCAGGCCCCGCCAGCTTCTGATTGTGGCTGACAAATGCCACGAAAAGCCGTATATCATCTATTTCTGTTGCACCGATCTGCGGACCCGACGGGTTCTCCCGGCAGCCCATCGAGGAATGTCTGGTCCGGCACCACAGCCACCGAGGTCGAGCGCGACCCGGCGGTGGCGAACGAGGGGCTGGCGGGCCGGCTGGCGGGCCGGTCCCCGGCGGGGAATTCGGTATTGGGGAAAATCCCTTCGGCCCGGGGCGGGGCTCCAGCCCCGTCCTACCCCGGCTGCACGTTGATGCCATAGACCACGGCCGTATCGTGGTCCAGGGAGGGAACGATGCGTGCATTCGCAATCCACCCGCTGATGGACGGCTGGCCGACCCGCCCGGCGACCTCCCCGTCGGGCCGCTGGACCAGCCGTGCCGGTTCGTCGAAGCCGACCGAACCGCGCCGCTGATCGGATACGGCGTTCGGCAGTTTCTGCAAAAGGATTTGAGCGTGAACCTGTCCGCGTAACATGGCGGTTGTCGCGGGGCGTCTGACTTCGGATACCCAGTAGTAATCTGGATGCATCAATGATTTAAATCGGCCTGTCTGCAGGTCGGGAGGACCGCTGATGACTATGCGTCGCACTATTCACGAACAATACAGTCGTATGGCGGACAAGATTGAACTGTCTCCGCTGTTTACCCGTCCGGGTGAGGCAACGCAGCTGCCGAGATATTCGCTGCCGGAGGGCGAGTCACTGCCCGAAACGGCATTTCAGATCGTCCACGACGAGGCGATGCTCGACGGCAACGCCCGGTTGAACCTGGCAACGTTCGTCGGCACCTGGATGGACGATCACGCGGCTCGGCTGTACCTCGAAGCCGCAGACAAGAACATGGTCGACAAGGATGAGTATCCGCAGACGGCGGCCATCGAGACGCGCTGCTGGACCATGCTGGCCGAACTGTGGCACGCCCCCGATCCGAAGCACACGATCGGCACCTCCACCATCGGCTCGTCCGAGGCCGCCATGCTGGGCGGGCTGGCACTCAAGCGCCGCTGGCAGCACCGGAGGAAGGCCGCGAGCCAATCCACCGACAAGCCCAACCTCGTGATGTCCAGCGCCGTGCAGGTCTGCTGGGAGAAGTTCTGCAACTACTTCGAGGTCGAGGCCCGCTACGTCCCGATCAGCGAGGAACACAAGGTTCTCGACGGCCACGACCTCGCCAGGTACGTGGACGAGAACACGATCGGCGTCGTCGCCATCATGGGCGTCACCTACACCGGAATGTATGAGCCGGTGCAGCAGATCGCCGCGGCGCTGGACCGGATCCAGGCGGATACGGGGCTGGACATCCCGATCCATGTGGACGGTGCGTCCGGGGCGATGATCGCACCGTTCTGCCAGCCCACGCTGGAATGGGACTTCCGGGTCGAGCGGGTTGCCTCGATCAACACCTCCGGCCACAAGTACGGCCTGACCTATCCAGGTCTGGGATGGGTCGTGTGGCGCGATCGGGACGCGCTACCCGAGGATCTGATCTTCTACGTCAGCTACCTCGGCGGGAACATGCCGACCCTCGCGCTGAACTTTTCTCGCCCGGGCGCCCAGGTGCTGCTGCAGTACTACCTCTTCCTGCGGCTCGGCCGGGCTGGCTTCACCAAGGTCCAGCAGGGCACGCTGGACGTGGCCCAGTACCTGGCGAGGGAGGTCAGCAAGATCGACGCGTTCACACTGTGGAACGACGCCAGTGACATCCCGGTGTTCGCCTGGTCGCTCCGGACCGGACACACGCGGAACTGGAATCTGTACCACCTGTCGGACCGGCTGCGGACCAAGGGGTGGCTGGTCCCGGCATATCCGATGCCGGACAACCTGGTCGACCTGACGGTCCAGCGGATCGTCGTACGCAACGGCCTGAGTCATGATCTGGCGACGCTGTTCGTCGCGGATCTCCGCGAGTGCGTCGACTATCTGGATGCGCTCGAATCACCGATGCCCGCGGTCAAGCCGGATTCGGGCTTCCGCCACTAACCCGCGGCTCGCCCCGCACCTGCCGAAGCCGCGTTGGGGGGGGGG
>JABDRL010000381.1 GCA_013041765.1 Dactylosporangium sp. | reverse complement strand
CCCCCCCCCCCCCCGCCCGCTCTCACGGCCGGCACGGCACACCACATGCAATAGACAATCTGGCCCAAACGTTATCAAAAAGCTCGGTAACAAATGTGTCTCAATTCCTGGTCCGGGTTGCCGATGCCGCCCTTTCCCGACAGCGCGGAGATCACCACTGCCCCCGAAGGGACTCGCAGGGAGGCGGCGAGTTCGTCGGTCGTCCCGCCGCGCTCGACGAAGTCGGCCAGATCCGTGGGTAGCTGCCGGGGGATCGGGGCGGGCCACCCGGCTGGTGATGGGCTGTGCACGGTGACCGGGCCGTTGAAGACCCCGGCCGGCCCGTGGACGGCGCCGATCGGGATCGGCGGCTCGATGGGCTCGGATCTGGAAGTGCCGGAAGTCCCGTGCCCTAGGGGACTGCCGGTGGGGCTGGGGGGACTGGCGGCCCCTGGTGGAACGTGACTGGTGCGTGGAACTCACCCGCAGCGCCATGACTGGTCTGAATATGAATGTTGAAGGTCTTCGCCGTGGCCGGGTCCGCGCGGGCTAGCAGCGCACGAGCCGCAGCCAGGATGTCCTCGTCGTCTGCCGCGCCCGAATCGAGCAGATCTGCTCCGAGCCTGGTCTGCCAGGTCCCCGCGTCGGTCTCCTCCGTCTCCAGTACCGCCGCCGACCGCCGCCCGACCAGCCGCCGCCCTAGCAAACCCTTCAAACCCGCGTACGCATCTCCGACTGCCGCCGACGCCGTGGACGTCAACCCGGCACTCGCCCCCGCCGCCAACGCCGCAGCGATCAATTCCACACCCGACATACCCGCCCCTTCACTCGGTCGGCTGCCCCCAGTGTCGCGCACCGCCACTACCACGTCACATGCGAGACCACCTCACAATGCGGCGCGATCCGCGGACAAAGATTGACGTCCCTCCCCTCTCTGTCAGGCTGGCATGAGACACCCTGACGACCGGGGCTGGCTCGTAGGGCGTGCCTGGAGATGTGTACGTGAGTAGCAGCAAGCAGCCGCCCGAGACGGGCGAGTCCGAGGGCGTGGGTCCGGCACCGCGCCCGGCGCGACGGACCTTCACCACCGAGTACAAGGCCAGGATCGTGGCCGAGTACGAGGCCGCCCCGCACGGGGAGAAGTCCGCGGCCCTGCGCCGGGAGGGCCTCTACCACTCTCACGTCAAGGAATGGGCCCGCGACCGCGTCGCCGCCGTGGCGGCTGGCCGTGTGACCGCCGCTGTGACGTCCGCGACGCGGTCGCGGGTGTCGAAGGCGGAGTGGGAGACCGAGCGGTTGCGGGCGGAGAACGCCCGGTTGGATGCCAGGCTCGCACAGACCCAGGCCGCGCTTGTGATCATGGGAAAAGCACACGAACTCTTGGCGTCGTTGGCCGAGGGCTCGGACACGCCGCCCGCATCGAGTCGGTGATCGATCAGGCCCTGCGGGAGCTGACCGGGGTCGGGACGCCGGTCAGGACGGCCTGCCGGCTACTGGGACGCGCCCGGGCCACCCACTACCGCCGGGTCCGCGGGCCGGTGCACGGCCCGAGGCAACGACGCCAGCCCGGCCCGCAGGCCCTCGACGACGGTGAACGGGCAGCGGTTCTGGAGGTGATCAACCGGCCCGGATACAGCGACCTGTCGATCGGACAGATCTGGGCCCGCGAACTCGACGAGGGCCGCTACCGGTGCTCACCGTCGAGCATGTACCGGATCGCTGCCGCCGCGGGTCAGACCCGCGAACGGCGTCGACAGGCCACGCATCCGGCGAAGGTCAAACCCGAGTTGGTCGCCGACGGCCCATCCCAGGTCTGGTCCTGGGACATCACGAAGATCCGCGGTCCGGTCAAGGGCGTCTGGTACCACCTGTACGTTCTGATCGACGTCTACTCCCGATACAACCAGGGCTGGATCCTCGCCGCCGCCGAGGACAGCGTCCTGGCCCGCGACTTCATCGACGAGGCCACCGCCCGCAACGGACAGGTCCCGCACACCGTGCACGCCGACCGGGGCACCTCGATGACCTCCCAGTCGGTCTCCGCGCCGCTGACCAACCTCGGGGTCACCCGCACCCACTCCCGGCCCCGGGTCTCCGACGACAACCCGTTCTCCGAAGCGCAGTTCAAGACCCTCAAGTACCTCCACGACTTCCCCGGATCGTTTCCCAACCTGTCCGCCGCGCGGGCCTTTCTGGACGGATTCTTCACCGAGTACGACCACGTCCACCGCCATTCCGGGATCGGCTGGCACACCCCCGCATCGGTCCACTTCGGCACCACCGCAACGATCGACGACGCCCGCCAGGCCACCCTCGACGCGGCCCGCGCCGCTCACCCCAACCGCTCCGCCCGACGACCCCGCCCACCCCAGATCCCCGACCACAGCTGGATCAACCAACCAGCCCAAGAACTACAGAAGACCTGAACCAAACTGTCTCATTTGACTTGACGGATACCGCTACGGGCCGGTCTGGTGACCGGTTGGTCGCCCCGCATCGACACCGGCCACGCCGGGGCTCGTGGCAGCAACGGCCTACGCGGCGGCCGTTTCGACCGTGGAGCCTGCCGACTGCCAACTCACACAGGTCGGCCGCTCCCCGCCCGTGGCAAGGAATTCCCTGACGCCCTGACGCAGCAGGTCGATGGAGATCTCCGAATCCGCGGGGAAGTCCCGCTCCTCACCCATGTGGCAGTAGAAGACCTCGTCCCGCTCACCGCGTGCACCACGGGTGTACCAGGTGCCCGCGGCACTGTTGAGATACCAGAGCCCACCAACGTCGCCCTCCGAGTCCACCGCGACGGCCAACTCGTGGTCCGGCAATCCGTTGACACGGGGACGCTCAACGATGTACACGGTCGCGACGCTGTTGCTGAACGGCTGGGCCAGAAGGGCATCGACGAGCGTGTCGACATCCTCAGCACCGTGCAGGACCGCCGGTTGGTCTCGGTGCCCGCCGAGGTAGTACGCCCTCGCGCTGAAGGTCATTGGTCCACCGCTCCCCGGTAGGTCCTGTGATTGCCGCCTGGCCAGTACACCGTCAGGGTGCCTCCGGGCGGCAGGTAGTA
>JABDRL010000378.1 GCA_013041765.1 Dactylosporangium sp. | reverse complement strand
CCCTGGGGCCGTATGCGGACGTCGGCGGCGTATTCGAGGTGTTGGCCGCCGCGGCATCGCATGCCGACGACGAAGACGTGCGCTATAACGCGTTGGGTTCCGTCGAGGAGGCCGGCCCGGACGATCGCCGGAGAGATCTGCTCCGACGGCTGGCAGACGATCCGGAGGTGGGGGGCACAGCGACGCGGACGCTCCAGAGCTGGCGGGAGTAGTCGGATGGCCATGGTTGTAGATTTATTGATGTTTTGGTAAAAATTATGATCAACCGCATCAGTCATCCGTCGCAGGACAGGAGCTTCATGGGCGCCCGAAGCAGAGTCTCTACCGTGGCCGGCCTGTGCGTCAGCGGCCTCGCTGCCGCCGCGCTCGTCGTCGGCTTGATGACTGACGCGAACGCCGTCGCGAATGGCGAACCGGTTGAAGACGGTCAGTACGGTTTCGCAACCAAATTAGTGATGACCGACATTCCCCGCGACGCGTCGTTCTACGACAGTGCCTGTTCCGGCGCACTGATCGCGCCGCAGTGGATCATTTCGGCCGGGCACTGTTTCCACAGCGCTGTGATCGATGGCTCGTACGAGAACGCCAGCGGCTCGATCGGGCCGGGCGAGGCGATCCCGTACGGCTCCGTCACGGCGATCCTCGGCCGCGCGCACCTTGAGGGTGAGACCGGTCACGAAATCTCGGTCATCGAGGCCTATCAGGCCGGCACGACCGACATCGCGATCGCGAAGCTGGCGACACCGGTCACGGATGTCCGGCCGCTGCGGCTCCCCAGCGGGGGGCCAGAGATCGGCGACATCCTGCGGATCACCGGTTGGGGCGCGCTGGACGCCGCCGACGCGGACCCTGCCGTGCCTCAGCTGCAGACCGGCCAGGTGCAGGTCAGCAGTGTCGCGGCCACCACCTTGGGGGTCAAGGGCTACCTTCCGCAGGCGGATACCAGTGCCTGCGTCTACGACTCCGGCGCGCCGTACTTCGCCGAATCGAGCTACGGCAGGCCGACTCTGGTCGGTATCGAGTCCGACGGGCCAAGCTGCCCGCACGACCAGGAGGAGACCCTGGCGAGGGTCGATTCGGTGGTGGGGTGGATCATCGACACGATGGCTAGCTGATCTATTCCAAGGGGCCCGAGGACGGTACCGACCAGGTCATTCATGATCTGCTGCGTTGCCGGACCCGGGAGCGGGTCGGCCGTGCAGAGGAGCGGTGGTGCTGGACACCCCGGCCGGTCCGCGCGGCCAACCGCGTTCCGGATGGTCGCGGTGACCGGAGCGGCCGGCAGCGACGACTTCGACGGTCGATGCGTCCACTGGCATCCCAAACAGGTAGCGGACGTGGCCCGTCAGGGTGAGCCGGGCTTCGCCGTGCTCGGGGCGTGTGTCTACCCATGACCTTTGGACCGAGCCAAGTGATGTTGACCTCGCGGTAGTCGACGCATAACGATACGTGATATAAGGAGGGGGCCGCATAGATCGACGATCGGGGATCGGCATGCAGGTGATTGTCCTGTCTGACCACGGCGGCCACCAACTCCAGCAGACCCAGCGGCAGTTGCGGGCCGCTGGTACGAACCTCAACGCCTGGCATGGCGCCTACCGCACCGCGTGGGCCGATCTCCAGTCGGTCAAACACGCCAAACCCCTGTGGAAACGGCTGCTGTCGGTGTCCACGGCAGAGGAACGCCAGGCGCATGCCCGGGTGCACGGTGCCTGGCAGGAAGTGTTGCGGGCCGGGGCGGGCTCCGAGGGGATCAAGCAGCGGGCGAAGCAGCAGGCCGCTGGGATCTCCGGGGAAGAGATCCTCACCTGGGCGCTGTCGTCGGTCCTGCCCGACGAGTGGGTCATGTTGCGCGGCTACCGCAACCGTGGGGGCGAGACCGATCACGTGCTCGTCGGCCCGCAGGGGGTGTGGGCGGTGGAGGTCAAGCGTCGTAGGGTCCGGCTGCACGCCGTCGCGGACCAATGGTGGTTCGAGAAACTCGATGCCCGGGGCCGGTCGGTGGAGACCGGCCATGCGGTCGATGGCGGCGGGCGCACCTGGGGCCGGCAGGTCGCCGAGGTCACCGAAGGGCTCTCTGCCTGGCTGACCCGCAACGGCCACGCGGTCCCGGTTCATACCGCCGTGATGTTGATGCATGAGCAAGCCCAACTCGGCCGCAGCCATCGGGCCGGCGTTGACCTGCTCGCAACGCATCCGACCGATCTGTTGCAGGCCATCGCCGACCACGCATCACCGCTGGCCCCGGGGGCCTGCGAGCAGATCGTCGCCCTGATCCGCCGCGACCACCAGTACCACGAGCGACGAAGACGGCGACCCCGGTAGGACGCGAGAACGGCGGCAGCGCCGAGGACGCCGAGACCCTGGCCCTGCCTCACCAGGCCATGGTCTTCCGGGAAACCACCAGTGACCTGGCTGAGTCCGCGGAGTGGATCAATCCGATCGGGTGCGGTTGGGGGACCTGCTACGACTCCCCCATACTCGGACTGGGCGAGGGCCGTCCGTTTCGCGCCGCCGGATGGCGGCCGACAGCCGTTGCCACCCACCACGGCCCGGTCTACGTCAGCCGGGTGTTCGGGGCCGGGATACCCGGCTGACGTAGACCGGAGGCAGATTTTCGACCTGCCCCGGCTACCATCGCCTTCGGGCGGGTCAGCCGGTTGGCGATCAGCGCTTCGACGACCTGGCCGGGGCCGAGCGGAGTTGCTTCTCCAGCCGGCCAACCGCGGCGATCTGGGCCTGGGGGCGCCGCGCCAGCCATCGAGGCTCGTCCGATCCGCTCATGGAACAGCGATGAACCAGCCACGCCCCGCCGCGGGTTACTCAACCGCAGGTCGGTGCCGGGCTGGAAGCGGGCCGGCTCTGAGCATCGCTCAAGACCTGCGGTGCCCATTGGATGGGCCGAACGCCTGCTGCTTGACCAAGGCGGATGCGGATCCGTCTGCGGGATTTCACCCCTACTCGCTGGTAGATCGACGATGGAATTAAGGTTAGCCTCACTTAAATTGCAGCCATGCGGAGGGGACTATGTCAAGCACGTGGGCAACAGGCCGGGGCGCGGTCGCAACGATGACCGTCACGCCCGCTACCCCGGCGGACCTGGCCGAAGCCGAACAGGTCATGCGGGAGGTCCTGCTTCGCGACCTTGGCGGGTACCGCCCGCGGTGGCACCGGGACCTCGACGATCTTGAAATGTCCTACCTGCGCAGCCCCGGATGCGCCCTGCTCGTGGCCCGGGAGGTCTCCGGAGTGCTCGGGACCGCCGCCGTCCGGCCCTGCTCCCTGGCGAGCCCCCCGAACCCGGAGTGGCTCGTGCGCGAGTACAACCAGCCGGACGTCTGCCAGCTCGTCCGGGTCTGGGTCGCCACCGCCGCCCGCCGCCTCGGCGTCGGGCGTGCCCTCGTCGAGCGGGCCGTGGCCTGGAGCCTCGGTCCAGGGGGATACCGCCGCGTGTACCTGCACACCGACGCCAGCGTCCCCGGCGCCGAGAAGTTCTGGCGCTCCCTGCCGACGCGGGAGGTCCTCGACCAGCGGCCCGATCCGTTCAGCACCGTGCATTTCGAGATCGAAACTGACGCGCTGCTGCGGACCGCCGGATGCTGAAGGCATCCGCCGCGTCCGGCGTTCCCACGAACCCGACCAGCTCCCGGTGTCGCCGCATCCTGGCCCTGTACCAGCGACTGCGCGCCCAGGACAGCCCCGCTCCATCACCGGTGGTGAACGCGCTGTTCGCCGACCTGGTCAGCGCCTGCGTCCGGGCCGAGACCGTGGATGCACGGAGCGTGCTGGAAGATCCACGGATCCACGAGGTGCGGTCGGACCTGATCCGACTGTGCGCCGAGGGGGAGGGACTGCTGGAACGGGACTGGGCCCGCAGGGCCCTCGCCGCCGAGGATCCCCAGGCAGAGACGGCCGCGTTCCCCTACCGGGACAACTACGAGCAGCTGGCGCGGTTTGAGGCCCATGCCCTGGCCGGTGCTGGCTACGACCCCGGAGCCACCCGCCGCGCCTGCTTCATCGGCGGAGGCCCGTTGCCGCTGAGCGGGGTGCTGCTGTACCGAAACCTCACGGCAGAGGTCACGATCGTTGATCGGGACGCCGAGGCCGTCGACCTCTCCGCCCGCCTTGTCGGCCGGCTCGTCCCGGGGGGCGGGATACGGGTCATGCTGGCCGACGCCACGTCCGATTCGGACATGGTCCGGGCGGCCTGCGGTTGCGACGTCGTTGTCCTTGCGGCCCTCGTCGGATTGACCCGGACGCAGAAACAGGTGGTACTGCGCGCGGTCGGTGCGGCACTCAAACCGGGAGCGCATCTCGTTGTCCGTAGCGCCGAGGGGCTGCGCTCGCTGCTCTATCCCGTGGTCGACATCCGTGACGTGCGCGACGCCGGATTCGTGCCCGAGGCGCTGGTGCACCCCCTCGGGGAGGTCGTCAACTCGGTTCTCGTGGCCCGGCGCCGCTGACGACGACCGGCCGTCCACGCAGGACGACATCCCGGACCCGGGTCAGGGCCAGCACGTCCCGCTCCACGTCTCCGCCGACGACGAGCAGATCGGCCACCAGGCCCGGGCGCAGCCGGCCGGTCGTGCCGGTCAGCCCGCAGGCATCGGCGGGGGGGGGGG
>JABDRL010000371.1 GCA_013041765.1 Dactylosporangium sp. | reverse complement strand
CCCCCCCGGGTCCGCACCGCGGCTACCCACCGGTAGGTGTGGCACAGCTGTCGTCCCAGCGACAGTAAATCCCCAGTCAAAGCCGATCACACCCTACGGGTGACCTCGAACGTCCCCGTCTGCGAATTTTCGCAAGCCCAGCAGGTCGTCCATAGTAGAAAATCCGCTCTCTCGCCCCTGGTACGGGATGCCACACCAGCCGCCTGACCCGCCGCTGCGGCGTTGGGCGGAGGTAGGGGCTGGCCACACCACCGATCCACCGGCCTGCCGGCGCGACATGCGCGAGACGAAAAACTTGGATTGGTACTGGTGAGCATGCAGACGCAACGTCCTTCAGATCTTCTCGCCCCGGGTCCTTCGGCGGACGCGTCGGGTCCCGCGACGCCCGCGGTCGAGCTTCGGGGGGGTGACCCGCGTGTACGGTTCGCGGGGTACCGAGGTTCGGGCACTCGACACCGTGGACATCCGCGTGCCGGTGGGCTCGTGGACGGCGATCATGGGGCCGTCGGGTTCTGGAAAGTCCACGCTGATGCACTGCGCCGCCGGGTTGGAGCGTGTCACCTCGGGCCAGGCACTGGTCGCGGGCAGGGACATCACCGAGGCGTCGGACGCCGAGCTGACGAGGCTACGCCGTACCGCCGTGGGTTTCGTCTTCCAGAGTTTCAACCTGATCGGTTCGTTCACGGCGGCCCGGAACGTGGCGATGCCGCTGCGGCTGGCCGGCCGCCGGCCGGCCCGTCGCGAGATTCACGACGCGCTCGCCGCGGTCGGCCTCGCGGACCGGGCCCGCCATCGCCCCCGCGAACTCTCCGGCGGCCAGCAGCAACGGGTGGCGATCGCCCGCGCGATGGTGACCAGGCCGGCCGTGCTGTTCGCGGACGAGCCAACCGGCGCGTTGGACACCACATCGGCCCGCGTCATCCTCGGCCTGCTGCGTTCGATGGTCGACGACCACGGGCAGACCATCGTCACCGTCACCCACGACCCGGCCGTCGCGGCCAGCGCCGACCAGGTGCTCTTCCTCCGCGACGGACGCTTCGTCGAACAGCTGGATTCGCCATCGGCCCGTACGGTCGCCGAACGCCTTGCCCGGTGGGAGGAGTAGATCGTGCTCAGTGCGTCATGGAGCACCTTCCGCGATCGCTGGCAGGTGTTCGCCGGAGCCATCATCACGGTCTGCCTCGGGGTGGGCCTGGTCCAGTCGTCGCCGCTCACGCTCGTCTCATCGGCAACCGCGAAGATCCCGAGCGGCTTGCCGAAGGCTGAGCGGCGCGCGTTGCAGGACAGGTATGCGTCCGCGGACACCCTGCTCGGGATGGAACTCGGGCTGGCGGCGTTCATCGCGGTCTTCATCGTCGGCACGACCTTCGCGTTCACGGTTGAGCAGCGCCGCCGCGACCTCGCCCTGCTCCGACTGACCGGCGCGAGCCGGGGGCAGGTGCGCACGCTCCTGCTCGGCGAGGCGTTCCTGCTCGGCACCGTCGGGTCCGGCCTCGGAATCCTGGTGGGGCTGCCGCTGATGCGCATGCAGGCTTGGATGCTGACCGAGTTCGCATTCGTTCCGCCCGGCTTCTCGGCACAGTGGCGATCGTGGATCATCTTCGTCGGCGTCGGCACCGGCGTCGGCGTCTCGTTGCTCGGCGTGCTCACCGCGTCCGCCCGCGCCTCGAAGCTGCGGCCGCTGGAGGCGCTGCGCGACAGCGGCCGGCCCGCCAGGACCATGACCCCATCCCGATGGATCATCGGCACGCTGCCCCTTGCGGGCGGCATCGCGATGCTGACCATGGTGCCGCATCTTGGTACGGAGCAGGCCAAGAGGATGTCGACGCTCGTATCGATGGTGCTTGTGATCGCGTTTGCCGCGCTCGCGCCGCTGCTGGCGCAGCTGGTCGGTGGTCTGCTCACGCCCGTCCTCCGTGGTCGACTCGGCCAGCTCGCTCAGGCCAACCTTCGCGACGGCGTCCGGCGCAGCGCCGCGACCGCAGCACCGATCATGGTCTTCGTCGCCTTCGTGGCCGGCTGGACCGGAGCGCAGGCCACCCTCACCGAGGCCGGCCGGCAGGAGATCACGCGAAACCTGCGCGGGGACTTCGTCGTGGCGGCCGACCGACCGATCGCGGCCGAACTGGCGACGGTCGACGGCGCGGACGAGGCAGCGCTCGCGAGCCGCCTGGCCAGCCCCACCGGCGTCGGTGAGGTCATGACCGCCGCTGAATGGGCACACCGCTACGCGGGCTCCGGGCAACATGAGAACACCAAGATTATTTTGACGTTGGCGGTCAGGCCGTAGGCTGACGCCATGGCTCCGGTGTCCCCCCGCGTCGTCGCCCTGCCCGTCCTGGTCGGCAGCCTGCTCAGCGCGCTCGTCGCGGGGTGCGGACCGTCCTCGGGATCGGCCGCCCCCGACGAAGATTCCACCGTGGTATGGGCCACGGCCGCCTCGGGCGAGCCGACGGCCCCGGCCAGCCCGTCCCCGGAGCCAGCGACCCTGAGCCTGGCCTTTGCCGGAGATGTCCACTTCACCGGCCGGACCGCCAGGTTGCTGAACACCCCGGCCACCGCGTTCGGTCCGATCGCCTCGGTGCTCGCCGAAGCCGACCTGACCATCCTCAACCTGGAAACCGCCGTGACCACCCGGGGCACCCCGGAGCCGAAGACCTACCGCTTCCGGGCGCCACCCGCGACGTTCGAGGCGCTGCGGGCCGCCGGAATCGACGCGGTGTCCCTGGCCAACAACCACACGCTGGACTACGGCCAGGTGGGCTTCGCCGACACCCTCGCCGCCGCCGAGCGGGCCGAGTTCCCGGTCTTCGGTGCCGGCCGCAACGCGGCCGAGGCCAACGCCCCCTGGATCACCACCGTGCGTGGCACCAGGATCGCGGTCCTGGGGTTCAGCCAGATCCGCAGCTTCGCCTCCACCTGGGTCGCGACCGACACCCGGCCCGGCATGGCCATGGCCTGGGATGTCGAGCGGGCCGTCGCCGCCGTCGCCGCGGCTCGGCTGCAGGCCGACCTGGTCATCGTCTACAACCACTGGGGCAAGGAGCGAGACGGGTGCCCGACGGTCATCCAGCAGGAGTTCGCCGGGCACCTGGCGAGGGCAGGCGCGGACCTCATCATCGGTTCCCACGCGCACACCCTCCAGGGCGACGGGTTCCTCGGCTCCGCCTACGTCGCCTACGGCCTCGGTAACTTCCTGTGGTACGGCTCCTCGGCGAGCACGGAGACCGGGGTACTGCGGCTGACGGTCAGGGGCCGGTCCGTCCTCACCCAGGAGCTGGTTCCAGCGGTCGTCTCCGGCACCGGGCAGCCGGTGGTACTCACCGGTGCGTCCGCGACGAAACTCACCCAGCGGTTCGCCGGCCTGCGCGCCTGCGCCGGGCTGGCCGACCAGCCAGCGTAGCGGCCGGGGCCGGGGACCAGCGCCAGTCACGATTAGCGACAATCACCCCGTGGACGATAATCGCCCTCTGCCCCCGGACATCCCCCCGCAGCCAGCGCCGGTCCTCGGGATCATCCATCCGCGCCCCTGGTGGATGCCGTGGCGGGCCAGGGGGCTGGACCCCTCGGCGATCCGGACCGCTCTGGCCGGGCTGTTCGGCGAGGTCGAGGGATTCGACCGGATCCTGCCCCCGCCGGGGGACGCCGGCCCACGCCGTGCCCGCCGGGAGATCGACCTGACCTGGTCCGGGCAGCGGGTCACCGCGACCTGGCGGATCCACCTGCGGGGGATCACCGCGCTGCACGTGGCTGTCGAGATCGGCGATCAGCGGCCGGAGGCCCCGGTCGGCGGCTACCGGGCCGAGTTGCCGACGGTCACCGTTCCCCTCCATCGCCTGGCCGAAACCAGCGGTGCCCGGTTGTTCGCCGGGGGGAACGACATCACCGACGCCGGGGCCGGCGCGCTCGTCGACCTGCTGACCGACGACCGGGTCCGAGGGCTGCGCCCGGGTGGGGCCGGCCCCCACCGGCCGAAGCCGTGATCGCGGCCTCGGACGGCTCGCCACCCATTCGTACCGGCGCGGTCGGGTCCAGGTGTCGCGGGTAGACGAGCGACCGGCCTACCCGGGGTAGGCTGCGATGATCCTGGTGAATTCCCAGGTCGCCTGCGCGATGCCGGAGCAGGCGTCCCCGGCGCCGCCGCCCCCGCAGGCACGGTCCCGGTTGACCGACCAGAAGGTCAGGCGGGCAAGGCGATGGGCCCTGGCATGGGCCAGGATCTCCCGCAGGTCGGTCGGCGTGACCACCTCACCGTGATCGGTTCTGCCGTTCATCGAGCTGATGCCCTGCATCCGGTAGACCTGGGCGTCGCTGAGCGCCGGGCACGCCGCCCGCAACGCCTCGTGCAGCCCGGTGGATGCCCGCGCCGACAGCGCCCCCATGCTCCCGGCGGTCTGCGGTCCCCCGACGTCGAACGGCATGATCGTCCACACGTCGACCGGCATGCCCAGCGCCGCCGCGCGCCGCACCAGCCGGGCCCCCGCCGCACCCGGCCCAGCGGGTTCCGTGCCCATCGTGACGATGATCTGCACGGCGGGGTTGTTCCGCTTGATCTGCCGCAGGGCCGCCATGACCCGGTCCTGCACCACCGGGTCGCTGAACTCGGTACGTTCCAGGTCGACATCGATCGCCCTCAGCCGATAGGCATCGATCACCCGCTGGTACGCCCTGGCGAGATCCGCCGCCGAGGCGCAGTCCTCCCCCAGCTTGCGACCCGACCAGCCGCCGAAGGAGACCACGACGTCGCCGCCGGCCTCGCGGATGGCCGCGATGGTGCGCTCGTCCCCGCCTCCGGTCAGCGGCCGGGCGCCGTCCCAGGCCGGCGTGCAGTCGCCGGAGGACAGCACGAACGCCAGGGTGAACGCCCGGATCCCGGTCGCGGCCATCACGGCGATCGGATCGGGAGGGCTGCCCCACCCGAGGTGGAGGTAGGGCGCCGCGGACGGGACGGGAGAATCCGGGGTCGGGACGGGACGGCCCCCGGGCAGCAGCACGTCGCCGGTATCGTCGCTCCCCGAGCACCCGCCGGGGACCGCCGCCAGCACCCAGGCCCCGGCAAGGACCACCCGCGCCAGGATCCCAGCGGTGCGTCGCGACCTCACGATGCGATTCCTCCAGACCCGGGAACGTGCGTTGCGGCGGTCCGCGGATCGCCCAGACCATGCTCGCCGTTCCGTAACGGTCGATCCCTACCGGATCGTGGTCCCCGGATCCGGGCCCCTGGCAGGATTGGAGCACCGGTGCGGTGCAATCATCGACGTGGTATTGGTGCTCCCCGCGTCACCGCGGTGACCGGCGGACGATAACGAAGGGACTGGGTGGTCAGCCGTGCTAGGCACGCTGCGACGGGATGTCCGGGCGGTGCGGGAGCGCGATCCAGCGGCCCGCTCGACGCTGGAGGCCATCCTGTGTTACCCGGGCCTGCACGCCGTCTGGGGCTACCGGATCGGCCACTGGTTGTGGGGGCACAAGCTGCTCCTGCTGGCGCGTCTGGTGTCGACCATCACCCACCGGTGCACGGGGGTCGACATCCATCCGGCGGCCACCATCGGTTCCGGGCTGTTCATCGACCACGCGACCGGGGTCGTCATCGGGGAGACCGCCGAGGTCGGCGACGACGTCACGATCTACCACGGGGTGACGCTCGGGGGCACCAGTCTCGAGCGGGGCAAGCGCCACCCGACCATCGGCGACCGGGTCACCATCGGGGCCGGGGCGAAGGTGCTCGGCCCGTTCACCGTCGGCCACGACAGCCGTATCGGCGCCAACGCCGTCGTCGTCAAGCCGGCGCCGCCGGACTCGGTGGTCGTCGGTGTGCCGGGGCAGGTCATCGTCCGCAGCTACCCGCGCCCGCAGCCGTCCCAGCCCGACCTCGACCAGGTCCTGCTACCAGACCTGATCGGGGTGAGCATCCGGTCGCTGCTCACCCGGGTCGAGGAACTGGAGGTGGCGCTGAACTGCCGGCTGACGCCGGCCCATGTGCATCCGTCCGAAACCGGGATGTGGCCCGGGGAAGACTTCTCGATCTAGGGTCGCCAGCCGTGGGGTGCCGCCGGGCGGGGGCGGCAGCGCCTCCCGGATGATCGCGCTGACCTGGTCGTGCTCGACCAGGAAGGCATCGTGGCCGTACGGGGAACCGATGGTGCGCGGGCCCCGGCCGCCCGGGATGGCCGCCGCGAGCTGGTGCTGCTGGGCCAGCGGATACAGCCGGTCGCTGTCCACCCCGGCGACCACGGTGGTGGCGGTCACCCGCCGCAGGGCCGCCAGCACGCCGCCACGGTCGCGCCCGACGTCGTGGCTGTTCATGGCTTCGGTCAGGGTGACGTAGCTGCCCGCGTCGAACCGACGCACCAGCTTCTCGGCATGGTGGTCGAGGTACGACTCGACGGCGTAGCGACCGCCCCGGGTCGGGTCCTCCGTGCCCTGGGCCACGCGCCCGAAGCGGTCGGTCAGCTCCCGCTCGCTGCGGTAGGTCACGTGGGCGATCCGCCGGGCGATGCCCAGACCCCGCCACGGCCCCTCGCCGGCCGGGGCATCGTGGTAGTCCCCGCCCCGCCAGCCGGCGTCGGACCGGATCGCGTGCAGCTGCGGGGCCGTCCAGGCGATCTGGTCCGCGGTCGTCACGGCCGGGCAGGCCAGCAGCACCAGCGTTCCGACCCGGTTCGGGTAGCCCACGGCCCATTCCAGGGCGCGCATGCCGCCCATGGACCCGCCGATCACCGCGGCCCACCGGTCGACGCCCAGCGCGTCCGCGACCGAGGTCTCCGCCACGACCTGGTCACGGATCGTCAGGAACGGGAAGCGTCCGCCCCAGGGGCGCCCGTCCGGGGCGGTCGAGGCCGGTCCGGTGCTGCCCTGGCAGCCGCCCAGGACGTTCGGGCACACCACGAACCATGCGCTGGGATCCAGGGCCCCGCCCGGGCCGACGAGCGCGTCCCACCACCCGGATGTCGGGTGTCCCGGTCCCGCCGGTCCGGCCAGGTGGCTGTCCCCGGTCAGCGCGTGCATCACCAGCACGGCGTTGGACCGGTCCGGGGCGAGGGTGCCCCAGGTCTCGTAGGCCAGGCGAACCCCGGGCAGCAGGCCCCCGGCCTCCAGCCCCAGCGGCTGTTCCAGTTCGACCCACCGTCGCCGGCCGACGGGATCGCCGTCCTTCCACACCTCGGTCGTGGGAGGGCGGTCCGTAGCGGGATCGCTCGACACTGCCGGGTTTCCTTCCGTTGTCATCCGGTGCTGCGGTTGTGGAGCGCCGGAAACCCGCCGTGCACGCAGTGGATTGCCCCGGTACAGCGGGGAACACCGGATGAGCCGGGGGCGCCGCTCCGGCGCCCAGGGATCAGCTGCTGGTCGGGGTCGCGGCGCTGGGCGCCGCTAGGGCATCAGGCCCGAACGGTGCATGGGAACCTCCAGAGTCCTCGGACCCTGGGCGGCAGGATCCGCGCTTGTCCGTCCACTATGACCGGACCAGGTCTTGCACCCGGGGCACCCCACCGCGAACACGAGGGTTGCCGGCCAGCGAGCCGGGGCTTGGCGCTGGCACTCATGACCTTGAGTGCAAGATTACGCTACGGCTCGCTCGCGTTTCAACAGTGGTGACATGCGCCACCCCTCGGGGCGGGAACCCGTTGCCGGCGGGTGGCGCGCTCGTGGTTACCGCCCAATTCGCCCGCCAGATCATGCACACTTGCCTACAGTCACGACATATCGGTCTACTGCGACCACGGCGCAGGCCAGGCAATGGCGTCGCCAGTCACAACACATGGGGGATCTCGTGGGCGTCAGCCTCAACAAGGGCGGCAATGTATCACTGAGCAAGCAGGCTCCGAACCTCACCGCCGTTCTGGTCGGTCTCGGCTGGGATGCCAGGACCACCACCGGAGCGGACTTCGACCTCGACGCGAGCGCCCTGATGTGCGGGGCGAGCGGCAAGGTGATATCGGACCGGCACTTCATCTTCTTCAACAACCTCACCAGCCCCGACGGGTCCGTCGAGCACACCGGCGACAACCTCACCGGTGAGGGCGAGGGCGACGACGAAGCCATCAAGGTCAATCTGGTGGCCGTGCCGACCGATGTCTCCAAGATCGTCTTCCCGGTGTCCATCTACGAACCGGAACAGCGCGGGCAGAGCTTCGGCCAGGTCACCAATGCCTTCATCCGCATCGTCAACCAGGCCGACGGCGTCGAACTCGCCCGGTACGACCTGTCAGAGGACGCCTCGTCCGAGACCGCCATGGTCTTCGGCGAGCTCTACCGGCACGGTGCGGAATGGAAGTTCCGCGCGGTGGGTCAGGGCTACGCCACCGGTCTGGCGGGCATCGCCCGCGACTTCGGCGTCAACATCGGCTGATGGACGCCCGCTGAGCCAGAGACTACGGGCCGCCCTCGACGAGGGCGGCCCGTTCCACTCCGGTCCCGCTCGGCCTCCCCGCCGGCGGTTCGACCCTCAGCGTCCGCCGAAGGCCCCGAAGGGGTTATTGCCGGCGAGCCCGCCCTGCCCCATCCCGAACCGTTCGGCGACGCCAGCGCCCTGCAGGGCGTTGTACGGCGGCAGCAACTCGGCCGGCTGCACCACGACCAGCCCGTCCCCGGTGAACTGCATCTGCCAGCTCTCGCCGGTGCTACCCCTGGGCCGCCACACCGAGGAGGAGGTGACGGCCGCCTGCATCGACACCTGGAGGTTGGACGACCAGGCGATCACCGCATCGGCGTCGGCGAAGCAGTAGCTCTGCGGGGTGACCCGCATGACCAGGGGATGGCCGTTGGTGGTGATCGCGACCTTGCCGGCCCCGGTCAGCTCGATGTTGTACGCCCCGGCCCCCGCGACACGCACCTGGGAGTCGATCCGCACGATGTCCCAGCGCAGGGACCGTTCGAAGGCCAGCACGTTGCCGCCGTCGACGGTCAGCCCGTCGCCGGTCAGGTCGAGGATGTGGATGTCCTGCGCCTGGTTGGCCAGAAACACCGTGCCGTTGCCGGAGGCCCGCATGAGGTTGAGCCCCTCGCCGGTCAGGTGCCGCATGACGTGGCTACCCCACCCCTGGTGCTGGGCGTCGAAGCTGACGGCCCCCTGGTAGGCGACCATCGCTCCCTTGCGGGCGAGGAACTCGGTCATGCCGCTGGCCGGCCCGAGCACCGCTTTGAGCATCTTGCCGTTCTGGAGCGCGAACCGCTCGGTGGTCTTGACCTCGGTGTTGGCCAGCAGCGTGCTCTGGTACATCGTTCTCCCTCCTCAGCCGCGTACCTGCAACGTGGGGCGGGCATCCTCGCTCGGTTGGACCACGACCAGGCCCTGGCCGGAGAATCCCAGCTGGAACGCTTCCCCGGAGCCCCGGCCGAACAGGCTGCCCAGGCGGGCCGTGCGCTTCGGCTGCACCCGCAGCCCCTCGGTGAAGGCCACCAGGGCATCGGTGTCGACGAAGGTCGGCGCCTCCCTGGTGTCCAGCACGACCGGGGTGCCCTTGCTGGTCAGCGCCACCCAGCCGGAGCCCCGGAGGACGACGTTGAACATGCCCATGCCCGAGAGCATGCTGACGCCCTTGACCCGCTCGATCCCCCACTGCAACGAGGCGTCGAAGGCCAGGATGTTCTTGCCGTTGACGCTGAGCGCCTCTCCCGCCAGTTGCAGGATGACGACGTCCTTGCCGTAGTCGGCGAGGTACAGCTCGCCCTGCCCGGTGCAGACCATCAGCGGCACGCCCTCGCCGGTCGCCCAGGACCGGACCATCCCGGCGATCTGGGGCGGGTTGGGGTTGAAGTCCACCAGACCGGTGTAGGCCACCATGGAGCCGGCCCGGGCCAGGAGGTCCTGGCCCGGTTGCATCATGGCCTTGGCCATCTTGGCGCCGTGGTTGCTCATCCGGTCCTGGATGGGGGTCTGGGCGAAGTGTTGCAGCAGTGGGCTCTGCACGATGGCCCCCTCAGACCTCGTAGGGTTGGACGACGACGAAATGGCCCTGCATCCCCATGAACTGGAGGGCCAGAGACTCGCCGCTGGCGCCGGCGTAGATCTGCCGGGACACCCGTACCTGCGTCGACACGCTGACGCGCATCCCGGCCGTCCAGGCGACGATGGCGTTGGCGTCGGCGAAGGTCGGCCCGGAGCACATCAGGGTCACCGGGGTGCCGTGGGTCATCACCACGACCGTCCCCTGCCCGGAGACGACCAGGTGGAACATGCCGCCGCCGGGAATGCCGGGGCTCTCGATGCGCTGGATCTGGGTCTGCAGGGTCGCGTCAAAGGCCAGCACGTTGTTGGCGTTGATGCACAGGCTGTGGCCGGCCAGCTCGACCACATGCAGGTCGGCGGCGTCCTCGGCCAGAAACACCTCACCGGAGCCGCGGCAGGTCATCAGTTTGAGTCCCTGGCCGGTCACCGCGCCCTCGAAAAAGGCCCGCAGGCCGCCGGAACCCTTGTGGTCGAACTCGACATTGCCCTGGTAGGCGACCATCGACCCGCGCCGGGCGTAGGCTTCCGGCCCCAAGGTGACCTTGACGAGCTTCGAACTCTGCTTGGTCCACCGGCCCGTCGTCGGAGCCTCGCGGTACTTCTGGAGGC
>JABDRL010000348.1 GCA_013041765.1 Dactylosporangium sp. | reverse complement strand
GCCCCCGGCAACGCCGCCGGGCCGGGAAACGCCCCCGCCCGTGGCGCCGCATCGGGCGGTGCCCCCGGCCCCGCAGCCGGGCCGGGAAACGCCCGCCGGGCCGCCCTCGCGCAGACCCTCTGCGGGCGTCGCGCCGCTGCCCCAGCCCGCTTCCGGGACCGTCCCCCTGCCCATCGCCCTGCCGCCGCTGCCGCAGGTCCCGCCCGGGAATCGTCCGGGGGGCCAGGAACCGGAGCGTCGACTGCCCGGAGCCGAGCCGGGGCGGTCAGGCCGGGAACGGCGACGGCCAGATGAGGGACTGCCGACGAGACCCGCTCGGGTGGAGCCCCAACCCCAGGGGACTCCCCCGCAGCCCGGTCGCCAGCAGGGCATTCGTCAGCTCACCGTCCCGCCGCTGGCGAAACGCGGCGCCAGCGCCCGCCAGCCCGTCCCACCCGCTCCGGGGGCGACACCCAGCACCGTCCAGCCGCCCGGGCCCGGGCGTCCCCCGGAGGGTGCCGCCGGGCAGCCCGCGGCGTTCGCTCCGACCGCCTTCGGCCGTGCCTCGGCGGACCCGGACCCGGCTCGCCGCTCCCGCCAGCAACCACCCGCGCGGAGTACCCCGGACCGGCCTACCGGACCTTGGCCGCCGACCGAGCCGGCCCGGCACCAGCTGCCGGAACCGGCGACACCCGGCAGCCCGCCCGAGAGCGCTCCACGCCATGGGGCCGGCGGCCATGATCATCGACCGGATACCGTCGGGAGCGTCGTCGGAAAGGCCGGGCCAGCAATCCCTCCGCCGTTCTTGAACGTCGCGACGAGACCAGCAACGGCGGCCTCCAAACCCGCTACCCTGTCGAAGCTCTCGCGGCCGTCAACGGCGGCCTCGGCGAAGATCGCCGATGGGGCAGCGGAAGCCACCCCAGCGGCGGCGGGGTCGGCCCCTGCGCTTGGCGGGTTCGTCTCGGCCAACACCGTTGAGGAGAACCTGCTGGAGGCTGCCCAGCAGCGCCGGACGGACCGCTTTCTCTCCACGTTGCTGCTGGCCAAGGTTCTGGTCGTGGGATGGAACGACAACGATGTGCCCGATCCCCAGCGGTGGACCCTTGAGGAGATCGCTGGGGCTCAGCATCTGGTCGCGTACACCTCCTCCGAGCGAATGACCGACCGGCTGGGAGCCGACGCGGTCGGAGGCTGGGCGCGGTTCACGACGCTGATCAGTGCCTGGCCAGGCGATCATCTGCCGTTCGCGGTGAACCCCGACACCCCCGTCGGGGCGACCCTGCCGGGCAACGAGGTCATGGCGCTCGCGGCTTGGGCCGCGAAGATGGGACTGACCGAAGACCTGGAACCCGAGGCCGAACCGGCTGCCGAGAGCGCTGCCGACCCGACCGAGGAGCCGACGGACGTCGACGAACCGCTGGTGATGCAGAAGTCGATCGCGCCGACCCAGGTCCCGTTGTACCTCGACCGGGGGTACGACCGGGTGTCGGGTTTCGTGCACCGGGCCAACGAGGTCGACCACCTCTGCACTCCGGAGCAGATCTATCGGACGCTCGGGCTGGGGTACTCCGGGTCACCGTTCCGGCCCGACGCCGCTGAGGTGTACCTCTTGCGGTGGCGGGCGTACCGGGGCGATCTCTACCGGATTCCGTACGGCGGCCAGACCGACGCGGCCATGCGGGCGATGGAGGGCTGGGTGGTCGAACGTACCCCGTTCCGGGGCAACGGCTTCGCTCCCTGCGACACCGGAGACGTGATCTCCGAATTCAAGGTCGACAGTGTCCGACTGCCCCATGGGGCGCAGCTGTGGAAGCTGGACCGTGAGGGCAACGAGCGCTTGATCGCCTTGCACGACGCGGACGGTCCGCGATGGCGGCGGGTAGGGGCATGATGCGTGACGGCTTTGTCGCCCAATGGGGCGATGTGGAGTACGAAGCGAGCCCCGACGGCGACAACATCCGGCTGTATCGGCCGGATTCCGCAGAGGGCTTTGAAGAGGTACGCCCGGGAAGACACCGGCGGATCGTCCCGGCGGACGAGTGCGGTGGCATCGGGTACGTCCGGACGACCTGCCGGTGGCGCCAGCAGCCGTTCATCATTCTGGCCGAGCACGAGGGATGGCTGCGGGTCGAGTACACCGGTGGACTCGCCTTCGTGGCGGCGGAACTGGGCCTGGAAGAGTTCGACTTCGGGGTCTACCAGGGCTGGGCGCCGCGCACGGAGGTCATCGACATTCGCGAGCAGCACGCCTGACGGCTCCTCAGCTGGGTCGTCCGGCCCAGCTCAGGACTTCGCGGGTGACCGCATCCGGGGCTTCCTGCGGGGCGAAGTGGCCGACCCCCTCCAACACGCGCCAGGCATACTCCGCCGCAACGAAGCGACCCGAACCCTGCGCCGTGCGAGGCAGCACCGCCGGGTCGAGCGCTCCGTGCAACTGCAGCGTGGGGCTGGTGATCGGCTGCTGGAGCTGCTGGACGTAGCGAAGTCCCTGGGGCCGGAGCGCGGAACGGACGGTCCACCGGTAGGCCTCCATCGCGCAGAAGGCCGCTTGCGGGATGAGCATCGCCTGCCGGCACACCTTGGCGTACTCCGTGAACGCCGGAGAGTCGGTCCAGCCCGCGGATCCCCACTGCCGGAGGTACCCCCAGACCAGGGCGGCGTCGTCGCGGGTCAGGAGGTGCTCGAATCGGGGGATCTGGAACTTCAACAGCGGTAGCGCCGCCGCAAGCTGACCGCGCGGGTCCGTTGCCAGGGCGGTTCGCATGCGCAGCGGATGCGGTGCGCTCAGAACCACCAACTTGCTGATCAGCTTCGGGTGGAAGCACGCGGTCGTCCAGGCGAGGGCGCCCCCGTAGCCGCTTCCGACCATGATGGCGCTGCGCTCGCCCAACGCCCTGATCAGGCCGACGATGTCCGCCGCCATGGTGTACGCGTCGTAGCCCCGCGGCGGCTTGTCGCTCGCGCCGTATCCGCGCATGTCAACCGCAGCAACGCGGAACCCTGCGGCGGCGAGCGCGGGAATCTGGTGCTGCCAGGCGTACCAGAACTCGGGGAACCCGTGCACCAGCAGGAGCAACGGTCCGCTGCCCGCCTCGACCACGTGGAGTCGGGTGCCGTTGGCATTGACGAACCGGTGGGTCCACGGGCCGTCGAGCAGAACGCATGAGTCGTCGACCGGGAACCTCATGGCGGACAGCCTAGCCGCCAGAAGAAGGGGCCAGCCGTCCGATGAGATCGGTCGTCCGGCAAATCCACTGAACGACCATTCCGGGGCCGGCTGGCGAACGTACGGGGCACATACGGACGGCGCCTCCGTAGGAGGCGCCGCCGCCGCACGTCCAGCCAGGTTACCAGGCGTGCACATCACTACCGTTGGACGCGATCCGTTGCGGGTATCGCGACAACGTGCCTACGCGGCTGCTCGCGCGTGGGTGCCTGGTGGCCATGCACGGATCGGCTTGACTGGCTTGCTGGAGTCTTCCAAGTGATCCGCATCTCCTTTCTACGCTGGTCGCCGCAGTTGCACAGGGGGCCTATGGCACTTGTCAGGCAGCATCCGGAGTGGTCAAATATCCCGTCCGGACGATGGCCCGGAGTCAGGCGACGGCCGCGGATCTGGCGCGGCGGTACCGGCCATACACCACGATTCCCAGCGCGACGCCCAAACCGACCCCAATCGCGGCCGCCGTGACCGGGGCCGCGGGCTTCTGCCGGAGCCGGCGACCGAGCGGTATGGGGTGCCGGAATTCCAGCGTCGGCCAGCCCTGGTCAGCCGCGATGCGCCGCAGTTGCCGGGCAGGATTGACGGCTGTGGGGTGTCCGACCGCCTCAAGCAGCGGCACATCGGAGACGGAGTCTGAATAGGCGTAGCACGTCGTGAGATCGTATCCACGCTCCGCTGCCAGCTGACGCACGGCGACGACCTTGTTGTGGCCTGCGGCGTAGAACTCGACGTCGCCGGTGTAGTGGCCGTCCCGCACCACCATTCGGGTGGCGATGACGTCGGGAATGCCGAGCAGGGCGCCGATGGGACGAACCATCTCGTCACCCGACGTGGAAACCAGGACGACGTCTCTCCCCGCGGCTTGGTGGCCCTGGATCAGCGCTGCGGCCTCCGCGTAGATGTACGGGTGGATCAGCTCGTTGAGCGCTTCCGCGACAATCTGGCGGAGCTGGTCAACAGGCCAGCCCTGGCACAGCTCCGCGAGGTAGTCGCGGGTACGCGCCATCGTCTGCTCGTCCGTGCGTCCGAGCCGGAACATGATCTGTGCGTATGCGGCCTTGACGACGTCGCGGCGGCCGATGAGGCCGTCGCGGTACAACGGACCGCCGAACGCCAAGGCGCTGGACTTGGCGATGACGGTCTTGTCGAGGTCAAAAAACGCCGCGCTGCGCCCCACGGGCGGCAGTGTATCGGTCCGGCACCCTCTTCGAGAGGGACCTTACGGTGCCATGCGGGTAGCACCTACTCGACGTGTGCCGGTTGGCTCAGGCATGCTTAGGTTTGCGATGTGCTTTCATGTCTCACGCGACATAACCGTTGTGTCCGGCATATCTGAGCACTCGGTGGTTGCTCCCCCCGCGACCGCCGAGGTGGTTCGGCTCGACCCCCCCGAGCCGGACCTGACGACCCCCGTCATCCCCCCGACGGGGGTCGTCCCCCCTCTGCGGGCACCTCGATAGCAGATCAACGGGCCATCTGCCGTCCCGTGCACATGCGTGCCGTTGTCCACAGATAATGATCTTGATGATTGGCTTTCCCCGCCCTGGCGGCCACGGTGTGCGGTGTTCGACATCGACCGACCCGTGGAGACCGCCATGGCTCAGAGGACAATGACCACCACACTGGCGCGCCGTCATCCGCTCCTGGTAACCAACGATCCGGAACTGCTTGACCAACTGCTGGACATCGCCGCCCGTTGCGGTGTGGACCTTGATGTCGTCCCGGACCCCACGGCCGCAAGACCTCGGTATCCGGCCGCCCCGCTCGTTCTGGTCGGCGCGGGGATCGCGGACGACTGCGCCCGCGCCAACCTTCCCCGGCGTCCGGGGGTGGTGGTCATCGGCCGCGAAGAGTCCGTGGATCCGCCGTGGAGTGCCGCAGAGGCCATCGGCGCCGAGCACGTCGCACTGCTTCCGACCGCGGCGGGCTGGCTTGCCGATCGGATGACGGATGCGGCCGGCCCGGCCGCATCCGCCGGCGGCCGCGTCATCACCGTGATCGGAGGCAGAGGCGGAGCCGGCGCGAGCGTGCTGGCGGCCGGGCTTGCCGTCACCGGAGCACGAAGCGGCCTGCGGGCCCTGCTGGTCGACGCCGACCCCCTTGGCGGAGGGGTCGATCTGGTGCTGGGTTGGGAAGGCCTGGACGGTGTTCGCTGGCCCGCGCTTGCCGACACCAGCGGCTCGGTCAGCCCTCCAGCCTTGACCGAAGCCCTGCCTCGCCGGGGCGAACTCTCGGTGCTGTCCTGGGACCGGGGCGAGCCGCTGGAGGTGTCGGCAGATGCCATGATCGCGGCGCTCGACGCGGGGCGCCGGGGCAGTCAGCTGATTGTCGTGGACCTTCCGCGTCGCCTCGACGACGCCGCGACGCTCGCGCTGGCGGCCTCGGACCTCGCATTGATGATCGTTCCCGCGGAGCTTCGAGCGTGTGCGGCGGCGGCGCGAGTGGCGTCGCGGGTTTCGCAGCACACCAACGCGCTGTCGCTGGTCGTCCGCGGGCCCGCTCCGGGACGGCTCAAGCCACGGGAGATCGCCAGGGCGCTGGGCGTCACCTCAATCGGCACGCTGCGGTCCGAACATGATCTTGCCAGGGGGCTTGAACATGGCCAGCCTCCGGCCGGACGCGGGCGGGGCTCGCTGGCCTGCCTGTGCCAACGCGTGCTGGCAGAACTCGGTCTGGCCGACAAGGCCGCCGCATGAGCGCCCGAGGTCCCTTTCTGAGATCCACCGCTGGCCAGTTCCAGACCTCGGCTCAGGCCATCGCGGTCAGCGTCCGGCGGCGGCTCGTTGACGACGATTCGGACACCAGCCCGGCGGGCGTCGCCGCCGCTGTCCGACGGGAACCGGGCGCCGCGCTCCTGGGCGAGCGAACACTGCGCCTGGTCTCCGAGCGGCTCACCGCGGAGTTCGGGGGTGCGGGCACTCTCGCGCCGCTCCTGGCCCAGCCCGGCGTCACCGATGTGCTGGTCAACGGCTCGGAGGTGTGGATCGATCGTGGGGCCGGCCTGTGCCGGGCCGCCGTTGACGTGGGAGGTCCCACCGAGGTCCGGCGGCTGGCGCAGCGCCTCGCCGCGGCCGGTGGGCGTCGGCTCGATGACGCCAGTCCCTGCGTTGACGTCCAGTTGCCCGACGGAACCCGGTTCCATGCCGTGCTGCCCCCGGTAGCCCAGGGCGGTCCGTACCTATCCTTTCGGACATTCCAGTGCCGGGGACTCACCGTTGAGCGGCTCGTCGCCTGCGGGACCCTGACCGCCGATTCGGCTGATCTACTGGCGGGCATCGTCGCGGCACGGCTGCCGTACCTGATAACCGGCGGCACGGGATGTGGCAAGACGACGGTGCTCGCCGCCTTGCTGGCGCTGGTGCCACCGCATGAACGCATCGTCCTGGTCGAGGACGCCGCCGAGTTGCGGCCGGGCCATCCGCACGTCGTGGCGTTGCAGGCCCGGACGTCCAATGTCGAGGGGGCTGGGACGGTCACGCTCCGGGACCTTGTCCGGCAGGCCCTGCGCATGCGACCCGACCGGCTGGTCATCGGGGAGTGCCGGGGTGCTGAGGTCGTTGACCTCCTGGGGGCTCTCAACACGGGGCACGACGGCGGTGCCGCAACGTTGCACGCGAATACACCGGCGGACGTCCCGGCGCGGCTGGAGGCGCTCGGCCTGCTGGGCGGGGTGCCCAGAGCGGCGCTGCACGCCCAGGTCGGGGCGGCCCTGCGGGTCGTGATCCATCTGCGTCGGGTGGGAGGTGCGCGCGTTGTCGACGAGATCTGCCTGCTCGGAGTCGGCGCCGGGCGCCTGGTGCGGGCGGTCCCGGCGTGGCGCCGGTCGGCTGGTCCGCAGCCCGCAGCCGGCGAACTCGCCGAGCTGCTGAGCAACCGGTGCGGGCTGACGGCGGATTCGAAGTCATGATCGCCTGGGCCGTGCGTCGACGATTGTTCGCCATCTCGGCCGCCGGAGCCGTCGAGCGCGTCCCGGCGCCCGCGTCGGAGTCGTGGCCGGAGCGGGCCCTGGCGCTCCTGGACCGGCCACGCAGCGGCCCGGCCCTGGTTACCGTCATGACCGCGGGGGCCGGGGTGATGCTCGGCGGCCCCGTCGCCGGGCTCGTCCTCGGCGCCTACGGGGCTGTCGGCGCGGTGTCCTGGCGGGCCTGGCGGGCCAGGCAACGGGCGGACCGGGCCCGCCAACAATCCATCGAGGCGATCGCTGACATGGCCGCTGACCTGCGGGCGGGACTGGCTGTGCCAGCCGTGGCCCGAGTACCCGACGACGCCGCGACCGCGCGGGTCGCGGCCGCCCGCCAGATCAGCGAGCGGCTCGGCGCGCCCTTGGCGGATCTCCTCGATCGGATCGAAATCGATCTTCGTGGGCAGCGGCGGGTCCGGGCCGAGGTCGCCGCCCAGACGGCGGGGGCGAGAGCGACGATCGTTCTGCTGGCGGTGATGCCGTTCGGGGGCGTGTTCCTCGGAACCAGCCTCGGCACGGATCCCCTGCACCAACTCCTGCATACCCGGCCAGGGGCGGGGTGTGCGACGGTCGCCCTGGTACTGCAGGGCTGTGGCCTGCTGGTCGCGTCCCGCCTGGTGCGAGCGGGCGCAACGGGACTCGACGGATGAGGCCGCGCCATGGTTCGTCGGACTTCGGTCGGCGGGAGCGCCGTGCCGCCGCCAGGCAACTGCCGGTCGTGGCCGATCTGCTGGCCTCCGCCGTGCGCGCGGGGGCCACCCCGGAACTCGCCGCGCTGATTGTCGGGCAGGCCACCGGCGGGCCGGTCGGCCAGCGGCTTGCGGCGGTCGCCAGGGCTCTCCACCTCGGTGTGGCGCCGGCCGAGGCGTGGGGGCGCTTGGCGGATGTCCCCGGAGCCGGGCGGCTCGTTCGGGCGGCCGTGCGCAGCGCGGAGAGCGGAACGGCCCTGGCCAACGCGCTCGACCGGCTTGGAGAGGACCTGCGCGCGGCCCGAGGCGCGACAGCCGAGGCCTCGGCGAGACGGGCGGGGACGCTCGTGGTTGTGCCGCTCGGTCTGTGCTTCCTGCCGGCTTTTCTCCTGACGGGCGTGGTGCCAGTGGTCATCGACATGTTTAGCGATTTTTAACAAGAGCACGTCTTTGTAACTTGAAAGAGGTATATACCATGCTAAACATTCCTCATCACCTGAAAGGTGACGCCGGGATGAATACCGCAGAATACGCCGTTGGCACGCTTGCCGCCGTCGCATTCGCCGGGCTGCTGCTGAAAGTGGTGACGTCGGACACCGTCCGGCAGGCTCTCATCGGTATGTTCGAGCGGGCACTCGGATGATGCGCCGGACCGACCGCGGTTCGGTGACCGCGGAACTTGCCGTCGCGCTGCCGTCGCTGATGCTGCTGCTGATGTTCGGTATCACCGGCGTCGCCGGGACCATGGTGAAGCTGCGGTGCTGTGCTGCCGCCCGCGATGCGGCACTAGCTCAGGCCCGGGGCGACTCTGCCGAGGCGGCCGCGCGGCTCGCCGCCCCGGACAACGCAACCGTGACCCGGCGAACTGACGGCGGGGTCGTCCGGGTGACGATCCGGGCGCCGGTCAAGCCGTTCGGGCCGAGACTGCCGGGGCTCGTCGTGGAGGGCTCCGCCGCTGCCGCGGTGGAGCCTCCGACATGACCCGCGACCCGGCTGCCATCCGCTCGGCGGGGACGATCCGGATTCGTCCGAGGGGCGTCCGACGGCCGTCCGATGACGGGCTGGCATCCATCTGGATGCTCGGGATCGGCCTGTCTGTGGTGTCGTTCGGGGCTTCCGCGATCGTTGCCAGCGGAGTGCTGGTTGCCCGGCAACAGGCGAGGACCGCGGCCGACCTGGGGGCGCTCGCCGGCGCGGCACGCCTGGCGGAGGGGGAGGTCCGCGCATGCGCGCACGCGGGGTCGATCGTGGAGGCGAACGCCGCGCGGCTGGTTCGCTGCTCGTCGGACGGCCTGGATCTGATCATCGCCGTTCGAACCGAGGCCAGCGGGATCGAGATCGGTGCCGAGACAACGGCCCGGGCAGGGCCGATCCGGGGACGTTGACCTTCGACGTGCCTCCACCACCCCGCTCGGGCGCCCGTATGGTGGATCTTGAATGTAGCCTCGCTGGAGCCTGCCGTTCGGTCCGGATCGCGGGCGTGACGTCCGGCGCGGAATGGCCCAGGTGAATATTGAGGATGTTGAGAGTTGTGATCTCTTGGGTGGCATTCGTCGCTGTTACAGGCGGTCAATGGTTAGATGCGGAAGGGGGACGGCGCGTGGGGTTGCGTCGCTCGGAGCTTGCCCAGGAGGTCCGCATGGAGCTGTCGATGTCGACACGCGTCGCTGGTGGCTGCACGGTGCTGACGGTCGGTGGCGAGGTTGATGTCTACACCGCGCCCCGGCTACGCGAGCGGCTGATCGATCTGTTCGAGCAAGGCTCACGGCGTGTGGTCGTGGATCTCAGCGGGGTGGAATTCCTCGACTCGACCGGGCTCGGAGTGCTGGTCGGCGCCCTGAAGCGCCTGCGTGCGGCCAGCGGGGCGCTCGGGCTTGTCTGCCCACACGAGCGATTGCTCAAGGTATTCCGAATCACGGCACTGGACCGAGTCTTTTCGCTGTACAACACGGTCGAGGCCGCCACGGCGGCGACGGGCACTGACAACGACACATCGGCGTGAGTCGCATGCCGACGGTGCGGCTGTCCTTCTCTCCCGCGCCGGCCCACGTGCGTACCGCCCGTCTCGTAGGGGTTGCGACGGCACGTCGGGCCGGTGTCGCCGAGGACCTGCTGGAGGAGATCCGACTCGCGATCGGGGAAGCGTGCTCCCGGGCGGTGGCGCTGCACCGGTCCGTGGGCCTCAGCCAACTCGTTGATGTGGTGATGACCGACGACGACCGGTTCACCGTTCATGTGACCGACCACGCCGCGGGCACGGAGGCCCGCGCGGCGGACCCCAAGAATCCAGACGATTTTCTCGCCGAGTCCCCCCCGCAAGCACCGAGAACCCCTGACCTGCTCGCAGAGGAAGCTGTTGTCGCCAGGATGGGCCTGGCGCTACTCGCGGGACTGGTCGACGACTTGGAAGTTGCGTCGGTGCCCGGCGGCGTCGGGACGGAGGTGCGCATGTCCTGGCCGCTTATGCGGATGAAAGCCCCCGATGATGACCAGTGGTCACCGAACCGGGCGAAATAGCCCGACAATTCGATGGGTCAGCGGCACTTTCATGGTCATGGACGTCCAAGAAGTGGCGTAGAACACCCCGGCAGTCCCTCCGACCAGGCAGAGTGGGCCTTCTCGGTTGTATTGGCTCGGCAGCGGGTCGCTACAGTACCCCCGGCGTCGTTGCCGCCCTGACGTTACCTGCCGTGTCGATCGTAGGCGTTGAGATCATCTCGTCAAGATTCGCCGGTGGCCGGACGGCCTCGGCGTGACCATTTTTCGGTACAGGAGGACAAGACATGCCCGGGAGTTTGCTCGCCGAAGGTGAGCTGTCCCTTGCCGGTAACAACACAACCTATGTCATCGTTGCCGCAGTGATCGCACTCGTGGCGCTGGGGTTCGCGTTCGGCCTGTTCAAGGCCGTTCTCGCAACCGGCAGAGGCACCACCAAGATGCAGGAGATCGCCGCGGCGGTGCAGGAAGGTGCCACAGCGTACCTGATGCGCCAGTTCCGCACGCTGGGCATCTTCGTCATCATCGCCGTTGTCCTGCTGTTCCTGCTGCCGGTGAACGAGGGCGGAACCAACGTCAAGATTGGCCGGTCGGTGTTCTTCCTGGTCGGCGCGGGCTTCTCCGCGTTTATCGGGTGGGCCGGAATGGGCCTTGCCACCCGGGTCAACGTGCGGGTCGCCGCGGCGGCTCGTGACGGGAACCGGAAGGGCGCGATGCAGATCGCGTTCCGGACCGGCGGCGTTGTGGGCTTCCTCACGGTTGGCCTCGGCCTGTTCGGCGCGGCGGCGGTCGTCCTGATCTACAAGGGCGACGCCCCGACCGTGCTGGAGGGCTTCGGCTTCGGCGCGGCGCTGCTGGCGATGTTCATGCGGGTCGGTGGCGGTATCTTCACCAAGGCCGCCGACGTCGGTGCGGACCTGGTCGGCAAGGTCGAGCAGAACATCCCGGAAGACGACCCGCGCAACGCCGCGACCATCGCGGACAACGTTGGCGACAACGTCGGCGACTGCGCCGGCATGGCGGCCGACCTGTTCGAGTCCTACGCCGTGACGCTGGTCGCCGCACTGATCCTGGGCAAGGCGGCGTTCGGCAACGAGGGCCTGGTCTTCCCGCTGATCGTTCCCACCATCGGAGTCATCACCGCGATCATCGGCGTGTTCATCACCCGGCTGCGTGACTCGGACCGGTCCGGCCTGACCGCGATCAACCGGGCGTTCTACATCTCTGCGGTGATCTCCGCTGTCATGGTCGGCGTCGCGGCGTTCGCGTACCTGCCGTCGAGCTTCGCGGAGCTGGGCGGCCCGCACCTTGACTCGGACCGCAACCCGCAGGTCGTCGCGCTCTTCGCAGTGATCATCGGTATCGTGCTGGCCGCGGTGATCCAGGCCCTGACCGGATACTTCACCGAGACCGGCCGCCGGCCGGTGCAGGACATCGGCAAGTCGGCCCTCACCGGTGCGGCGACGGTCGTTCTCGCCGGCATCAGCGTCGGCTTCGAATCGGCCGTGTACTCGGCGATCGTCATCGGGGCCGGCGTCTACGGCGCCTTCCTGCTCGGCGGTAGCTCGATCACCCTGTCGCTGTTCGCCGTGGCGCTGGCGGGCACCGGCCTGCTCACCACGGTCGGCGTGATCGTCGCCATGGACACCTTCGGCCCGATCAGCGACAACGCCCAGGGCATCGCGGAGATGTCCGGCGACATCGACGAGGTGGGCGCCAGGACGCTGACCGATCTCGACGCGGTGGGCAACACCACCAAGGCGATCACCAAGGGCATCGCGATTGCCACCGCGGTGCTTGCCGCGACCGCACTGTTCGGCTCGTACACCAACACCATGCAGGAAGCGCTGAAGGATGCCGAGGTCACCAAGGAGATCGACTCCTTCCTGACCATCGCCAACCCGGCCAACATCGTCGGTCTGCTCATCGGCGCGGCGGTCGTGTTCCTGTTCTCCGGGCTGGCCGTCAACGCGGTCTCCCGGTCGGCCGGTGCGGTCGTCTACGAGGTCCGCCGGCAGTTCCGGGAGCTGCCCGGCATCATGGACGGCAGCCAGCGGCCGGAGTACGGCAAGGTCGTCGACATCTGCACCCGCGACGCCCAGCGTGAGCTGATGACCCCCGGTCTGCTCGCGGTGCTGGCCCCGATCGCCGTCGGCTTCGGCCTCGGCGTCGGCCCGCTCGCCGCCTACCTCGCCGGGGCCATCGGTTCCGGCACCCTGATGGCGCTCTTCCTGGCCAACTCCGGTGGCGCGTGGGACAACGCCAAGAAGATGGTCGAGGACGGGGCGCACGGCGGCAAGGGCTCGCAGGCACACTCGGCCACCGTCATCGGCGACACCGTCGGCGATCCGTTCAAGGACACCGCCGGCCCGGCGATCAACCCGCTGCTCAAGGTGATGAACCTGGTGGCGCTGCTGATCGCGCCGGCCGTGGTGCTCTACAGCGAGGGCACGGACGCCAACACCCCACTGCGGGCTGGCATCGCGGGCGTCGCCACAGCGGCGATCGTTGTCGCCGTGGTGATCAGCAAGCGCAAGCCGATGGCCATCTCCGACAGCGGGGACACCTCGTCCACGCCGGAGATGGCGAAGGCCGGCGCCTGATTTCTGCTCGACAGGGGGAAGGATCCCGGCCGCTGGGCCGGGGCCCTTCCCCCTCGCCATGGGCATCGCGTTGTCGGAACCGGGAGGCGTTGGGGCGAGAAAGTGCTTCCCCTTCGCAAGGTGCTCCACCAGGGGCGTTCTACGCTGCAACCCATGCGAACCAGGTCAGGAGCCAGGATAGGGGCGTCTCCGTTCTCGATCGGGCTGGTCGCCATCGGTCTCGTCTGCGCGCTCGTCGCGGGCTGGCTGCTGCTGGGCCGGGACAAGCCGACCGTTCCACCGAAGACCTGGGCGAAGGCGGTCTGTACCGCGCTGACGCCGTGGCGAACCCGGGTCGCGGACCTGACCGCCGCCGCGCAGCAGGAGATCACCGGGACCGGAACGCCCGCCGAGACCAAGCGGACGCTGACCACCCTGCTCGCCGGGGCGGAGGAGGCCAGCGAGCGGGCCAGGACCCGGGTCGCCGATGCGGGCGTGCCTGACGTGGACCAGGGAGCGGCCGTCGCGCGACAGTTCGCAACGGCGCTGACCAGCGCAAGGGACGCATACGGGCACGCCAAGACCGCTGTTGGCCAGTTGCCAACGGTCGAGGCCGCGACGTTCTACGATGGGGTCTCCGCTGCGTTTGTGACCCTGAACGAGGAGTACGGGGCGAGCGAACTCGACATCTCCGCCGTGGGTCCGGAGCCGTTGCGGCGCTCATTTGACGAGGTGCCGGAGTGCCAGTAACACCCCAGGGGCGGCAACTGTCGCTGTTCGGGGTCGAGGCGACAGCGTCGGCGCCGTCCGACCTTGAGGGGCTCCTGGCCGGTCCCGGCCAGGTGACCCGGATGGGTGGCACGGCGCGGGTCTCCGTCGTGGTGAGCGAGCGCTGGCGGGTGATGGCCCTGCTGGAGGAGTTTCGGTCGCGAGGACTCGCCGCCGGCTGCGAGCCGGCGACGGCCGAGGGGCATTTCGGAGTTCGGACGGCCTACGCCAGTGCCCTCGCGCCCCTGGGGGTCCGGTGGTTGCGCGGAGCGCTCAAGGCCGTTCCGAAAGGTTTCACGCTCGATGGGCAACGGTTGCGTCTGTGGGCCGCCGCGGCCGGGACGGTCGAGAACGCCCGGGCCTACGGCCTGCGGCTGGGATCGGGCGACGGCGAGGCGGCCTGGAAGATTGTCGGAAAGGCCCTGGCCGCGGCGGGTCTGCCGGCGGTGCTGCTGGGGCAGGGCGCCGGTGGGCCCGCGTACCGGATCGCCGGTCGACGCCGGATTTCCAGGCTCGTTGAGCTGGTCGGGGAGGCACCGGGAGGCGCGCCCGCGGACAGCTGGCCACAGTGAGCATCCTGGGGCGGGGCGAGGAGGAACCGCCGATCGCGGTACGGTGTCGAAACTCGCCGTGTGAGCAAAGCGTTACCTTAGACATCTGCCAACCGCGATGCGGGGTATCGGATTGGGGAGTGCCGTGCCGAAAGCCACCAACGACATCAGGCTGGTCATCGTCGAATCTCCGGCGAAGGCCAAGACGATCTCGGGCTATCTGGGCCCGCAGTACGTCGTGGAGGCAAGCCTCGGCCATGTGCGTGACCTGCCGGCTGGCGCCAAGGACATGCCCGACGAGTTGAAGAAGAGGCCGTGGGCATACCTCGGGGTGAACGTTGAGGAGGACTTCGCACCCGTCTATGTGATCACCCCGGATCGCCGCAAGCAGATCACCCGGTTGAAGGCGTTGCTCAAGGAAGCCGGTGAGCTGTACCTCGCGACAGATGAGGACCGCGAGGGCGAGGCGATCGCCTGGCACCTGTACGAGACGCTGCGGCCCAAGGTCCCAGTGAAGCGCATGGTGTTTCACGAGATCACCCAGTCTGCGATCCAGGCGGCCGTGGCCAATCCCCGAGGCATCAACCAGGCATTGGTCGATGCCCAGGAGGCGCGACGGATCCTGGACCGGCTTTACGGCTTCGACGTCTCCGCCGTGCTGTGGAAGAAGATCATGCCGAAGCTCTCGGCCGGTCGGGTCCAGTCGGTGGCGACGCGGATCGTGGTGGAGCGCGAGCGGCAGCGGATGCGGTTCCGCTCGGCCGAGTACTGGGACGTGGTCGCGACGCTGGCAGCGGACGGCCCGAAGACGTTCACCGCGACCCTCGTCGCGCTCGACGGCGACCGGATCGCCACGGGCAAGGACTTCGACGCGGCGACCGGGGCCGTGCGTCCTACCGCCGGAGTGGTCCATCTGGATGGCGATGGGGCGCGGGGACTGGCGGCCAGGCTGAAGGGACAGCCGTTCGCCGTCACCCGGGTGGATGAAAAGCCCTACCGGCGCCGGCCGTATCCGCCGTTCATCACCTCCACCCTCCAGCAGGAGGCCGCCCGCAAGCTGCGGTACTCCTCCGCTCAGACCATGCGATCGGCACAGCGGCTGTACGAAAATGGGTATATCACCTATATGCGTACTGACTCGGTCAATCTCTCCGAGTCGGCCATCGCCACGGCCCGGGCACAGATCAGCGACCTGTACGGGGCGCAGTCCGTGCCACCCCAGCCCCGGCGGTACACCGGCAGGGTCAAGAATGCGCAGGAGGCCCACGAGGCGATCCGGCCGGCTGGGGACGTCTTCCGGACACCGGCCGAGGTCGCCTCGGAGCTGTCGCCCGAGGAACTCAAGCTCTACGAGCTGATCTGGCGCCGGACCATCGCCTCGCAGATGACCGACGCGGTCGGCGTGTCGGTCTCCGTGCGGGTGCGGGCCGCTTCGACGGCGGGTGAGGCGTGTGATTTCGGGGCCACCGGAAAGACCATCACCGATCCCGGGTTCCTCAGGGCGTACGTCGAGTCCAGCGATGACGAGACCGCTGAGGCCGAGGACGCGGAGCGGCGCCTGCCGGCGCTGGCCAAGGGGCAGAGCCTGACCGAGCGCAAGGTTGAGGCCACCGGTCACACGACGCAGCCTCCGCCGCGGTACACCGAAGCCTCGCTGGTCAAGGCGCTGGAGGAACTGGGGATCGGCCGGCCCTCGACCTACGCGTCGATCCTCCAGACCATCCAGGATCGCGGGTACGCCGCCAAGCGCTCCCAGGCGCTGATCCCGTCGTTTCTCGCGTTCGCCGTTGTCGGCCTGCTGGAGCGGTACTTCCCCCGGCTGGTCGACTACCAGTTCACCGCGACGATGGAGAACGAACTCGACGAGATCGCCGGGGGCGACGCGGCCGCCGTGGATTTCCTTCGATCGTTCTACTTCGGCGGCCAGGTCGGTCAGGAGGGCTCCGTCGCGCGGGAAGGCGGTCTGAAGCGCCTGGTGACCGAGCGCCTTGGCGAGATCGATGCTCGTGGGGTGAACTCGATCCCGCTGACGGACGAGGTCGTCGTCCGGGTCGGCCGGTATGGGCCGTACCTGCAACGCGGTGGCGATGAGGGCGACCGGGTCTCGCTGCCGGACGCGATTGCCCCGGACGAGCTGACGCCCGACAAGATCCAGGAGCTGTTCCTCAGCGGGGGCGGCGAGCGGAAGCTGGGCGAGGACCCCTCGACCGGCGAGCCGGTGCTGCTCAAGTCCGGCCGGTACGGTCCCTACGTCGCCAGCGGCGAGCGGAAGGCGTCCCTGCTGCGCTCGCAGCAGCCGGACTCCCTGACGCTGGATGGGGCCCTGCTCCTGCTGACCCTGCCCCGCCTGGTCGGGGTCGACCCGGACGGCGCCGAGGTGTTCGCGGCGGCGGGACGCTACGGGCCGTACGTCAAGCGGGGCGACGACTACCGTTCCCTCGCCAGCGAAGAGGAACTCTTCACCGTCGACCTCAAGGCTGCCCTGGCGTTGCTGGCGGCGCCGAAGACCCGGGGTCGGAGGCAGGCCGCGCCGCCGCTGCGGGAGCTCGGGGCGGATCCGGCGACGGAGCGCCCGCTCGTGGTCAAGGACGGACGGTTCGGGCCGTACGTCACCGACGGCGAAACGAACGTTTCACTGCGACGGGGGCAGACCGTTGACGGACTGACCCTGGAGCAGGCCAGCGAGATGCTCTCGGAGAAGCGCGCCAACGGTCCCGCCAAGCGGCCGGCGCGCAAGGCCGCGAAGAAGGCCGCGAAGAAGGCCGCGTCGGGCGCGAACGCCGCGTCGGGCGCGAACGCCGAGACGAAACCCGCGCCGAAGAAGGCCGCGCCGAAGAAGAAGGCCGCTACCTCGGCCAGCGCGACGGGGACCACGACCGCACGGGCCAGGAAGACCCCGGCGAAGAAGGCGTCCACCAAGAAGGCGTCCACCAAGAAGACCTCCTCGGGAGAGCCACCGGCCTGACCGGTTCCCCGGCCTCTGGCCGTCCGGCCGTTCCCCCGAACTGGTCTTGTGCTTTGACCGTTTTGTGCATGCTGCGGCCTATATTGATATGGGATGCAGCTGATTCTTGTCAGCCGGTCGAGTTGGACCGATTCGTTGCACGCCGCCGATCGTTGACGTGAGTAGGTTTCGACGCGCAGGGCGGAAGGGGAATGTGCAGGTGGCCACTCACGCCACAACGAAGGCGATAGAACGACCATTGCGTCGGGTGCCGGTGCAGGGGCGCAGCGTAGCGCGAGTCGCGCGGATGCTCGATGCCTGTGCCGAACTCGTGGACGAGGTCGGATGCGACGGGCTGACCACGACCATGCTTGCCGAGCGGGCGCGGGTCGCGATCGGCTCGGTGTACCAGTTCTTCCCGGACAAGCAGGCTGTTATCAGGGCGTTGGCCCTGCGTAACCTCGACGTGTACCTCGGGAGGCTGGGCGGTCGACTGGGCCAGATACCGGGCGGCGGATGGTGGGAGATTGTTGAAGCTTCCATCGACGAGTATGTCGCGATGCATCGTGAGGTGGCCGGGTTCCGCACCTTGCGGGTAGGTCGGTTCGGAGATCCCGGGGCCGACGACGAGTCGCCCAGCTCCGGCGTCGTCGCCGAGCGCCTGGTCGCGGTCCTTGCCGACCGCTTCCAGTACCAGCCAGATCCGAAGCTCCTGTTCGCGATGACCATCGCGACCGAGATGGCCGATGGGCTCGTCACGATGGCGTTCCGCCGTGATCCCGCAGGAGATCCCACCGTGCTGGCCGAGTGCAAGGCCATGGCGAAGGAGTACCTGGCAACCCGGCTGCCCTCGGGCGAATAGCGGTCATCCGGCTGGGCGGACCCGACGGGCGGTCTGTTGCCATCACCACACTCGGCGGTCAGGCCCGATCGGATTGGCGCATACTTCACATCGACCGGTACCCCACAACGAGGACTGGATCGACATGATTACCCATGAGTACGGTAAGCAACCCCGAGTCAACGGCGCCCAGACCGAGGTTGTGTCAACCCGGGAAGCCCTGCGCGCGGCAAGGCGCCGGCTGCGGAGCGAGGTCGCCGTGGTCATGACCATGGGCGCGCTGCACGACGGGCACGCGACCCTGCTGCGTGCGGCCAGGGAACGGGCGCAATCGGTGATTGCGACCATCTTCGTCAACCCGATGCAGTTCGGTCCCACGGAGGACTTCGCGAAGTACCCCAGACCGCTCGACGCCGACCTGGAACTATGCCGGCACGAGGACGTTGACCTGGTGTTCGCGCCGAGTACCGAGACGATGTATCCGAACGGAACGCCTGCCGTCCGGGTCCATCCCGGTCCGCTGGGCGAGATTCTGGAGGGCGCCAGCCGCCGGGGGCATTTCGCCGGGGTCCTCACCGTTGTGCTCAAGCTGCTGCATCTCACCCGCCCCGAGGTGGCGTTTTTCGGGGAGAAGGACTTTCAGCAACTGGCACTCATCAGGGCGATGGTCGTCGACATGGATCTACCCGTGGAGATCGTTGGGGTGCCGATCGCCCGGGAGCCGGATGGCCTTGCGCGTTCCAGTCGTAATCAGTACCTGTCGCCGGCCGACCGCGAGGTCGCCGGGACGCTGTCGCGGGCGCTCATGGCGGGAGCCGAGGCGGGCGCGAGCGGGGCGGACGCCGTGCTGAAGACCGCATCCGACGTGCTGGCGGCACAACCGGCGGTGGAGCTGGACCAGCTGGTTCTCGCCGACGCGTCGTTGCGGGCGTTCGGGCCGGCGGTGACCGGATCCGCCAGGTTGCTTGTCGCGGCCCGAGTCGGCGGCACCAGGCTCATTGACAACATTGCTGTGGAGATCGGCTGATGTTTGCACGGACAATGCTCAAATCCAAGATCCATAGGGCGACCGTCACCCGGGCCGACCTCGACTACGTCGGTTCGGTCACCGTCGACGAGGACCTGATGGACGCCGCGGATCTGCTGGCGGGGGAGCAGGTCGCGATTGTCGACGTCACGAACGGGGCGAGGCTGGAGACCTATGTCATCGCCGGGCCCCGGGGCAGCGGCACCGTCGGAATCAACGGGGCCGCCGCGCATCTGGTCCATCCCGGCGATCTCGTGATCCTTATCTCGTATGCGCAGATGGATGACGCGACTTCTCGGACATTTCGCCCAGCTGTGGTGCATGTTGACTCGAGCAACAGCATCATCACCCTTTCCGGCGACCCGGCCGGGATCGTGCCAGGTATCGTGGGACGGCCAGTGCGGGGCGATACCGTCTCGATCGATTGAGACTCGATCAGTTCCACGATGCGGTGTCGCTGTTCGTTGAGTCTTCTCGGCCAGGGAGGATCGGTCGTGCGACGTGGAGTCATTGGAACGGTCCTGGTTGCCGCCATGGCACTCGCCGTCTCCGGATGCACCAAGCCGGCGGGCGTTGACGGCGACCTGATCAATGGCTGGGCGCTTCCCGAGGAGCCGAAGATTCCCGTGCCGACGGCTCTGGCCTGCTACGACGTGGCCACCGAGGATCCGACCGAGGTCCCGAAGTGGCCGGAACCCGTCGACTGCGACAAGGCCCATACCATCGAGACCCTCCATGTGGGCCAGTTCGACGGCGCGGAGGCGGACCGCACGTCCCCTCCGCCGTCGGGCAGCGCCGGTCGGCGCCAGGCGTTTGAACAGTGTTCAGTTCTCGCCACGGAGTACCTCGGTGCCGACTGGCGGACCGGTCGGCTCGAACTGTTCCTGGTGCTGCCGATCGAGCTGCACTGGGATGCGGGCGCCCGGTGGTACCGCTGCGATCTGCTGGAGTACACAGACCTTGAGGACTTCGAGGTGGTCAAGCGGGACTCCAGCGTCAAGGGCGGTCTCGCCGAAGGCAGCCCGCTGGCACTGACCTGCGCGACGGTGAAGGCCGACGGGGACACCATCGACAAGGTGCTGCCGACGGCATGCTCCTCGGCCCACAACGGTGAGTTCGCCGGTGTCTACGACCACCCGGACGGCGACTACTCCACCGACTCGGCGGCACGGAGCAAGGCGAACCTCGCCGGCTGCCGCGGCGTGGTCGCGGCCTACGCCGGCATTCCCAACGACAAGGACTTCCAGTACCGAGTCGGCCAGGTGGCCAGCCCGTTCTCCAAGGCGGCCTGGGAACTCGGCAACCGCGGGGTCCGCTGCTACGTGTGGACTCCCAAGAACGTCACCGCCTCGGTCAAGGGGGCCGGCACGTCCGGTCTGCCGATCAACTACGCCTGAGTCGACCGAGCTACGAGATGACCCGGAGCGGCCTTCCCCGGCTCGGCCAGCGGCTGAGAGCCCCGGACCCGGGGTGGTTCGAGAGCACCGACGTGGTGGTCGTCGGCTCCGGGATCGCGGGGCTGGCGGTAGCCCTGCATCTGCGCGAGGCCGGGTTGCACGTCACCGTGGTCACCAAGGTGAACACCGACGACGGGTCGACCCGCTGGGCGCAGGGCGGCATCGCCGCCGTGCTCGATCCGACGGATTCGGTCGAGCGGCACGCGCACGACACGATGGTCGCCGGTGCCGGCTTGTGCGACCCGGTCGCCGTCGATCTGCTGGTGCGTGAAGGCCCTGGCCGGGTGCGGGAGCTGATGCGCTGGGGCGCCGGTTTCGACCGTGCTGCCGACGGCGGGCTGCTGCTGACCCGCGAGGGCGGCCACCATGCGAACCGGGTCGTGCACGCCGGGGGAGACGCCACCGGTGCGGAGATCCAGCGGGCGCTACACACCGCGGTCTGCCGCGATCCGTGGATTCGACTGTTCGAGCACTCGCTGGCGATCGATCTCCTTCAGGATGCCGAGGGCCGGGCCTGCGGCGTGACCCTGCACGTGCTGGGCGAAGGCACCCCCGATGGGGTCGGCGCGGTCCTGGCCCGCGCGGTCGTCCTCGCCTCCGGCGGCATGGGCCAGGTCTACGCCGCGACGACGAACCCCGTCGTCTCCACCGGGGACGGCGTCGCGCTCGCGCTCCGAGCCGGGGCGGCCGTCACCGATGTGGAGTTCGTGCAGTTCCATCCGACGGCCCTGCTCGTGGACGGACCCCCAGGCACCGCCCGGCCCTCGCTGGCATGTGCGACGCAACAGCCCCTGGTCAGCGAGGCGCTGCGGGGGGAGGGCGGCTACCTGCGCGATGACGACGGCCGGCGGTTCATGGTGGGGCTGCACGAACTGGCGGAACTGGCGCCCCGTGACGTGGTCGCCAAGGCCAGCCACCGCGTCATGAGAGCGGCCGGAACGCGCAACGTCTGGCTCGACGCCCGCCACCTCGGTGCGACCTTTCTCGCCGGGCGGTTCCCGACGATCGTCGCCTCATGCCTCGCCGCCGGAATCGATCCGGCGAAAGACCTGATCCCCGTCGCCCCGGCCGCGCACTACGCCTCGGGCGGGGTCAGGACGGACCGCCGGGGCAGGACCACCATCCCCGGGCTCTACGCCTGCGGAGAGGTGGCGTGCACCGGGGTCCACGGGGCCAACCGCCTGGCCTCCAACTCCCTGTTGGAGGGGCTGGTCTTCGCCCGGCGGATCGCGGACGACGTCGCGGGAACGCTGCCGGGCCAGTGCGATCCGATCAATCTCGGGGCCACCGGGGGATGGGCGCTCGATCCGACGCTCCGACCCCGGCTGCAACAGGCGATGAGCCAGGGCGCCGGGGTACTGCGCGGCGGCGACTCTCTTGGGGAAACCCTGGCCACCGTGGCGGCGCTGGCTGGGCGGGAGGCTCCGGCCGACACCGCGAGCTGGGAGACCGCCAATCTCGTCACTGTCGCCGCCGCGCTGCTTGCCGCCGCGCTGCGCCGGGAGGAGACGCGGGGCAGCCACTGGAGGGAAGACTTCCCCGACGCGCGGGACGACTGGCGTGGTCACCTGATGATCCGAATCGACCGGGCTGGAACATTGGCCGAAACCTGGGAGCCGCTATGAGAACGCCGACCGCCGACGGCCTGGCCCGTGCCGGACTGGACCGCGAGGCGGTTGAGCGCATCGTCCAGGCCGCGCTCGCCGAGGACCTGGGGCCTGACCGGATCGACGTCACCAGCGTCGCGACGATTCCCTCGGACCAGGCCGACGCCGGTGACCTGGTCGCCCGCGAAGCCGGCGTGGTCGCCGGGCTACCGGTCGCGGTCCTGGTGTACGAGCTGGTCTCCGAGGGGGCCATCGCGATTGAGCTGCTGGTCGGTGACGGGGACCGGGTGGGTCCCGGCACTGCCCTCGCCCGGGTCGCTGGGCCGACCAGAGCGTTGCTGATGGCTGAACGGACCGTGCTCAACCTGCTGTCGCGGATGTCGGGTGTGGCCACCCATACACGTCACTGGGCCGAAGCTCTCGCCGGCACGACGGCGCAGATCCTGGATACCCGCAAGACCACCCCCGGCCTTCGGGTGCTGGACAAGTACGCCGTGCGTGCCGGGGGCGGGACGAACAAGCGGATGGGGCTGTACGACGTCGCGATGATCAAGGACAACCACCGGTTGGGGGCTGGAGGCGTCGGGGAGGCCTTTCAGCGGGTGCGTGCGGCGTTTCCAGGCATGACCGTGCAGGTAGAGGTCGAAACGGTTGCCGAGGCCGTTGAGGCCGTTGCGGCGGGCGCGAACTTCCTCCTGTGCGACAACATGACACCCGAACTCCTGCGGACCGTGGTCGCGGCGGTCGGTAACCGCGCGGAGCTGGAGGCGACCGGCGGACTGACCCTTGATGTCGCCAGGGTGTATGCGGAAACCGGAGTGGACTACCTGTCCGTCGGGGCGCTGACCCACTCCTCGCCCATTCTCGACATCGCCTTTGACCTCACCCCCATTGGGTGATTGAGCCCGAGCGCGGACGAACCAGACCACTCTCGGGTGTTTCGTATCATGATCAACAGAGTGGCCTACGCTGTGCAACGTGCTGCTGTGCATCGACGTCGGGAACACCAACACCGTTCTTGCCACGTTCACCGGCGACCAGCTGGTGCATTCGTGGCGGATCAAGACTGATGAGCGCTCGACCTCAGACGAACTCGGCCTTATCCTGCGCGGGCTGCTGGCCACCGACAGCGTCCACATCGCTGGCGTAGCCGCCTGCTCAACGGTGCCAGCCGCGTTGCGTGCGTTGCGTGGCATGCTGGCGCGGTACTACCCCGGCATTCCCTCGGTCATCGTCGAACCCGGCACCCGGACCGGTGTGCCCATGTCGATCGACAGCCCGAAGGAAGCCGGAGCCGACCGGGTCGTCAACACCCTCGCGGCCTACCGGCTGCACGGGGGGCCGGTGGTCGTCGTCGACTTTGGGACGTCGACGAATTTCGACGTGGTCGGGCAGCGGGGGGAGTACCTCGGCGGCGTGTTGACCGCGGGCATCGAGATCTCGGTTGACGCGCTTGCGGCGCGAGCCGCGCAGCTGCGGCGGATCGAACTGGTCAAACCGCCCAGGGTGATCGGCAAGAGCACCGTCGAGTGCCTCCAGTCAGGCGTGGTGTACGGCTTCGCCGGGCAGGTTGACGGCATCATCCGGAGGGTGATCGCCGAGCTGGGGGGGGCCGTCAGGGCGGTGGTGGCGACAGGTGGGCTTGCTTCGGTCGTACTGGACGAGTGCGAAACGGTGACCCACTACGAGCCAATGCTGACCTTGATCGGACTGCGGCTGGTGTTCGAGCGAAATGCCTGAGGCGCCGCGCCGGCGACCGGTCAGCCGGAGCCGCTTGATCGGTTCGGGGAGGGCAACCGCTGTGTTCGGTACGCCCAGGTTTGATAGGGCAGCTGGAACGTCGATTGGTGATCGAGGTCGGGGTGGTCCGCGGCGAGCGCTCGGACCGCACGCACGATACTGGCCTGCCGCTCCGGGGGCGCGACGAGGTAGTAGGACCGCGACATGACCAGCTCGACCAGCGAATCAACGGTATGGGTGGCCGAGTGCTGGAAGCGCGCGCGCTCGACCGGTCCGAACCACTGCGGGATCTCGGCGGGGCCGGCGTGGGGGCCGCCCTGGGATCCGGCGAGCCCGCTGGCGATGACCGCCATCTCCGCGACCCATGAAACGTTCTCGTCGCGGTCATTCCATATCGGAGCGAATACTCCCCCGGGCTTCAGCACCCGGGCGATCTCGGGATGCGCCCGAGCCCGATCGAACCAGTGATATGCCTGCCCGACCACCACCGCGTCAGCCGAGGCATCCGGCACCGGGACCGCCTCCGCCGTCCCGGCCAGCGGTGTCAGACCGGGCGCCGACCGGGCACAGCGCTCACGCATGGCCGGATCTGGCTCGACCGGCACAACATCATGACCGAGGGATACCAGGATCCGAGTCAGAATGCCCGTGCCGGCCCCGAGGTCGACAATCCGTAGCGGCGGTGGCCCCGCCGGCTGGAGCAGCCATCGAACGGCATCGAGCGGATAGCCCGGACGAACACGATCGTAGAGATCCGCCGCGGAGCCGAACGAGAGCGCCTGATCCGGGCGCGATGCAGGGGTCACCGCTGCAACGGTACGGACGGCGGGTGGCCGTGGCGCGGCGACCTCTTATCCCGAAGCGTCGACGGCTATGCGTTGAGTACGCTCATTCGGCACATCTGGATTGTGGTGCGGCGCCGGGTTCCCCGGGACATCCAGCCGCCCAGTCCCCGGTGAACAGGCAACTCGACGAAAGAGCGTAGCCGTGAGTGACGACCCTCAGCAGACCCAGCCGGACGATGAGCTGCCAGAGCAGATGCGGATACGCCGGGACAAGCGGGTGAAGATGCTGGCGGAGGGAACCGCTGACCGGCAGCCGTACCCGCTGGGATTTGCGCGGACTGCGACTTTAGGCGAAATTCGCGTGAAATATGCCGATGTGCCGCTTGACGTGGCGACGGGCGACCAGGTTTCCACCACTGGCAGGGTGATATTCGTCCGCAATACCGGCAAACTGTGCTTCGCCAGGCTCCGGGCGGGCGACGGTGCGGAACTGCAGATCATGCTGTCTCTTGCCCAGATTGGCCAGGAGGCGCTGGAGGACTGGAAGCGGTTCGTCGACCTCGGCGATCACGTTGGTGTCGTTGGTGAGGTCATCACCAGCAAGCGCGGCGAACTGTCCGTACTGGCGGACCGGTGGGTGATGGTGGGGAAGTCGCTCCGCCCGCTGCCCGTGTCGCACCGGCCCATGAGCGAGGAAGCGCGGGTGCGGCAACGCTACATCGACCTCATCATGCGGCCTCTCGCCAGGGAAACCGTGCAAACTCGGGCGATCGTGGGCCGGAGCCTGCGGGAGTCGCTGCACGCGCGCGGGTATCTCGAGGTGGAGACCCCCATGCTGCAATTGCTGCATGGCGGTGCGTCGGCCCGCCCGTTCGTGACTCACAGCAATGCGCTTGATGCTGATTTGTACCTGCGGATCGCTCCGGAGCTTTTCCTCAAGCGTGTGCTCGTTGGTGGTATCGAGCGTGTTTTTGAGATCAACAGGAACTTCCGTAACGAAGGCGTCGACTCATCACACTCGCCGGAGTTTGCCATGCTGGAGGCCTATCAGGCGTATGGGGACTACGACACGATGGCCATACTTACCCGAGAGCTGGTGCAGGAAGCCGCAATGGCGCTGACCGGATCGCATGTGGTGACCTACCCCGATGGTGCGGAGTTTGACCTTGGGGGCACCTGGCGTGAGGTGTCGCTATTTGATGGCGTTTCCGACGCGGTGGGCGAACAGATCACCCCACAAACGCCTCGGGAGACTCTGGCGGAGTATGCAGCGAAGCGTGACGTACCGGTGGACCCGGATTGGGCGGCGGGGAAGCTGGCGGAGGAGCTGTTCGAGGCGTTGGTGCAGCCAACTCTGATCCAGCCGACGTTCGTCCGTGACTATCCGGTGTCGACATCCCCGTTGACGCGTGCACACCGTTCGAAGCCGGATCTCGCGGAGAAGTGGGATCTCTACATCCGGGGCGTCGAGGTCGCAACGGCGTACTCGGAACTCGTTGACCCCGTTGTGCAGCGCGAACGGCTGGTTGCCCAGTCTCGCCAAGCCGCCAAGGGCGATGCCGAAGCGATGCGGCTCGATGAGGACTTTCTGCGTGCGATGGAGTACGGAATGCCACCGGCTGGGGGCATGGGGATGGGAATCGACCGCCTTCTGATGGCACTGACGGGTCTGGGGATTCGGGAGACGATCCTGTTTCCCCTCGTCCGTCCCGAGTGATTTCGCCGTGCCGTTGACGAGAAGCGGCGGTACTGCGTTATCGTTTTCCATTGCGGGGACAGTTTTACCCTTGAGAGGAAATACACCGTGGCCAAGCGGACCATCCACGTGCTCGTCGATGACATCGACGGCGGCGACGCCGACGAGACTGTGAAGTTTGCCCTCGACGGCACTCAGTACGAGATCGATCTGTCAAAGAACAACGCCGCGAAGCTTCGTGAAGCCTTCGCACCGTATCTCGATGCCGGCACGAAGATTGGTCGTGGCGGCGTCGTTGTTGGCGGGCGCGCAGCGAGTGCCCGTGGTCGTGGCGGTGCTTCCGCCGATCGCGACCAGAACAAGGCAATCCGGGAATGGGCCCAGGCGAAGGGGATCAAGGTCTCCGACCGAGGGCGCATCAAGCAGGAAATCGTCGATCGTTTCAACGCCGAAGCGGGCCGCTGAGCCGGATGGACGATGGCCCGTCCGAGGGCATGAGCCCTTGCGGGCCGGGTTCAACCACGCGCTGGCGGTCGGAAACCGGTCCACCGCCGGACCCCGAATGGTGGCGCCGCTCGGCCATTGGTTGAGCGGGCGCCGCCGTCCTGGCCGAGGGCGTCAGCCAACGGGCGGGTAGGCGATTTCGCTCTGCGCGTACGTTGGTGCCGTCCGAGTGGACCCGATCGGGCGATGGTCGGGGCGAAATGCGGATATATGACCGAGTCATCCGCGTGTTGTTCTGGAATCTCATGACGGAGTTGTCCAGTACACCCCAGCGCACCGACTCGAACGGTCGGCTTGCGGCGATAGAGTGATTACACGGTCACGTCGACGCCCGCTTCGGGAGTCTTCTCCTGCGGGACGGCTCCCTGGGGCTGGCGCGACGGCGGCGACGGGAACGGCACGGCACGTAGGGAGCAGGGATGTTCGAGCGGTTCACCGACCGGGCACGTCGGGTTGTCGTCCTGGCGCAGGAAGAGGCTCGGATGCTCAACCACAACTACATCGGCACTGAGCACATCCTGCTCGGCCTCATCCACGAAGGTGAGGGCGTAGCGGCCAAGGCTCTGGAAAGCCTCGGCATCTCCCTGGAGGGCGTTCGCCAGCAGGTTGAGGAGATCATCGGCCAGGGACAGCAGGCTCCGAGCGGGCACATTCCGTTCACGCCGCGGGCCAAGAAGGTGCTTGAGCTGTCGCTGCGGGAGGCGCTGCAACTCGGCCACAACTACATCGGCACCGAGCACATCCTGCTCGGCCTCATCCGGGAGGGCGAGGGCGTTGCCGCCCAAGTGCTGGTCAAGCTCGGCGCGGACCTCAACAGGGTGCGCCAGCAGGTCATTCAGCTGCTCTCCGGTTACCAGGGCAAGGAACCCGCCGCCGCGGGCGCCGGAGCGACGGGAGAGGCCGCTCCGTCGACCTCGCTCGTGCTGGACCAGTTCGGGCGGAACCTGACTCAGGCCGCCCGGGAGGGCAAGCTCGACCCGGTCATCGGGCGCGAGAAGGAAATCGAGCGGGTCATGCAGGTGCTTTCCCGCCGGACGAAGAACAACCCGGTGCTGATCGGAGAACCCGGGGTCGGCAAGACCGCGGTCGTCGAGGGACTGGCACAGCGCATCGTCAAGGGCGAGGTTCCGGAGACGCTCAAGGACAAGCAGCTGTACACGCTGGACCTCGGCGCACTGGTGGCGGGCTCGCGCTACCGGGGTGACTTTGAGGAGCGCCTGAAGAAGGTCCTCAAAGAGATTCGCACCAGAGGCGACATCATCCTGTTCATCGATGAGATTCATACGCTGGTCGGCGCTGGTGCCGCCGAGGGCGCCATCGATGCGGCCAGCATCCTCAAGCCGATGCTCGCCCGGGGCGAACTGCAGACGATCGGTGCGACCACGCTCGACGAATACCGGAAGCACCTGGAGAAGGACGCGGCCCTGGAACGCCGCTTCCAGCCGATTCAGGTGGGGGAGCCCTCGCTCGCCCACACGATCGAGATTCTCAAGGGACTGCGCGACCGGTATGAGGCGCATCACCGGGTGAGTATCACCGACGCGGCGCTGGTCGCGGCGGCGCAGCTGGCCGACCGGTACATTTCCGACCGTTATCTTCCCGACAAGGCCATTGACCTTATTGACGAGGCCGGGGCCCGGATGCGCATCCGCCGGATGACCGCTCCGCCGGACCTCCGTGATTTCGACGAGCGCATCGCCCAGGTTCGCCGCGACAAGGAATCGGCGATTGACGCCCAGGACTTCGAACGGGCGGCCCAGCTACGGGACAAGGAGAAGCAGCTCCTCGCCCAGAAGGCCCAGCGGGAAAAGGAATGGAAGGCCGGCGACCTAGACGTCGTCAGCGAGGTCGACGATGAGCAGATCGCCGAGGTCCTCGCCAACTGGACCGGCATTCCGGTGTACAAGCTCACCGAGGAGGAAACCTCTCGTTTGCTCCGCATGGAGGACGAGCTGCACAAGCGGCTGGTTGGCCAGGACGATGCGGTCAAGGCGGTGTCCAAGGCAATCCGACGGACCCGGGCCGGTCTGAAGGACCCGAAGCGTCCATCGGGTTCGTTCATCTTCGCCGGTCCCTCCGGGGTCGGAAAGACAGAGCTGTCAAAGGCCCTGGCCGAGTTCCTCTTCGGCAGCGAGGACGCGCTGATCCAGCTCGACATGAGCGAATTCCATGACCGCTACACCGTTTCCCGGCTTGTCGGTGCGCCCCCCGGGTACGTCGGCTACGACGAGGGCGGGCAGCTGACCGAAAAGGTGCGCCGGCGGCCGTTCTCCGTGGTGCTGTTCGACGAGATCGAGAAGGCACATCCCGACGTCTTCAATACCCTGCTCCAGATCCTGGAAGACGGGCGGTTGACGGACGGACAAGGTCGGATCGTCGACTTCAAGAACACTGTGATCATCTTGACCACCAACCTCGGTACCCGTGATGTCGCCAAGGCCGTTTCCATGGGGTTCCAGGCGAGCGAGGACACCGAGAGCAACTACGAGCGGATGCAGCAGAAGGTCAACGACGAGCTGAAGCAGCACTTCCGTCCGGAGTTCCTCAACCGGATCGATGACACAATCATCTTCCACCAGCTGACGGAGACGCAGATTCTCGGCATCGTCGATCTGATGATCGCGCGGATCGAGGCCCAGCTGCGCAATAAGGACATGGGCCTGGAACTCACCGCGGCCGCGAAGCTCTTTCTGGCCAAGAAGGGCTACGACCCGGTGCTGGGCGCTCGTCCGCTGCGCCGCACCATCCAGCGCGAGATAGAGGACTCGCTCTCCGAGCAGATCCTGTTCAACGAGCTGCGCCCGGGGCAGATCGTCCTGGCCGACTGCGAGGGCGATCCGGTCGAGATCGAGCGGGCCAAACTGGTGTTCCAGGGGGCGGACAAGCCCGAGGTCCTCCCCGATGGGGTGCCCGTGGACCTGGACAAGACCACCGGCGCACCGCGCAGCTCGGAAGAATCGTAGCCGTACGGGGAATCTCCCGATCGTGAGCCGGCGATCGCCTACGCGGGAAGGGCGTAGTGACCGGTCCCAACCTGGTGGGCCAAACCATCCGCGACCAGGCTGGCCAGTGTCCGGGCGCGCTGCTCGGCATCCGGCCAGACCAGGTCGAGTCGGGCCGTGGGGACCGGGTCGGTCGCTTCGCGGAGCACCGCGAGCAGCAGACCACGCACCTGCCGGTCGGTGCCGAGGTACCGCTGTGATCGCCGTTGACCCCGGGCGTTGGCTGCCGGGGCGTCGGGCGTCGCGGCGGCCGGCGTCGGTGCGGGCGATCCGGCCAGCCGCCAGGCGCACGATCCAGACAGTGGACACTCGGGGCAGCGGGGCGCTCGCGCGGTGCAGAGCAGCGCCCCGAGTTCCATCAACGCGATCGATGTGGCCGCGGCGGACTCCGGATCCGCGGGCAGGAGCTGTTCGACCCCGGCCAGGTCGGCGCCGGTCGTCGCCGGGCCAGCCGCCGGGCTGCCGGTGACCGCTCGGGCGACCACCCGGCGGACGTTGGTGTCGACCACCGGGTGCCGCTGGCGGAAGGCGAAGACCGCGACGGCGCGTGCCGTGTAGGTGCCGACTCCGGGCAGGGCCAGGAGTTCGGTGAGGCTCTCCGGCACCCGGCCGCCGTGCCGCTGGACGCTCGCCGTGGCACAGCTGTGCAGGCGGACCGCTCTGCGGGGGTATCCCAACCGGCCCCAGGCTCTGATCGCCTCCCCAACCGGTTCGGCGGCCAGCGAGGCGGGCGTGGGCCAGCGCGAGCACCACGCCGTCCAGACCGGTTCCACCCGCGACACCTGGGTCTGCTGCAACATGATCTCGCTGACCAGCACGCCCCACGGGCTGACTCCGGGGCGTCTCCATGGAAGGTCCCTGGCCCCGATCGAATACCAGTCGACGGCCGCCGCCGCGATACTCAGTTTGGTCACCACTCGATGGTATGAACAAGTGATCATGATTTGGCTGGCGGGACTGATCGGCTTGCGGGCAGAATGCGGGAGTGCCTGAGTATGCCGTTACTGTCCTCGGGGCCGATCGCCCCGGGATCATTGCCGATACCACGGAGATCCTTGCTGATCTCGGCTTGAACCTGACGGATTCGACCATGACTCGTCTCCGCGGGCATTTCGCGATGACGCTGATCTGCGCGGGCGATGTCACTGCGGCGACCATCGACGGGGCATTGGCGCCGTTGGCCGTTCGCCGTGCGCTTGTTGCCACCGTTCGTGAAGTGGGCCCGGACGGGGACGTCGCCGCCCCGGGAGAGCACTACCTGCTGACCGTGCACGGAGCGGACCGGCTCGGAATCGTGACCGCCCTTGCCCGGGTCGTCGCGGAGGCGGGCGGGAACATCACCGATCTGACGACTCGGCTGGTGGGCCGGCTGTACGTGCTGGTGGCCGAGGTGGATCTTCCTGCGACCGCTGAGCGGCAGGCGCTCGGCAACCAGTTGCGGGCGGTCGCCGGGCGGCTCGGAGTCGAGGCGACGCTGCGGTCCGGTGAGGCGGATCTTCTGTGAGTGATCGTGGTGTCCCGGCCGGTTCCGCGGTGGGGAACGAGGCGTCTGTTCGGGTTTCGCTGCCGGGGGGTGGACCTCGACCTGTGGTCCGGGCTCCGGCCACGGTGCTGTCCACACCCTGTGAACCAGTGAATCCGACGGCGGCGGAGACCGTGCGGTTGGCGGAGGACCTGGCCGCGACCATGCGGGTGTCCCCCGGCTGTGTCGGGCTGGCCGCCCCCCAGATCGGCGTGGGATTGCAGGTCTTCGCGGTCGACGTGACGGGCCATCCCAAGACCAGGACGTGCCACGGGCTGCTCGTGCTGTGCAACGCCCGCATCGTCGCCGCCTCCCAATGGCACAAGGGCAGGGAAGGCTGTATGTCCGTGCCCGATCTGACCGGGGACGTCAAGCGTGCCGGGAGGCTTGTTGTCGCCGGCCAGCTTCCGGGCACCGGCGAGGACGTCGAGTTCTCGACCAACGCCTTCGAGGCCCGGGCGTTGCAGCACGAGATTGATCACTGCGCTGGCCTGATCTTTCTGGATCGGGTGACCGGGGCCGACGCCGTCTATGCCCGGAAGGTCTACCAACCGCCGCGGGGGTAGCGGGCCACGAACGCCGCAGACGGCGGGTGGTCTTCGCCGGCGCGCCGCCACGGGGCCGGGCCGAAAGACCGTTACGGTATGAATCATTATGAGATTGACGGTGGGGTCGCTGCCCGCGGCGGTCTACTGGCGGCGGCGGGCACTGGTGGTCGCCCTGCCGCTGGCGGCGGCCGCGGTGGCCTGGTTCTCGCTCTCGGGGACGGACGAACCCGCGAAGCGACGATCGGCCGTGGCCATCGGGGCCAGCGCCGATCCTGCGGTGTCGACCTCCGCGCCCCTGCTCACGCCGACGGTCGAGGAGCCGCCACCGTCGTCCCCCGCGACCGTTCCGGTCGCCCCCGCCGGCGCGGGGAATCCGACTGAGGCCTGCGCCGACGCCGAACTTCTGGTCACCCCGGTGCCGGAGACCTCGACGGTGTCCAGGGGGCAGGGGATGAAGCTCGGAATAAAGATCAAGAACGTGTCGTCCAGGACCTGCGTTCGAGATCTTGGAGCCGATGCCCAGGAGCTGTACCTGCTCCAGGGAGACACGAAGGTGTACTCCTCCGACGCCTGCGACTCCAGGCACGGCGTCTCGGTGCGGACACTCTCCCCTGGCGAGGAGCAGGTATTCACGCTGTCCTGGGACGGCACGTCCACGGCGGCGGGATGCGCCGGGCGTCAGCCGCCGCCGGCGGGCGGCTATCAGCTGGTCGGCCGGCTCGGAGAGAAGACGAGTGACCCGGTGCCGGTGACGCTGAACTGATCGCTTCGCGCGGCGGGCCGGAGACTTCCGGGCGATCGTCCGAACCGGTCAGACATAGCGTTCGAGGATAGACGCCTCGGCCAACCGGGAGAGGCCCTCGCGGACGCCTCTCGCCCGGGCGTCCCCGACGCCATCCACTGTTTGGAGATCCTCGACGGTCGCGCCGAGGAGTCGCTGGAGACTGCCGAAATGCTCCACCAGCCGGTCCACGACCAGGCTCGGTAGCCGGGGCACCTTGGCGAGCAGCCGGAATCCCCGCGGCGAGATCGCGGCGTCGAGGGCGTCGCTGGCTCCGGCGTGCCCGAGGGCCTTGGCGACCGCGACGAGGTCGATCAGCTCCGTCGCGGACAGGCCGTCAAGGTCGCACAGTGCCGTGTCGATGGACCGCGGCTTGCGGGCATTGGCGCCCGGCAGGTAGTCCCGGATGACCAGTGTCCGGTCGGCCTCCACGCCCGCCATCAGCTCTTCCAGTTGCAGGGCGAGCAGCCGCCCGTCCGTGCCCAGCTCAACGACATAACCGGCGATTTCATCGGCGATGCGCCGGACCATCTCAAGTCGCTGGATGACGGCGACGGCATCCCGGACCGTGACGAGGTCTTCGATTTCCAGGGCCGACAGCGTTCCGCTGACCTCATCGAGCCGCAGCTTGTAACGTTCCAGCGTCGCCAGCGCCTGATTGGCCTTGGAGAGGATGGCGGCAGAGTCGTCCAGCACATGGCGTTGGCCGTTGACGTACAGTCCGATGATATGCATCGATTGGCTGACCGAGATGACCGGGAACCTGGCCTGCTTGGCGACCCGCTCGGCGGTCCGGTGCCGGGTGCCGGACTCCTCCGAGGGAATGGTCGGGTCCGGCATGAGATGGACCGCGGCGCGCAGAATCTTGGTGCCGTCACTGGACAGCACCACTGCACCATCCATCTTGCACAGTTCACGCAGGCGGGTCGCGGAAAACTCCACGTTGAGGGGGAATCCGCCGGTGCACAGGGCGTCCACAACCCGATCGTTGCCCAGCACGATCAGCGCTCCGGTCCGTCCCCGCAGAATGCGTTCAAGGCCGTCGCGGAGGGCCGTTCCCGGAGCCATCAGGGCCAGCGTCGCCCGGACGGGGTCGGCGCCGGGTAGGCCGCCGGTCCAGCCAGCGGCATTGGGACCCACGCCTCCTCGGCCGGCTTCACGGTCGATCGCCACCCGCATAGTCTACGGATCGTCGACATCCTGTTGATGGTGCGGTGCCCCGCTGGCCCGTACAGTCACCTGACATTTGACGAGGTAAATGTGATCCCGCCGCTGTTCGGCGGGATGAGGGCACAGGGGAGGGCTCGATGGCTGGCCCACACCGGATCGAGTGGCGCCGCCGATGGCCGCACCGGGCGTTGAGCAATTTCGGGTGGTACAGCGCGGTGGCTGTGCTGATCGTGGCGTGCGTGTGGTTGTTGTTCGGCACCGAGACCGGGCAACTCGACGACGGCGCCGCCAACCCCCTGGCCCCGGTCCCGGGGATCGTGACGGTGCTCGCGGCGGCCGGAATGCTGCTGATGGCCGTGCCGGTGCTGGTGCGTCCCACGGTGGCGGCCGACCACTACGCGTTACTGGTGCGGAGTGGCGTCGCCCGGCGGCTGGCGTTGCCGTGGGCGCGGGTGGAGGAGATCGCCATGGCCACCGTTGGCCACGAGCGGTATCTGCTGATTCGCTGCCGTCAACGACCTGATCTGCCCGGCGACGAGCCCGGGTGGCTGGAACGGGCGCCACTGCGTGGGTTGGCCCGACGCTATCCGGCGGGGGGCTGGGAGTGCTTCGACCTTGCGGTGCCAACACGGGATTTTGTCGGTGGACCGCAGGCACAGCTGACGGCACTCGCCGCGTTCTCGCCGGACACGGTCACATTCACCGGCTGAGAGGCTTCAGCTCGGGGCGTCCGCGGACGCCCGGGCGGCGCAGTGCAGGGCGGACCGCACATCGTTGACCTCAAGCACGCGCATGCCGGCGGGTGCCGACCCGGTGGCGGCCGGTCCGCACGCCGGCGGGACGAGCGCGAAGCGGAACCCCAGCCGCGCGGCCTCCGCCAGCCGCCGCGGAACCGCTCCAACGCGGCGAACCTCGCCGGTCAGACCGACCTCCCCGATCGCCACCAGGTCGGGCGCCAGCGGTAGCTCGTGGGCCGCTGAGGCGACCGCCAAGGCCATGCTGAGGTCGGCCGCTGGTTCGACGACCCGGATGCCGCCAACGGTGGCGGCAAAGACCTCGCGGTCCTGCAGCGGCACCTTGGAGCGTCGCTGCAGGACGGCCAGGACCATGGCGAGCCGGGCGCTGTCGAGACCGCTGACCGTCCGCCGGGGGGAACCGGCGACCTGCGCGCCGATCAGCGCTTGGACCTCGGTGACCAGCGCTCGCCGTCCCTCCATGGCCACGGTGACGCAGGTGCCGGGGACGGGGTCGGCGTATCGGGTGAGGAACAATCCGGACGGATCCGGGAGGCTCGATATGCCGCCTTCGTGCATCTCGAAACACCCGACCTCGTCGGCCGGGCCGAACCGGTTCTTGAGACCACGGACCATGCGGAGTGACGAGTGCTTGTCTCCCTCGAAACTCAGCACGACATCGACGAGATGCTCCAGCGTCCGCGGACCCGCGACCTGCCCGTCCTTGGTCGCGTGCCCGACGAGCACCGTTGCGATGTTGCGTTCCTTCGCCGCCGCGATGAGGGCCGCGGCGACCGCGCGGACCTGGGTGACTCCGCCGACGACGCCGTCGGTGCCCGGCACGCTGATGGTCTGCACGGAGTCGAGCACCAGCAGGCCGGGTGAAACCTCGTCGATGTGCCCGAGCACGACGGCGAGGTCGGTCTCGGTGGCCAGGTAGAGCTGCTCGTGCAGGGCCCCGATGCGCTCCGCCCGCAGCCGCACCTGGCTGACCGATTCCTCTCCGCTGATGACGAGCGCGGGGGAGTCGCTGGTGGCCGCCCACTGCTGGGCGACTTCCAGGAGGAGGGTCGACTTGCCAACGCCGGGCTCCCCGGCGAGCAGGGCGACCCCGCCGGGCACGAGCCCGCCACCGATGACCCGGTCGAACTCCGGCACGTTGGTTGGCTGAGCCTGGGCGGGGGCCGCGCTGATGGTCGCGATGGGCCTGGCGGGTTCCTGCGGGGCCCGGGGCGTGATCGCCCGCAGCGCCGCTGGCCTGCCGGCTTCCCCGGCGGTTTCGGTGACGGATCCCCAGCCTCCGCACTCCGGGCAGCGTCCAACCCACTTTGGTGGGTGATGGCCGCACAATCCACACTCGTAGACCGGCCGCGCCTCACGCCCGGCACCGGCCCTCGCGCCGCGGCCCTGGCCGTGACGATGTCCACGGGAAGGGGCCGCGCGCTGGACCTCATGGCTGTCCGTCACACCCTGACGTTATCCGACCGGTATGACGTCGGGTTCCGCGCCCGCGGGAGAGCCGAACGGCTCGATCCGCCCAGGCCGAGCGGATTGCCCAGGAGGATCTTTTCGTCAATACTGAAGAGACGATCCCGGTCAATCGGAAATGTCTGGCTGTCAGCTGTGCCGTATCAGCGATGCGTCGTCGATCCGTTACACGGCAGGTTTGGTGTCTCCTGTCAAGCGGGAGAAAGGGGACTCACACCCTTCCTGACCTGCTCGAATGTGGTTGGTCGGGGTGGGCTGCGGGTGCAACTCCGTGTTACCCTTGACACAGCGAAAGGGGTTTCGAACCTATGGTTTTCAGTGTCGGCGAAACCGTTGTCTACCCCCACCACGGGGCCGCACTCATCGAGGCAATCGAGACCCGGGTCGTCAGGGGCGAGGAAAAACAGTATCTCGTCCTCAAGGTCGCGCAGGGTGACCTGACGGTGCGGGTGCCCGCCGAAAATGCCGAGGTCGTCGGTGTGCGTGAGGTGGTTGGCGAGGAGGGCCTGACAAAGGTCTTCGATGTTCTTCGCGCTCCCCACACCGAAGAACCAACAAACTGGTCCCGGCGATACAAGGCGAACCTTGAGAAGCTCGCCTCCGGCAATCCGCTCAAAGTCGCGGAAGTCGTACGCGACTTGTGGCGACGGGATCGCGAGCGCGGGTTGTCCGCTGGTGAGAAGCGCATGCTCGCCAAGGCTCGCGACATTCTCGTTGGCGAGGTTGCCCTTGCCGAGAAGAGCACCAAGGACGAGGCAGAGATTCTGCTCGACAAGGTTCTGACTGAAGCCTGACCAGCCTTGATCGGTCATTTTAGACCCGATATTGCGACGAGGACCGCGACGTGACCGCGCAGCATGGAATGTGTGGTGACGTCGCGGTCCTCGTGCCAGCCGCTGGCATGGGCTCCCGTCTCGGGCCGGGCGCGCCCAAAGCGCTGCGGCTTCTCGACGGCCAGCCACTCCTCGTGCACGCCACCCGCCGGGTGGTGGCGGCCGAGAGCGTGGGATGTGTGGTGGTGGCGGCACCACCAGACGAGGTCGCCGAGGTACGCCAGCTGCTGGCCCCGGTGATCGCCGCCCACCCCCGAGCGTCCGTGCTGGTGGTGGCCGGTGCCGCGACCAGACAGGCGTCCGTCGCGGCGGCGCTGGCCGTCGTTCCCGTCGAGTTCGACATCGTCCTGGTGCACGATGCCGCTCGGGCGCTGACCCCCTCGGCCGTCGTCGACCGGGTCGCCGGGGCGGTACGCCGGGGCGCCGACGCCGTGGTTCCGGTGCTACCCGTGGTCGACACGGTCAAAGCCGTTGACGGCGACGGCCGGGTGACCGGGACCCTGGACCGGGCCGGACTGCGGTCCGTCCAGACGCCACAGGGATTCCGCCGGGACACGTTGGTCGCGGCGCACGCGGCGGCGGCCAACGACCACACGGATGACGCGGGACTCGCCGAGAGTATCGGGGTCGCCGTGCATACCGTGGCAGGCGATCAGGCGGCCCTGAAGATTACCCACCCGTTTGACCTGACGGTCGCGGAGTTGCTGCTCAGATAGGCCGCTTGAGCTGTGCCGCGGTGCCATCGGATAGCCTGCCGTCCGTGGTGACTCCCCTGATTGGTGTCGGAACAGACGTGCACGCGTTCGAACCGCTGCGGCCCTGCTGGGTCGCGGGGCTGCTCTGGGACGGGGTTGACGGACTCGCCGGCCATTCGGACGGCGACGTGGTCGCCCACGCGGCCTGCGACGCACTGCTGTCGGCAGCCGGTCTCGGCGATCTCGGCGCGAATTTCGGCACCGGGCGCCCGGAGTGGGCGGGGGCATCAGGCGTTGCGCTGCTGGCGGAAACGGCGCGACGGGTGCGGGCCGCCGGTTTCCAGATCGGCAACGTCACGACCCAGGTCATCGGGCAACGCCCGAGGATCGGCGGGAGACGGGCCGAGGCCGAACAGGTGCTGGGACAGGCCATCGACGGGTTGTTTCGGCTTTCCGGCACCACAACCGATGGACTGGGGTTCACCGGAAGGGGCGAGGGGCTTGCGGCGATTGCCGTTGCTTTGGTGCATCAAGTGTAAGGACGCACCCGCCACGTCCGTTGTTCTGTCTTCGACGACGCCGTAGGTTCAATAGTCGTGTCGATGCGAGTGCCACCTGTTCTCGCCGGTCTGGTCGATGACGCGGCGCTCGTGCCGCCCTGCACCACCGATCTCGTGTCGGCCCTGTCCGCCCATCGTGGTTACCGCGCGGCCTGGTACGCCGATCTGGTCGGACCGTGGTTGCTGCCAGCCTCCCGGTGCGCGGAGGCCGCGGCCGTTCTCGACCGGGCCGCCGACCGGGCCACCGACCGGGCCGAACCCGACGCCGGCTGCCAGCGATCCATCCGGGTGGGGGTCGTCGGAGACGCCGGCCCCGCCCCCTCCGGTCTGCGGGAAGTGGCCTCGGCGATTGCGGACCGCCGCGGCCAGCTGGAGATCGAGCACGTGGAAACGCCGGTCGCGATGCGCGGCGACGACCCGCTGCCGGGCCTGCGCGCCGTGCTGGACCTGGAGCGGGCGGCCAACGAGGGCAGGGCGCCGCTGGCCTTCTACCCGGAGATTCCGCTGACCTGGGGAGTCCTGGCGTCACTCGACGTGCTGGGGGAAGCGAGTGCCGCCGGCGCCAGGGTCGCTCCCAAGTTCCGGGTGGGTGGGCTCGCGGCCGAGCTGTTTCCGACCCCGGTCGAACTCGGAGCGATCATCTGCGCCTGCCGTGACCGGGACCTGCCGTTCAAGTTGACCGCCGGCACCCAGCGGGCCGTCCGGCGGACCGATCCGGAGACCGGACTGGTCAACCACGGGTTCCTCAACGTCCTCGCCGCGGTCCTCGCGGCCCACACCGGCATGGAAGCCGCGGAGCTGGCCGAGTTGCTGGGCAGTACCGACCCGTCGCCGCTCGTCGCCCTCGTCACCCGGAACCTGGAGGTCCAGCGTCCGCTCTGGCGGGGATTCAGCGGGTGCTGTGGCATGGAGGAACTGCTGGGGGACCTCCGGGTGCTGGAACTCCTCCCGGTGCCGCCGGAGACCTCGCCATGACGGGCCAACGCCGCAGCGCCCGGAGCACCGCCAGGTAGGGTGCCCGCGGAGGTGTGTTGATGCCGATAGCACCGGTAGCGAGGTGGCGCCCGGCCCGCTGGTCGCGTCGTAACCGCAGGATCGGCGGCGTGCTTACGGTGCTGGCGATCCTGCTGGCGGTCACCTTCACGGGGTACCGGACGCTCCGTCCCGCAGAGAACCTCAGCCGGGCGACCACCCCCCTGCCCTCGCCGGCCGAGGCGGAGGCGCTGCCCTACGGCGAGCTGGGGTCCGCGCCGATCATCGTCGAGGGACGCCTCAGGGTGTTCGCCGAGCAGCGCAAGGTGTGGGCGGAGACCCCGGTGACCGCGACCCGGCAGGTGACCCCGCACTGGTCCTTCCGGCGCTGGCCGGCCGAGGCCGTCGGCGTCATCGGGGTGGAACGCCCCTTTCTGTGGGGCGGCCCGGCCCTCGTGATCACCAAGTGGTCGGACGGGGCGGTGGTCGCGCTGGAGGCGGCGACCGGGACGGTCAACTGGCAGACCCACGTGGAGCCCGATCCGGAGGAGATCTATCGCGGTCGTCGTACCGGGGGACAGACCGTGTACGCCCCGGAGGGGATGTTCACGGCGGTCTCGGCGACCGACGGCGCTCTGGTCCTTCTGGTCGCTGGCCGGGACCAGCTCCACGCCTACGATCCGCGGACCGGCGCCGAGCGGTGGGCACAGGTCTTTTCCGGGACTTCCGGCTGTCACCGGGTCGACTGGACGGGTGAAACAACCTACGTCGTGAAGGATTCCTGCGCCGTCCCGGCCAACCTGGAGGTCTTCGACGCCGCGACCGGGATCTTCCTCCGTCGGTGGCGGCCGGCCGGGGCTTCCGCCGGACCCGACCGGGAAGCGAACTGGTACGTCCAGCCGGTCTCGTGTCGCCTGGGGCGCTCGCGCTGCCAGCTGTTCCGGGCGGCGGCAACGGCGGATGTGGTCTCTCCCGTGGAATCGGCCCGGGGTGAGGTCGGGATTGTCGCGCAGACCTACAGCCTCTCGGTGACCGGCGCTATCGAGCTGGAGCAGGGGGCGACCGCCGACCTCACCCTGATCAGCGGCGACGTCAGAGTGGAACCCATGCTCAACGGGTACGTCTGGGCACACTCCCGCAGCAGCGGCGCCTTCCTGTGGATATCAACGCGGCCCGCCCTGCTCCTGGCCGTCGACGGTTCCTCGGTCTACCTCGCGGACGACGACCGGGACATCGCCGTCGTCGATCTCCACAGTGGGCGAGTGAAAATCATGATCGATGCGCCCGAGCGCTACGGCGACAACTGGCTTGCCGGATTCGTGTACAACCACAATGGCTTTCTCGCGATCGAGCGGTTGGCCAGCACGAAGGAAAGCGACGACGACACCCACTACTACTACGCGTCCAGCACCGTGCTGCTGGTCGGGGCCTGACCGCGGGGCCGTGCCCTACCTGGACCCGGTCCAGCCGGCGAGCACCCGGAGGAAGTCGTCGTTCTCCTCCGGCGTACCGATGGTCACCCGCACCCCGTCCCCGGCGAACGCCCGCACGATGATTCCGGAACGCTCACAGCTGGCGGCGAAGTCGGCGGACCGTGCGCCCAGCGGCAGCCACACGAAGTTCGCCTGGCTGGCCGGCACCCCGGGCACCAGGCGGTCGACGGCCGCCGTGACCCGCTCGCGCTCGGCGATGACCAGCTTGACCCTGCGGCCCATCTCCGTCTCGGCGCGCAGGGCCGCCAGCGCGGCGGACTGGGCCACGGCGGACGTCGAGAACGGAGTGATGACCTTGCTGGTAGCGCGCGTGACCTCCGGATGCGCGACGAGATAGCCAACGCGCAGCCCGGCGAGCCCCCAGGCCTTGGAGAAGGTCCGCAGCACGGCGACGTTGGGCCGGTCGCCGTAGTCGGTGATGCCGTCTGGCACCTCGGCGTCCGTGACGAATTCTCGGTACGCCTCATCGAGCACCACCAGGACGCTGGGCGGCACCGCCGCCAGGAACCCGTCGAGTTCGGCTCGGCACAGTGCCGTCCCGGTGGGATTGTTGGGATTGCAGATCAGCACCAGTCGGGTGCGTGGGCCGATGGCCGCGGCGATCGCTTGAAGATCATGTCCGTGGGTGGGGGTGTTGGGCACCCGAACGCCGGTGGCCGCCGCGGTCGCTGTGATGATCGGGTACGCCTCGAACGACCGCCACGCGTGGACGACCTCGTCACCGGGCAGGCAGACGGTCCGGGTGAGATGCTCGGTGAGTGCGACCGAGCCACAGCCGGTGGCCACGCGGTCATGATCGACTCCGAGCCGGTCCGCGATGGCTTCCCGCAGGGCGACCACCCCCATGTCCGGGTACCGGTGGGTGTTCTGGGAGGCCTGGGCGATGGCGTCGACGACCCCGGGCAGCGGGCCGTAGGGCACCTCGTTGCTCGCCAGCTTGATGGCTCCGGGGACGGTCCTCCCCGGGACGTAGGTGGGCAGGGCGTCAAGATCTGCTCGGGTCAACCGGGTCACGCGGGCTGTCCTGTCTGGTCATGGTGTCTGGTCAGGCGATTCGGAACCGCTTGGTGCCGTGCCCACCTGGACGACGAGCGTTCCTGCGGACCGGTCGTGCAGGGCCTGGTGCAGGGGCCGGTCGAGCAGGCCGACTATCAGGTCCGCCGCCTGCAGGAAGAGGCCAAACCCGTAGCAGCCCCAGAGCAACGAGGGCAGGCCCAGCGGATTCCAGCGGCGCCAGGACCGTCTGATGCCGAGCGGTTCCTGGCTTTCGATCCGGACCACCTTGATGTGCATCAGGCGCTTGCCCAGCGTCTGGCCGGTGTCGGCGATCGACGGCACCTCATACGCGAACCACAGGGCGGTCGCGATCCCCAGGATCGCGACCTGGAACCAGCCGACCCGGCTGGGAACGTCCACTCCGGTCGCGGATTCACCTTCGACGATCCGGCGTTGGATCTCGTCGACGATTGGCATGATTTCTCGGACGTACTGCGCGACGAACCAGCCGTTGACCAGAATGTTGAGTCCGAGTACCACCAGAATGTCGATGAGCCGGGCGACGAACCGGGCCGAGACCGGTGCGAGCACGAAGCCGTGCGGGCGAGGCGCCGACACCGGCCCGGGCGGGGCGTCCGGGGCCTTCGAGCCAGGCGAAACCTCAACGGCCGGGAGCGGGTCCGTCGGGGCTGGATCGGGGTCGACGACGGGTGGGGACGCCGGCGGCACGGCCTCGGCGGGAATGGCCTCGCCGATCCAGATCTCGCCGTCCCAGTAGCGTTGGATGGTGGGGTCGACCGGGTCCTTGTACCACCCGGGCACGATGTCGCTCACGCCAAGCCCTTCACCGGATCGTGCCGGACGACAACGGTCTTGGCGAACTTGTCGTGCAGGCACTGCTTCCAGGGCTGGTCCCACAACTGCCACAACCCGTCCACCCAGGCGAAGCCTGGGATGAGGACGCCACCGAGTTGGGCGGCCAACCACCGGCGAGCGACCATACCCCGGTCCATCGTCTCGTTGCCGACGGGGACGATCTGGAGTTTCATGACCCGCTTGCCGATCGTCTGGCCGGTACGGAACACCATCTCTACTTCGTAGATGTAGCTCATCAGCAGTGACAGCAGCAGCACGCCGAGGTAGATACCGATGATGTTGAGTGCCAGGGCCAGGCCGTTCGGGGAAGTCGACTCCACAGAGTCGACGATGGCCACGGATATCCAGAGGAACAGGGGAACCATGAGGACGAGGCTGGCTACTCCGACGATGACTCCGTCCAGCAGCCGCGCCAGGAGCCGGTCGCCGAATTCGGCGAGGGGCTGACCCGACGGTGCGGTGGGTGGGGGAACGATCGCTGGGTGTGGGTATCCCGGCGCCGGCATGCCCTGAGCCGGCGGCGTCGCGTACCCGAACCGCGGCGGACCGGCCGGGTACGGGGGCGGTGTGCCCGACCCGATCGGTGCTGGCGGCTTGGCCGCGGGGTCGGGATTGGAGTGCTGCGGCTGCTGCGGGAACGTCACGGGGTAAGTGTCGCAGGTTTCCTCGGCGACGTCCGGGGGCAACCGTGGGGTTTGTCAGCGTTCCGGCCCGGACTCCCGCAGTGACAGTAGCTGCCGGAATCCGGCAAGATATGCACCCCGGTCAACATCTCCGAGAAGCATTCGTTGGAGTCCGTAGCCGAGGGTCAGTCCGAACAGGATGGATGCGACCTGGGGGGCATCCGCCGTTGCCTCCAGTTCCCCCCGGGCCTGGGCCCGCGCCGCTACGGCGGTGTAGCGATTCCGCAGATGGCCGTAGACCGAGGCGACCGTGCCGGCGAGTTGGTCGTCGACCAGGGCCTCACCCCAGACCTGCACGGCCATGCGCATGACGCCCCGATCGGGAGCCGTTTCCTGGTCGACGAATCGCAGAATCTCGTCTATCAGTTCCAGGAGCGGCAGCGGCGGCTCGAGTGCCATCAATCGCTCGGTGGACACCGCGATCCTTCCAATGGCCTCCTCGGCGATGGCTTGGACCAGCGCGTGCTTGCTGGGGAAGTAGCGGTACACCGCTCCGACCGAGAGGTCGGCCGCAGCGATGACATCCTGCATCGAGGTGGCGTGGAAGCCCGAGCGGACGAAACAGGTGCGGGCGGCCTCCAGAATCTGGCGGCGGCGGGCTTCGAGATGGGCTTCCGAGACGCGAGGCATGCGATCAATATAAAATGAACATTCGTTTCTTGACAACGCCAGAACCGGAGTACACGCTGGCAAGGAATAGAGAACGTTGATTCGTTTTAGGAGGATGGTATGGCCGAGACCGCACTCGGTGGCCGAAGCCCCATGCCGCGTCACGCCCTCGTCGTGGCCGTTTTCGCCGTGCTCGTGCAGGCCCTTCTGGTGACGCTGTTCGCGTGGCCAGCGGTCAACACCGCCCCGCGGGACCTCCCCATCATCATCGCCGGGCCGGCCGCCGCGGCGACCCGGTTGGCCGACACGCTGGCGGACCAGCGGCCCGGGGCGTTCACGACAACCCTGGTGAGCAGCGAGACCGAAGCCGACGAGATGCTGCGCGACCACGAGGCGTACGCCGCGTTCATCGTCGGCGCCGACGGGTTGTCCCTGCACCTTGCTTCCGCGGCGAGTCCGGTGGTCGCCCAGCTGCTGACACCGGTCGCGCAGGAACTCGGTCAGGGCGGGCGGGTGGCCGTGGTCGATGTCGTGCCGACCACCGAGGACGATCCCCGAGGCGTCGGCTTCGCCGCAGGTTTTCTTCCCGTGGTCCTGACCAGTCTGCTGGTCGGCGCGCTGCTGATGTTCGTCGTCAGGGGACGGCTGGGGAGACTGGTCGGTGTCGTGACCTTCTCTGTGCTGGCGGCCCTCGTCGGAACCGGCGTGCTGCAATACGGCATGGACGCGCTATCCGGGAACTACCTGGCGAACGCCGGAGTGATCGGTTTGCTCGCCCTGGCGATGGCGGGCACCGTGCTCGGTCTCTCCACTCTGCTCGGACCCGCCGGACTCGGGATCGGCGGTCTCCTCATGCTGGCCGTCGGCAACCCGTTCTCCGGGGTCTCCTCGGCTCCGGAACTGCTGCCGCAGCCGTGGGGACAGCTGGGACAGTTGCTGCCGCCCGGAGCCGGCAGCACCCTGCTGCGCGAGGTGTCCTACTTCGACGGGGCCGGAGCTGCCGGGCCGGCGGTGACCCTGGTCTGCTGGGCCACTGCCGGACTTGTGATGATCATGCTGGGAAACCATCGGGGGACCGGACACCAAGCCCAAACCGGTCAGGCGAGCGTCGCGGACGGCACCGGTCCGGCCGAAGGCTCTATCGTGTGACCCGTGGCCAAGAACGCGCTTCTCAACCGGTTCGAGGCGGCGTTCGGCGTGATTGGTGTCCTCGCGTTGGTGATCTCGTATTTCCTGGTCACGGGCACGAATCCGGTGCCAGATCTGCTGGCCTTTCTGGACCGGGCGGGATCACTGTCCAGCCCGGAGCCTGAGTGGACGACGACGGTTGGGGACCAGCCGGCCAGCGCCATCGTTCTGGACGATGCCACGATCATCCTGATCCGCGGCACCGTCCAGGCCCGGGGCACCCGTACCGGCCGGGAGTTGTGGCGCGCGTCGGCGGACTGGAGCGCCATCGCGGGCGACGGGGACACCGCCATGGTCCTGGCCGGCCGGCGGGGCCACGGTCTGGAGGCCCTCGACCCGGCCACCGGCTCGGCGCGCTGGCGGGACGAGTCGGCGATCGGGGCCTGGACGTTTCGTACCGCCGTGCTGACGCTGGGCTGCGCCGGTTCTGGCCCGTGCGTGCTGGCATCCCGGGCGCCGCTGGACGGCGCGGTGCGGTGGAAGCTGACGGTTCCCGGCCTCGGAAGAACCAACACGGGGGCCAACCACGATGTGGTGGGCACCCGAAGCCCCGGCGGAGCCTTCGGCGACGCCCCAGCGACCGTGCCGGCGGCCCTGCCAGCACTGCTCGGGCTTTCCGCGGAGCGACGGGTGGAGGTACTGGACCTGACCGCCGGCAAGCGTCTCTCGGCCATCCCGGCCGGTGCCGACGCCCGCGTGACCATCGTCGGGGGACGGGCGGTGGTGACCACGGCGGAGCCCGCCGACGGCGGGTGCAAGTTCACGATCGAAGGGCGCAACGCGTCCAGCGGGACCGTGGTGTGGCGGCGCACGGGGTACGACCCGCACACGGTGACGGGCGCGGGCTGCGAGCAACGTCGGGCTCCGGCGGGCGGCGGCGGCACCCTCGCCGTCACCAGAGCCGACGGGCGTCCGGTCCTGCTGTCAGCCGCCGACGGGCGCGAGGTGTGGGTCGGCGCGGCAGACGAGGCCGTGCAGGTCGCCGACGAGCATTCGGCCCTGGTCCGGAGCGCCGATCGGAAGGCGGTGCACGCGGTCGACCTCGCCACCGGCGCTGTCCGGTGGACCCACCCGCTCCCGGCGCGGGCGGCGCTCACGCTGTGCCCGGCCGCGGCGATCGTGCTGGACCAGGACATCGGTCGGGCCGTTGCCTATGCCCCCGGATCCGGAAAGAAGCTGCTTTCGGCGCGGCTGTCCGCCGATGTCCTCGGATGCGGGGAATCCGGCCTGGTCCTTGGCCGGGGACGGAAAGTCGGCGTGGTCGCGTTCACCGGAACCCCCTGAACGGCCGCCGCATCCGGTGCGGGCCAGCCTCTTAGCGTTGCCTGGCTCATTCGCCCGGGGCGACCGCGCTAGGCTGCCGATCGTGCCTGAATTCGTGTATTCTCCTTTGCTCCCGCTCGGCCACGATGAGACCGAGTACCGATTGGTCACCACCGATGGCATTGCCGTCGAAGAGGGACCGGGAGGCCGGCAGTTCCTTACCGTGGCCGGGTCCACGCTGACCGCGTTGACGGCCGCAGCGATGCACGACATCGCGCACTATTCGAGGCCGGAGCACCTTGCCCAGGTCGGTGCCATCCTCACCGATCCGGAAGCATCTCCGAACGACCGGTTCGTGGCGCTGGACCTGCTGCACAACGCGAACATCTCGGCCGGCGGCGTGCTGCCGATGTGCCAGGACACCGGTACCGCGATCATCATGGGCAAGCGTGGTCGGCACGTGCTGACGGACGGTGGGGACGAGGAGGCGATCGCGCGGGGGGTCTTCGATGCCTACACCACGCTGAACCTGCGGTACTCCCAGGTCACCCCGCTGACGATGTGGGAGGAACGCAACACCGGCAACAACCTTCCCGCCCAGATCGAGATCTTCGCCGAAGACCCCGCGGGACACGCCGACGAGTACAAGCTCCTGTTCATGGCCAAGGGCGGAGGGTCGGCCAACAAGACCTTCCTGTACCAGGAGACCAAGGCGTTGCTGAATCCGACGAGCATGATGCGCTTCCTGGAGGAGAAACTGCGCTCGCTCGGCACCGCGGCCTGCCCGCCGTACCACCTCGCCGTCGTCATCGGTGGCACGTCGGCGGAGCATACGCTGAAGACGGCCAAGCTCGCCTCGGCGAAGTATCTGGACACCCTGCCCGTCGCGGGATCCATGAGTGCCCACGGCTTCCGTGACCTCGATCTGGAGGCCGAGATCCTCGAACTGACCCGCCAGTTCGGCATCGGGGCACAGTTCGGCGGGAAGCACTTCTGTCACGACGTGCGGGTGGTGCGGTTGCCGCGGCACGGCGCCTCCTGCCCGGTGGGTATCGCGGTATCCTGCTCGGCCGACCGGCAGGCTGTTGCGAAGATCACGGCAGCGGGCGCGTTCCTGGAACGCCTGGAGACGGACCCCGCGCGCTTCCTCCCCGACGCCACGGACACCGACGTCGACGGTGAGACGGTGCATATCGACCTCAACCGGCCGATGGCGGAGATCCGCGCGGAGCTGTCGAGGCATCCGGTGAAGACGCGGCTCTCGTTGAACGGCCCGCTGGTCGTCGCGCGGGACATCGCCCACGCGAAGATCGCCGAGCGGCTGGACGCGGGGGAACCGATGCCGCAGTACCTGCGTGACCACGCCGTCTACTACGCCGGGCCCGCCAAGACGCCGGAGGGATACCCGGCCGGCTCGTTCGGACCGACCACCGCGGGGCGCATGGACTCCTACGTTGAGCGGTTCCAGGCCGCCGGCGGATCGCTGGTGATGGTGGCGAAGGGCAACCGGTCCCGGCAGGTCACTGAGGCATGCCAGCGTAACGGCGGGTTCTACCTCGGTTCGATCGGCGGACCGGCCGCTCGCTTGGCCAAGGACTGCATCACGCAGGTCGAGGTGCTGGAATATCCGGAGCTCGGCATGGAGGCCATCTGGAAGATCGAGGTTGTCGACTTCCCCGCGTTTGTCGTGGTCGATGACAAGGGCAACGACTTCTTCGCGGAGACCGCTCAGCCGGTGCTGACCATCGGTCGTCGCTGATTCCCTTTGAATAGGGAATCATGACAGTTCACTCACGTGGGGGCCGCCGCAGCGGCCCCCACGGTCGTTTGTGCCGCTCAGAGGCATCGTGATCTTCTTCGTCGCACGATGCCTTCCCGCTGACGACCATAGCGCAACCAGCGATATGGCTCCTTGCATACTGGCGATCAGTGAGGGGGCAAGTACATACTGTAGTCGCGGTTCGATACGCAGAGTTGACGCGAAGAAACGATGGCACTCGGCCGCTACCGGGTGACGTCCTGTCTCGGCGCTGTGAGCGGGGGTGGGAGATGTCTCTGACGCCAATCGTGGCCCAGTCTCCGCCCTTCGCGCAACACGTCGGCCGGAGGAGGAAGGAGCTATGCCCCTGTACTACCGAGGACCAGACGCGTTCATCACTCACGAGGCGTTCGAGGTCCTGACTCCCTATCCGCAGCGGTTCAACGTCCAGGACCTGAGGGAACTTCGAGTCGTCCGGCACTCCCTGGATCGAACGGTGACCGCATCTATCCACACGGCCACCGGCGCATTGATCATTGTCGCGCTCAGCTGGTCGCTGCTGAATTCCGTGGAGGCGTGGCTACTCGCGGTGCTGCTGGTGGCAACGCCTTCGGCGGTGGGCGGTGCGTGCATGAGAATCCGTCCCCGCGCCCAGGAATTGCGGGCGGTCTATCACAACCACGACGTCCTGCTTTACAGTTCGGACGACGCCCGAGTTTTCGGCCAAGTCCAGCGGGCGCTGGTCCGCGCACGCGAGGGACACAGCAGCGGGCGGTCCTGAGGGGACCCGTCGCGTGCCTTCGGAAGGTGAGGCGCCATGACCTCTGCCGAGTCGCCAGCGGTCGCCAGGCGCCGGGTGCGACTTGCACTCCGGGCGGCTCGGGACGCGAAGCGGCTGACGCAGGGGCAGGTCGCCTGGGCGATGGAATGGTCGGTGTCCAAACTTATGCGGATCGAGAGCGGGGAAGTGACGATCTCCGCTACCGATCTCCGGGCTCTTCTCGCGCATCTCGAAATCACCGACCAGACCATCGTGCGGGAACTGGTCAATGACGCGAAAGTTTCGCGTCATCGGCACTCCTGGTGGTTCGATCAGCGATATCGAGGACATCTTCCGGATGGCCTCCAGCGGCTGATTCAGTTTGAGACCGAGGCCAAGGCGATCCGGATGTTCAACATCGTGGTCGTTCCGGGACTGTTGCAGACGCCCCGGTATGCCGCGGCAATTCTGCGAGACTACGTCGGTCAGCAGCTGACCGAATCTGACGTCGAGGTCCGTCACGAGGTTCGGATGCGGCGCCAGCAGGAGTTCTTCGCTCGGGATGATCGGCCGAAGTTGATGGTTGTTCTTGACGAGTCGATTCTGCACCGTGAGGTTAGCGAACCCGATGTCCTGGCGGAGCAGTTCGATGCCTTGCTCCGCCGAGCCGGGGCAAATCAAGTAATGATTCGAGTGGTGCCGTTCACCGCGGGAGCGCCGTTCGTGCTTACCGGAGCGTTTTCAATTCTCGACCTCGAGGACGGGCGAGGATCGCTGCTGTACCGGGAGAACTTCACCGATGACGAGGTCGTCGAGGACCTGGAGCGGGTCTCCAGGCATCGGATCGCCTTCGAGCGGCTGTGGTCCTGTGCCCTTGGCCAGGAGGAATCCATCTTCGTCATCGAGAGGCGGACCCAGGCCTTTTCCGCTGGACGCGTTCGTGATCAATGGAACGAGGCGGGGGCGGAGCGGAGTGCCGCGATTCCGCTCGGGCGGCCTGTCGGGGCGCCCTGATCTGCGAGTTTGGACGCTATCGTCCCGTGAACCGAAGCCTTGGGCTAAGCTTTCGCAAAGCGTCTGCCGTCCGCCCGATTGTCTGCGTAATTCCAGGTGGCGGTAGTCCTGGGTACACCGTAGGGCAAGATGCAACGGGATCTCCGTCTGGATTATGCCTGTGGTTGATGAAACACGGGAAGGGGCTTTGATGGAGCTCGACAACGGCTGTCCTCGGTGGGCGGTCAGCTCCTATTGCGAATCGTCGGCCTGCATAGGCGTCGGGGCGTCCGGCCGGTGGGTGTATATGACGGATACCGCAGGTGCGTCGTTGGTGGGACTCGCGTTCGGGACTCAAGGCTGGAACGAGTTCATCAATACTGTGGCGGACGACGGATTCGTGGTTCCTCGGAGCGTCCCCAAATAGCCGGACCGAGGTGACGGTGGTGGGACATGGATTCTCATGTGCCACCACCGTCGTCTTTTACATTGACCTTGATGAAAAGGTAGAGTATCCCCGTGGGATCTGATTGGAGGCGCCATGTCGACGGCAGAAGGCCCGCCGGGGCGGGCCAGACGCAGCAGTTTCTGCGAATCGACAGCCTGTATTGAGGTTGAGCGGACCGGGGCTGGTGTCAGAATATGGGATTCCAGTAGCCCGGACAGTGCCGGCCTGGTGATTTCGGTCCAAGAGTGGGACAGGTTCCTGTGCGGGCTGCGGGCTGCCGGGCCGGTCCGAGGGTAGTACGGCCACGCGCCGCGCCGCGCCGGTGAGCGTGGCGGGAGGCCGGTGGGTCAGTCGCGGTGGCTGGGCACCTGGGCGGCTACGCTGGCAACCGTGACACTGCGCTTGTATGACACCGCGACCCGATCGGTGCGGGACTTTGTTCCGCAGAGGCCTGGCGAGGTCGGGATCTACCTGTGTGGTCTCACCGTGCAGTCGGTGCCGCATATCGGTCATTTGCGGTCGAGCGTGAATTACGACGTGCTTCGCCGGTGGATGCTGCACTCCGGGTACACAGTGACATTCATCCGAAATGTCACTGATATCGACGACAAGATCATTTCAAAGTCCATCGAAGAGGGGCGACCCTTCTGGGAGATCGCCTATGCCAACGAGCGCGTGCTGGCCGCCGACTACGACGCGCTGGGGGTGCTGCCGCCGACCTACGAACCGAGAGCGACCGGGCACATCCCCGAGATGCTGGAACTCGTCCGGCGTCTGATCGACAAGGGGCATGCCTACGCCGCCGCGGACGGCAGCGGGGACGTCTACTTCGACGTGCGGTCGTTCCCCGAGTACGGTTCGCTGTCCGGCCGACGTCCCAGCGACATGGAGCCAGCGGCGGACGGTCCCGCTCGGGCCAAGCGAGATCCGTTGGACTTCGCCCTGTGGAAGGGCGTCAAGGCCGATGAACCGGCAGAAACCAGCTGGCCGTCGCCCTGGGGCCCCGGCCGGCCGGGATGGCACATCGAGTGCTCCGCGATGGCCTGGCGGTATCGTGGGGACGAGTTCGACATCCACGGTGGGGGGC